>NZ_CP054925.1:9736432-10045540 GCF_013364075.1 Amycolatopsis sp. Hca4
GGCCGCGGACCGACCGGCTGCGTGCCTTCCTGTCCCGCCATCTGTCCGAAACGGAAGGTGCTTCGTGATCACTGTCGGCGCGGTCGGCGACCTCATCCTGGACGAGCCCGACCCCGAGTTCTTCCTCGCCCCGGCCGCGCCGGTGCTGCGGGCGATGGACCTGGCGATCGGGCACGTCGAGGTGCCGCACTCGACCACGGCCGTCCAGCAGAGCACCGACGTCCCGGCGCCGCCCGCGGATCCCGAGGCGCTGAAGGCGGTGGCCGGGGCCGGCTTCGCGGTGGTCACCCTGGCGGGCAACCACGTCCTCGACGCCGGGGCAGGCGGGCTGGCCGACACGATCGCCTACGCTCGCGCCGCGGGCATGGTGCCGACGGGTGCCGGGTCGAACCTCGCCGAAGCCCGGCGCCCGGCGGTCGTCGAACGCGGTGGCCTGCGCATCGGCGTGCTGTCCTACAACTGCGTGGGCCCGCGCGAGTCCTGGGCCGGCTCCCGCAAGCCCGGCTGTGCCTACGTCCACGTCCTCACCCACTACGAGCTGGACCACGCCAGCCCGGGCGGGCCGCCGAAGATCTACACCTTCGCCGACCCGGACAGCCAGGAGGCGATGGCCGACGACGTGCGCCGCCTGCGGGCCGAGGCCGACGTCGTGCTGGTGGCGCTGCACAAGGGCGTCGGCCACACCCCGGTCGAGGTCGCGATGTACGAACGCCCGGTCGCCCGCGCGGCGGTCGACGCCGGTGCCGACGCGGTGTTCTCCCACCACCCGCACATCATGCGGGGCATCGAAGTCCACAGAGGACGGCCGATCTTCCACGGTCTCGGCAACTTCGCCACGGTCACCCACGCGCTGACCCCGGGCGCGGGCGTCGGCGCGGACGAGCTGCGCGCGTGGGCCGAGCGGCGGACGAAGCTGTACGGCTTCGCGCCGGACCCGGACATGCCGTTCTTCCCGTTCCACCCCGAAAGCCGCAACACCGTCATCGCCTTCTGCCGCTTCGACGGGACCGGGCTGCGCGAAGCCGGGTTCGTCCCGTGCCGGATCGACGACCGGGGCCGCCCGGTCCCGGTCGGCGGCACGCCGGAGGGCGAGGCCGTCACGAAGTACGTCGAGGACATCACCCGCGGGGCCCGGCTGGGCGGCCGGTTCACCACCCGCGGCACCGAAGTGCTCGTCGATCTCACCGAGGGGGTTCCTTCATGACCGACCAGCCACTGGCCGGCCGCACCGTCATCGACCTGACCACCGCGCTCGCCGGGCCGTACGCGACGCTGCTGCTCGCCGGGCTCGGCGCCACCGTGATCAAGGTCGAAAACCCCGCCACCGGCGGGGATTCCTCCCGCAACAACGCACCCTACGTCGGGCGTGACGGGCTGAACCTCGCCCGGCGGCACGACGACGACCTCTCGGTGTCGATGCTGCTGCGCGGCCGCAACAAGCTCAGCGTCACCCTCGACCTGAAGAACCCGCGCTCGCACGCGGTCTTCGCCGACCTCGTCCGCGACGCCGACGTGCTGGTGGAGAACTACAGCCCGGGCGTCACCGACCGGCTCGGCATCTCCTACGACCACGTCCGGGAGCTCAACCCGCGGCTGGTCTACACCTCGATCAGCGGGTTCGGCGCCCAGGGCGGCCCGGGTTCCGGCAAGGCGATGGACTCGATCATCCAGGCGCTCAGCGGCGTGATGATGACCGCGGGCGAGCCCGACGAGGGCCCGGTCCGGTTCGGGCTGCCGATCGGCGACCTGCTGGCGCCGCTGTTCGCCGTGGTCGGCACGGTGTCGGCGCTGCTGCAGGCCGAGCACACCGGCGAGGGCCAGCGCGTGGACGTGTCGATGCTCGGTGCGCTGACCTCACTGGTCGCCTGCGAGCCGTTCGACGCCTTCGACGCGGTCGGCCTGCCCCAGCGCACCGGCTCGATGGTGCCGCGGCTGGCGCCGTTCGGGATCCTGCCTGCTCTCGACGGTTACGTGGCCCTGTGCGCCCCGACCGACGCCTTCGCCCACGGCGTGCTGCGGGCGATCGGCCGTCCCGAACTGGCCGAGGACGACCGCTACCGCACGCGGGACCAGCGGGTCCGCGCCGCCGACGAGCTGCACGGCCTGATCCGCGAGTGGTGCCGGGTGCGGCCACTGGAAGAGATCCTCGCCGCGTTCACCGCCGAAGGCGTCCCCGCGGCGGAGGTGCGCGAGCCGCGCGAGGCGGTGCGGGACCCGCTGGTCCTGGCGCGCGAGGAGGTCGTGCCGCTGCGGCACCCGCGCCACGGCGCCGTGGCCGACCTGGCCGGCACCGGCGTGCCCATCCGGTTCTCCGCCGCCCGCGCCGCCCTCGACCGGCCGGCGCCCGGGCTGGGGGAGCACAACGAGCACGTCTACCGCGAGCTGCTCGGCTACACCGAGCAGCAGCTGGCGGACCTGGTCGCGGAGGCGGTCATTTGAGCACCGTGGGGTACGTCGGCGCCGACGTCCCGGTCGAGCTGATCACCGCGACGGGCCTGCGGCCGCTGCGGCTGACCGGCAAGCCCGGCGAGGACAGCTCGCTCGGGGACCGCTACCTCGGCCGCGGGGTCGACCCGGTGGCCCGGTCGGTACTGACGCGCATCCTCACCGGGGCCTACGGCCCGTTGGAGGCCATCGTCGTCTCCCGCGACTGCGAAGCGTCGTTGCGCCTGTTCTACGCCCTGCGGGAGCTGCACCGGATCGAGCCGTCGCTGGGACTGCCGCCGCTGCGCCTGGTCGACGTGCTGCACCTGCCGCACCACACGACCACCCGGTACGTCCACGCGAAGATCGCGCAGCTGCGCGAGTGGCTGGGGCGCTGGCGGCCGATCGCCGACGACGACCTCGCCGCGGCCATCACCGTCCACGACACGCTGCGACGGTTGCTCGCTCGGGCCGCCGTGCTGCGCCGGGAGAACCGGCTGAGCGGCACCCGGTTCCTCGAACTCGTCGCCGCTACGACGGCGGTGCCGGTCGACGAGGCCATCACCCTCGTCGAGCGCGTGCTGGCCGAGGACCTGCCCGCGGCCGAAGGGGTGCGGCTGTTCCTCACCGGCAGTTCCCACGACTCTCCGGAGGTGTACGAAACCCTGGAGCGCAACGGTTTCTTCGTCGCGGGGGAGGACCACGACTGGGGCGAGCTGCTCTTCGCCCGCACGTGCGCGGCGCCGACGGAACTGGCACTGGCCGAGCGGTACCAGTACAACGGCCCGTCGGCGCCCCGCGCGTCGATCGGGCAGCGCGCCGCGCACACCGCCGCGGCCGCCCGGGCCTGCGGTGCCGAAGTCCTGTTCTCCTACGCCCGCGTCCACGACGACGCTCCGCCGTGGGACTTCCCCGGGCAGCGGGCCGCGACGGGCCTGCCGTCGGTGCTGGCCGAACGGCAGCCGTACGGCGAGCTGACGGCCGAGGCGCTGGCGGCGCTCGTCCCGGTGCGGGCCGCGGCATGACGGCCCGGCTGGCGTCGGCGACCACCGCGACCACCCACCAGCGCGAGTGGTTCGCCCGCCTGCGTGCCGAAGGCGGCCCGCTGGCGCTGGTCAACGCGGACGCGCCGCAGGAGATCTTCCGCGCGATGGACATCCCGTACGTGGTCAACCAGTGGTGGGCCTCGATCGTCGCGGCGAAGCGCCAGACCCAGCGCTACCTCGGCCTGCTGCGCGAGCGCGGGTACCCGGACTACATCGAGCAGTACAGCGCCACCTCGCTGGCCTCGGCGTTCGAGGACGACCCGGACCAGGCGCCGTGGGGCGGGCTGCCGACCCCGTCGATCGTGCTCGGCGAGACGACCGGCGACGCGGCGCGGAAGATCTTCGACGTCTGGGGCGCGCAACCCGGCGTCACCTACTACCCGCTGGAAAGCGCGGCGGAGAACGAGGTCCCGGCGCGGTGGTGGGAGCTGATGCCGCACCGCTGGGAGGAAGCCATCGGCAGCGACCGCCTCGACCTGCTGACCGGCGAGCTGACCGGGCTGATCCGGTTCCTCGAGCAGACCACCGGCCGGGTGTTCTCCGAGACGCGGTTCCGCGAGGTGCTGGACCTGGTCAACGAGCAGCAGGAGTGGAACCGCCGCACCCGCGACCTCATCGCGGCCGCCCGGCCGTGCCCGATCGCGGTCACCGACGGCATCCCGAGCGTCATGGTGCCTCAGTGGCACCGCGGCACCGAGTGGGCGCGTGACGCCGCCCGCGCGTTCCACGACGAGGTGCGCGACCGGATCGACGCGGGCGTTGCGGTGTGCGCGGACGAGCGGCTGCGGCTGATGTGGATCGGCCGGGGGCTGTGGTTCGACCTCGGCTTCTACCAGCGGTTCCAGGAATCGCACGGCGCGGTGTTCGTGTGGTCGATGTACCTCGCCATCGCCGCGGACGGCTACCTGCGCTACGGCGACGACCCGCTGCGCGCGCTGGCCGCCCGCTTCGCCGCCTTCGGCGACCAGCTCTACACCCCGCCGTGGTCGGCCGAGTGGTACGTCAAGGAAGCACGCCACCACGGCGTCGACGGCGTCGTGCACCTCGTCTCCGACGACGCGCGCGGCAGCTACTTCACCACCCGCGCCCTGCGCGCGGCGGGCATCCCGGTCCTGGAACTGCCGGCGGACAACGTCGACGCCCGCACCGGCGACGGCCTGACCGCGCGGATGACCGAATGGCTCGACGAACTGACCTGACCATCCGAAAAGGAGTGACGTGCGATCTCCACTTCGCCGACGAAGCCGAAGTGCGATCCTCGCGACCGCGGCCCTCGGGCTGGCCGTCGCCGGGTGCACGGTCGGCACCGGTTCCCCGGGCCTGGCCACCGGGACGAACCTCCCGGTGGTGCCGTCCCTGCACGACGCGCTGCCGCAGGCGATCAAGGACGCCGGCGAGCTGCGGTTCGCCGGTGACTCCCACCCGCCCTACCGCACGATCGCCACGGACGGCACGGTCACCGGGATCGACGCCGACTTCCAGGCCGCGATCGGCCAGGTGCTCGGCGTCCGCACCCGGACCGTCGTCGTCGCCGGGCTCCCGGCCGCGCTGCAGGGCATGCAGGCCGGCCGGTACGACGCGTTCAACGGCCCGGTCAAGGCGACCGCCGAGCGCGAAAAGCAGTTCGACACGATCACCTGGATGACCACCCGCACCGCGTACGTGTTCCCCACCGATTCGACGGCCGGGATCGCGCGCGTCGAAGACCTCTGCGGCAAGCGCATCGCGGTGGTGACCGCGAGCGTCGTCGAAGACCAGCTGAACAAGCTGTCCCGGTTCTGCACGGACACCAAGCGGAAGGCCACGCAGACCGTCGGCCTCGACGACACGAACGCGACGCTGCTGGCCACCCGCTCGGGCCGCGCGGACGCCGCGGGGATGACCGAGGCCGCGGCGATCGACGTCACGCAGCGCCAAGGCGGGAACAAGTACGTCACCCAGACCGAAGCGCAGGGCGCCACCAAGGACGACCTGGCGTTGTACGTCCCCAAGTCGTCCGGACTGGGCCCGGTGCTGCAGAAGGTGTTCGAAGAGCTCTTCGAGAACGGCACGTACGTCGGGATCATGTCCCGCTGGGGGCTCACCCAGGTCTCGGTGCCGAAGCCGGTCTTCAACGCGGCCACCCCACGGTGAAAGGACTTCCGATGGCCTTCGTCAAACCCGCACTCGCCGCCGCCGCGACGGCTCTCGTCGCGGTGACCGCGGCGGTCGTCGTCCCCGGTGCTCCCGAGGCGGAGGTCGCGGCGCCACCCGCGCCGCCCGCGGCCGGGGTGTTCCACCCGGTCGTCCGCGAAGGCGCGGCCAGGACGGGGGACTACGCGGCCGAGTACACCGTCTACCGGCCCGCCGACCTCGACCGGGTGCGCGGCAGGCTGCCGGTCGTGGTGTTCGGCAACGGCGCCTGCCGGCACACCAGCAACGACGAGCTGCTCACCCTGGAGACGCTGCTGGCCGCGCACGGGTTCGTCGTCGTGGCCGTCGGCGGGTTCGACGAGCCCGCCCTCACCGAGAACGGCTCGCCGGTACCGAAGGTGATCACCGACGCGATCACCTGGGCCGAGCGGGAGAACGGCCGTCCGGGCAGCGAGCTGCGGGCCCGGCTCGACCCGCGGCGGATCGGCGTCGCCGGGCACTCGTGCGGCGGCCTCGAAGCCCTCGTCGCCGGGGCGGACCCGCGGGTGAAGTCGGTGCTGTCGCTCGACAGCGGGTTCTTCGCCGACGGCACCCTCGGCTGCGGCCGGGAGAACCTGCGGAACCTGCACACGCCGGTGCTGTTCGCCGACGGCGGCCCGAGCGACGTCGCCTACGCCAACAGCGGCGAGAACTACGACCTCGTCACCGTCCCGGCGGTCCGGGCGACCAACGCGGCCGCGGGCCACACCGGCTTCGTCTACGGCCAGCGTGACGGCAGCCCCGACCCGAGCGTCCGCGAGGAGGCCGTGCGGGTCCTGGTCGCCTGGTTCGACTTCACCCTCAACGGCAACCGCACCGCGCGGGGCTACTTCCTCGGCGCGGGCTGCGGCCTGTGCGCCACCCCGGGCTGGACCGTCACGAGCAAGAACTTCTGAGGAGCTGGTCATGAGCAGGAGAACCTGGGCCGGTCTGGCCGCGGCCACGGTGCTGGCGGCGGTCCCGGCGACCGCCGACGCGGCCTCGTCGTGCCCGGCGGCCGCGTGCACCGAAGGGCAGCTGGCCGACGGGACGCCGTACGCGTTCGCCAAGCCGGCCCGGTGGAACGGCGCGGTGCTGGTGGACCTCGACTTCGCCGCGGGCGGCCTGACGAGCCCGCTCACCGCGAGCCTGGTGGACCGCGGCTACGCCGTGGGCGGCACCACCCGCACGGTCAGCAGCTGGAACATCGCGCGGGCGATCGACAACCAGGCGGAGGCGCTCGGGAAGTTCGAAGCCGCGTTCGGGCCGGCGCGGTACGCGATCGCCGAAGGCCGGTCGATGGGCGGGATGGTCGCCGCCGGGGTCGCGCAGGTGTACCCCGGCCGGTTCGCCGCGGCGATCCCGATGTGCGGTGGCCTCGGCGGCGCGGTCGGGCAGTGGAACCAGAAGCTCGACACGGTGTTCACGCTGAAGACGCTGCTGTTCCGGGACTCGGCCCTGCCGGTGACCGGCATGCCGGCCGACGTCCCGGGAACGCAGCAGCAGTGGCTCTCGGCGATGGCCTCGGCCCAGGGGACGGCGGCCGGGAAGGCGCGCATCGCGCTCGCGGCGGCGATCGGCCAGCTGCCTGGCTGGGGCCTCGCTCCGGACGGCTCGCCGACGCCGGTGCCGGCCGCCCGCGACACCGACGGCGTCGAGCGGGGCATGTACCTCGCGCTGGCGGGCGGTCCGCTGCCGTACCTCGGACAGGCGGTCAGCAGCCGCCGGACGATCGAGCAGCTGGCGGGCGGGAACCCGTCGTGGAACACGGGCGTGGACTACACGCGCCAGTTCGCGCTGGCGGCCCCGGAGCAGCGCGACGCCGTGCGGCGGCTGTACGCCCGCGCGGGCCTCGACCTGCAGGCCGACTTCGCCGGCCTCGCCGCGGCTCCGCGCGTCGCGGCCGACCCGGCGGCGGTCGCGTACCTGCGGCGGGGCATCGTGTTCACCGGCGAGCTGCGGATCCCGGTGCTGACGGTCAACGGCACCGGCGACCAGATCTCGACGGTGGCGCAGCAGTCGTCGTACGAGTCGCTGGCCCGCCGCACGGGCACCGCGTCCCTGCTCCGCCAGACGTACGTGCAGACGGCGGGCCACTGCACGTACACGACGGGCGAACAGCAGGCGGCGATCGACCGCATGCTGACCCGGCTGCGCACCGGCCACTGGCCGGACACCTCGCCCCGCACGATGAACGCCCTGTCCGCCGCCGCGGACGGCACACCGGGCCGCTACCTCGGCTACGTCCCGCCCCGCTTCAACCGCTCCTACCCGTGATCCCAAAGGCATCACCTGTGGTTGGAGGGGCATCACGTGTGATGGGAGGGGCATCAGCGTGATGCCTCTCCCGTCACGCGTGATGCCTTTCTGATCACGCGTGATGCCTCCCGGCGCTCGGGAGCGTGTGGAGGTGATCACCACCGGAAGGGGTGGACGAGTGGGCGGTTCGCACCTCTCGTCCGGGCCGGGACCGCTTTTAAAGTCACTCGCGACCCGAAGATCCCCCGACCGGAAGAGGCGCCATGGACGGGCTGATGCAGCCACGGCCGCTCACCATCGCCCACATCCTGGAGCGTGCCGAGCGGCTCTACGCGCACAAGGAAGTCGTCACGGCCGGCGGTGAGCGGCTGACCTACGCCGACGTGGCCCTCGGGACCCGGCGCCTGGCCACCGCGCTGGCCGCGCTCGGCGTCCCCGTCGGGGCGCGGGTCGCGACCTTCGCGAGCAACCACCGGCGTCACCTCGAGCTCTACCTGGCCGCTCCGGTGACCAAGCGGGTGCTGCACCCGATCAACATCCGGCTGCCGGCGGAGCACCTCGAGTACATCGTCGAGCACGCCGAGGACGACGTCGTGTTCGTCGACCGCGCGCTGCTGCCGCGGATCTGGCCGAGCGCCGCCCGGCTGCCGAAGGTGCGGTACTGGGTGGTGCTGCCCGACGACAGCGGCGAGCCCGTCCCGGACGATCCGCGCATCCGGCACTACGACGACCTGGTCGCCGCGGCGGAGCCCTTCGCGGGTTCGTTCGAGGACGGCTTCACCCTCGCCGACGAGCAGCTGGCGTCCGGGCTCTGCTACACCTCGGGCACGACCGGGCCGCCCAAGGGCGTGCTCTACAGCCACCGCTCGACGGTCCTGCACGGCCTGGGCACGCTGGCCGCGGGCCTCGTCGGCCTCTGCGAAAGCGACGTCGTGCTGCCGATCGTGCCGATGTTCCACGCCAACGCCTGGGGCCTGCCCTACGGCGCGATGCTGACCGGCGCGTCCCTGGTGCTGCCCGGCCCGTCGGCGGACCCGGACCACCTGCTGCGGCTGATGGCCGCCGAGCGCGTCACCGTCGCCGGGGCCGTGCCCACCGTGTGGACGACGATGGCGCCCCGCCTGCGCGAGCACGACCTGAGCGCCACCCGGTTCCTGCTCGGCGGCGGGTCGGCCGTGCCGCCGGCGCTGTCGGAGACCTTCCGCGCCGCGATCGGCGTGCCCATCACGCATTCGTGGGGGATGACGGAGGTCAGCCCGGTCGGCGCGATCGGCGGCACGCGCACCCAGCACCGGGACGCGTCCGCGGCGGACCAGGTGGCCGTGCGTGCCGCCCAGGGCCAGCCGCTGCCGCTGGTGAACGTGCGGATCGTCGACGTCGAAACCGGCGTGGAGCTGCCCCGCGACGGCGACGCGGTCGGTGAGCTGCAGGTCGCGGGCCCGTGGGTGGCGGGCGGCTACTACCGGGTCGACGCGGTCGAGAGCTTCACCGCCGACGGCTGGCTGCGCACGGGCGACCTGGCCACCATCGACCCCGACGGCTACCTGCGCCTGGTGGACCGCATGAAGGACCTGATCAAGTCCGGCGGCGAGTGGATTTCCTCGGTCGAGCTCGAAAGCGCCATCACCTCCCACCCGGACGTCACCGAGGCGGCGGTGATCGCCCGGCCGGACCCGCGCTGGATGGAACGCCCGGTGGCGTACGTGGTGCTGCGCGAGGGTGCGGAGGTCACGGCGGACGAGCTCGAGGCGCACATCACGCCGATGGTCGCGAAGTGGTGGCTGCCCGACGAGTTCGTGTTCGTGCCCGCGCTGCCGAAGACGGGCACGGGCAAGATCTCGAAGACGGCACTGAGAGACTCGGCCCGGGTCGGCTGACACTCAGGGCGTGGCGGCGCGGAGCTGGTGTAACCGCAGTCCGAGCTGCAGTTCCAGGTCGTTCTCGTGCCGCCAGTCCGAGCCGAGCACCGTCCCGGCCCGGTCCAAGCGCTTCAGCAGCGTGTTCACGTGCAAGTGCAGCGCGCGGGCCGTCGCGGCGACGTTGGCACGGTGGACGTAGTACGCGCCGAGCGTGCCGACCAGGTCGGTGCCGCGCCGCCGGTCGTACTCCAGGAGTGCGCCGATCGAGCCGGCCAGGAAGCGGTCGAGCTCGCCGGCCCGTTCCGGGTCGAACACCATGGCGTACAGGGCGTACTGCCGGGTGGTGGCGCCGCCGTCGGTGTGCCCGAGCGCGCGCATCACCGCGCCGCAGCGGCCCGCCAGTGCGTACGCCCGGGCCCAGTCGTGGCCGGCCGCCCGCTCGGCGACGACGATGACCGGACCGCCCAGCGTCCGGCGCAGTCGCGTGTGGACGTCCGCGACGGTCGCCTCGTCGTCGGCGGCGGGCAGGATCATCGTGGCCCGGCCGAGGTGCTCGCCGGCCAGCCCGGCGCGCTCCCGGGCGATGTCGTGCAGGTGCCGCGCGAGGTCGCCCGGCGCCACGGCGGCGGACTCCGCGACCAGGACCAGGTCCAGGCGGTCGACGTCGATGTTGCGCGCCCGGGCCCGCGCGCGCTGGGCCGGGCCGATGCCGGGACTGCCGACCATCAGCTCGGTCAGCAGCTCGCCGCTCAGCCGTTCGCCGGCCTCGGCGACGGCCTGCTCCTTGAGGATGAGCAGCCCGAGGATGTGCGTGGCGCGTTCGAGGGTCCGCAGGTCCGTGTCGTCGCCGGTGCCCGACGGCCTGCTCCACACCAGCGCGCCGAGGTAGCTGTCGCCCGCCTGGACGGCCGCCACGCTCCGGTCGGTCCCGTCGGTCCCGGCCGACGTCGCGCAGCGGCCGGTGCGGCGGGCGTCCTCGACGGCACCGGCCAGGTCCGTCCTCAGTGGACCGGCGGCGCGGTCGAGGAGCGTGACGCTGCCGCCGAGCTGGTCGGCGAGGTGCTGGGCGACGTCGCGGGGGGTGCCGCCGTCCAGCACGACACCGGTCAGGGCTTCGTGGATCGCCTGCGCGCGCTCGATTTTCCCGTACGCCACCCGCAGGTCCCGCAACGCGGTCTGGCTCGCTTCGTAGAGCCGGGCGTTGTCGAGGGCGACCGCGGCGTGGTCGGCGAAGGCGTTCAGCAGCGCGATCTCCTCGGCCTGGAACGACCGCTCGGACCGGTCCGCGGCGAACAGCGCGCCCACCGCTTCGCCGCGGATCACCAGCGGCACCCCGAGCAGCGCGACCAGTTCTTCGGTGACGACCAGGCGGTCGAAGTTCGGGTCGTGCTGGATGAGCGTCGAGGTGGCGTAGTCGCGCACCCAGTGCGGGCTCTTGGAGGCCAGCACCTTGCCGCCGAGGCCGACCGTGGCCGGGATGGCCGCGGCGAGGAACTCCGCGGAGATGGTGCCGTCCGACGCGCGCGCCGACAGCCTGCCGTCCGCGCCGACCAGCGACAGGTAGGTGAAGTCGGTGCCGATCAGGTCGTGCGCGTGGTGCACGATCGACTGCAGCACCTCGTCCAGCTCGCCGAGCGCGGTGAGCGACTTGACGGTCGCGTAGAGGGACGCCAGTTCGCGCTGCCGTCGCGGTTCCGCCGTACCGGTCACGGGGCGCCCTCCTCGGCATCGAGGGTGGGCGAAAGACCCACCGGTGCGGCGGGAGGAGTGGGTGGTCCACACCTCAGGTCGCAGGGTAGCGCCGCCCTACCATCACCGCCAGCACCTGCTGACCTCATCGACGAAGGCGGCACCCATGGCCATTCCGCTCACCCAACCCGAGGGGCAGTCCGGCACCGGCGTGCCCGCCACCCCGCGCCGGGCCTTCCGCAAACTGCTCGCGGCCGGGCTCATCGGCAGCTCGATCGAGTGGTACGACTTCTTCCTCTACGGCACCGCGGCGGCGCTGGTGTTCCCGAAGGTGTTCTTCCCGCACGCGTCGGCGCTGACCGGGACGCTGCTGGCCTTCAGCACGTTCTGGGCCGGGTTCGTGGCGCGGCCGGTCGGCGGCGTGCTGGCCGGGCACCTCGGGGACAAGTACGGCCGCAAGCCGGTGGTGGTCGCCTGCCTGGCGCTGATGGGGGCCGCGACCTTCCTGATCGGCTGCCTGCCGAGCGCGGCGAGCGTCGGCGCGCTGGCCCCGACGCTGCTGGTGATCCTGCGGTTCGTCCAGGGCCTCGCGGCCGGCGGCCAGTGGGGCGGCATCGTGCTGCTGCTGACCGAATCCGCCAGTCCCAAGCGGCGCGGTTTCGCCGGGACGTTCGGGCAGACGAGCGTGCCGGTCGCGGTGGTCCTGTCCAACCTGATCTTCGTCGCGGCCAGCGGCCTGATGCCGGACGCGGCCTTCCTGTCGTGGGGCTGGCGGATCCCGTTCCTGCTCAGCGTCGTGATGTTCGGCGTGGTGCTCTACATCCAGGCCAAGGTGGAGGACACGCCGGAGTTCCGCCGGCTGCAGGAAGCGGTGGCGGGCCGGGAAGGCCCGGTGGTCCGGGCGCCGCTCGCGCAGGTGCTGCGCAGCAAGTGGGGGACCATCCTGCTCGGCTGCGGGCTGCTGTCGGCCACCAACAGCCTGTTCTACGTCAGCATTTCCGGGCTGCTGAGCTACGGCACCGGCACGCTCAAGCTGCAGCGCGACTCCCTGCTCGCGGTGGTGCTGCTCAGTTCCGCGGCGATGCTCGTGACGATTCCCTGGTCCGGCTACTTCTCGGACAAGGTGGGCCGGCGCCCGCTGATCCTGATCGGCGGGCTGGGCGTGGCGCTGTGGGCGTTCCCGTACTTCGGGCTCGTCGGCACCGCGTCGCTGCCGCTGATCTTCGTCGCGGTGGCGGTCGGGTTCGTGTTCCAGTGCCTCACCTACGGCCCGATCGCGAGCTTCCTCGGCGAGCTCTTCGCGCCCAACGTCCGCTACTCGGGCGCGTCGCTGTCCTACCAGCTGTCCGCGATCATCGTCAGCGGGGGGACGCCGTTCCTGATGACCGCGCTGATCGCGGCGGCCGGGAGCACGTGGCCGGTCGCGCTCTACATCACGCTGATGGGGTTGATCACCTTCGCCAGCGCGTGGTTCCTGCCCGAGACGAACCCCGCGGAGGTCCGGGCGGATCCGGACGCCGTCCCCGGCGCGCACCTGCACGAGGTGGCCGGACGATGAAGAAGACACTCGCGGTCTCGGCCGCCTTGCTGCTGGCGTTTCCCGCGCCTGCCGACGCGTCCCCTGCCGCGGTGGACTGCGCCGGGCTGGCCGGGCTGCGGATTCCCGCGTCGGTGATGAGCCTGCCGACGTCGGGCGGGCTGGTCACGGCGGCGTCCGTCGTGGAGCCCGGGGACTACTGCCGGGTGGACGCGGACCTCCACCCGGTCGACCCGGCGGCCCCGTCGATCAAGCTGCGCGTGGCGCTGCCCCGCGCGTGGAACCACAAGGCGCTGATGTTCGGCGGCGGCGGGTTCAACGGCACGATCCCGGACGTGACGGCGAACGTGCCGTTCGGCCCCGCCGACCGGCCGGCCCCGCTGGCCAGGGGGTACGCGACCTTCGCGAGCGACTCCGGTCACCAGCAGAACCCGGCGTCCCCGCCTTCACTGGACGGGTCGTTCGGCGTGAACGACGAAGCACTGCACAACTTCGCCGCGGGCGACGCGCTGAAGAAGACCCGCGACGCGAGCCTGTTCCTGATCCGGCGCGCGTACGCGGCGACGCCGGCCGAAGTGTTCTTCGCCGGCGGGTCGACCGGCGGCCGCGAGGCGCTCGTGGTCGCCCAGCGCTGGCCGACGGCGTTCGACGGGGTGATTTCCGCGTTCCCGGCGTGGAACAACCTCGCGGAGATCCTGGACCTGGGCTACCTGACGCAGGTGCTGGCACGCCCGGGCGCGTTCCCGCCGCCGGTCAAGCAAGGGCTCCTCTACGACAGCGTGATCAAGGCGTGCGACGGCCGGGACGGCGTGACCGACGGAGTGGTCTCGGACCCGGGCTGCCGCTTCGACCCGCGCGCGCTGCGCTGCCCGGGCGGCGCCGACACCGGGCCGGCGTGTCTTTCGGACGCGCAGATCGGGGCGGTGACGGCGATGTCGTCGCCGTTCCGGTGGCCGTACCGGATCGCCAGCGGGGAGAAGCAGTACCCGGGCTTCCCGTTCCTGTCGGGTGCGGACATGCGCACGCCGTTCCTCGGCTTCGGCACCACACCACCGGCCGACCCGATGCCGGTGACGAGCGGGTACGGGATGCAGTACTGGGACCAGTGGGTGAAGTACTTCCTGACCAGGGATCCCGGGCGCAGCGGGCTGGACATCGACCCGCGGAACCCGGGCAAGTGGCTGGGCCGGATCAGCGCGCTGTCGGCGATCGAGGACCGCAACAACGCGGACCTGCGCCCGTTCGCCCGGGCGGGAGGAAAGCTGATCCTGTTCCACGGCGCGGCGGACGAGCTGGTTTCACCGTATTCGACGAGTGACTACTACTCGCGGGTGCGCGCGGAGGTGGGCCCCCGGGCGACGGACGGGTTCCTGCGGTACTACGTCATCCCGGGAGCGAACCACGCGAACTTCGGGACACCGGCGTTCGCGGCGAGCTGGGATTCGCTGACGGCGCTGGAGCAGTGGGTCGACGCGGGACGGCCGCCGGTGGGGCAGACGGTGGTCGATCCGGCTCATCAGCGTTCACGGCCGTTGTGCGAGTACCCGGACTGGCCGCGGTACCGGTCGGGTGATCCGAGTGCCGCCGCGAGTTTCGTCTGTGCCCGTTGAGAAGTAGGCCCGGACAGAGGCGTCCCGCCGGCCGTGAAGGGCGGCGGGACGCGACTTTCGGCCGAACCTGCTGTAACGCGGGGCCGCGCGCTGCGGTTCTTGTCCGCGGGGTGGGGGGCCTGGCTCGGTTTTTGGCGGGCTCGCCCGCTGGGCAGGGGGCGGCTCACGGTCGACCGATGGGCCGGTCCGAGCGGCGTGTCCGCGTTCGGCCTACCGCGCAGGCGTGGGAAGCCCGCCGGCACGAGCGGCCGAGTGGCCGCGCAGGTGGCCGGATCCGCCCGGCCCCCGCGCAAACGTCCGCTGTGCGGCGAACTCGGGCGGATCCCGGTACCGCTGACGCGTGCCCGGACAGAGGCGTCCCGCCGGCCGTGAAAGGCCGGCGGGACGCGGTCCCCTCGGTCAGCCGATCGCCATCGTGAAGATGTGCATGGCCGCCGTGCCCATGTTGGCTCCGTCGCTCACGTCCGGCAGCGTCACGTACTTCACCGTCTTGCCCGGCTGCAGGGGGATCGGTGCGTAGTACAAGCTCACCCGCTGATCCAGCCGCCCGTTGCTGTTGTTGAGGTACGGCAACGTCGTGAGGATGTCGCCACCGGTCGCCGCGTTGGACCACCAGTCGGCGAAACTCACCGAATGGGACTCGGTCGTTCCGTCCGTGTACGTCACCGTTGCCGTTCCGCTCGGGCTGCCGTAGTCGCCCGCCCCGATCAGGCCCAGTGTGGTGCCCGAGCCGGAGATCGCGATCGTCTGGCCGCCCGCCGAACTGCCCGCGACCACGTTGTCCGGGCTGCCCGGCCGGGCGTCCGGCCAGGTGAACGTCAGCCCGTCGTGGGTGAACGTCGCTCCCGGGGTCAGGCTCGGCGTCGCCGCCGCCAGTGCCTGTGCGGAGAAGCTGGCGTTGCCGCCGTCGAAGTTGCCCGCGCCCGGGGTCGCGTCGTCGCTGATGCCCACGTTGTTGTACGCCGCCGGCAGCGAGGCGTACGGCGGGTGGGGCAGCAGGACCGTCGTCGCGTCCACCGACGTGCCGCGGCCGTTGGCCGAGGTGAACGTGGCCTGGGCCGAGACGTCGAACTTGCCCGGCTGCGCCGAGGCAGGCACGCCGATCTCCCACGTCGTGCTCACCGTCTGCCCGGCCGGCACCGTGGCGAACGTCGACGGCGAAGTGGCCTTCGCGGTCCAGCCGGCGGGCACACCCAGCGTCAACGCCACATCGCGCAGCGGCCGTGCGCCGGCCGGGTTCGGCAGCGTGGTCGTGGCGGTGTACGTCGTCCCCGCCTGCACCTGGGACGGTGCGGTGAGGGTGAACGGCTGCTCGACCACCACCGGCGTGGTGCCGGTGACGCCGTCGACCGTGACGCTGATCGTCGCGACCCCGGGCGCCACCATGGTCACCCGGCCGGTCCGGCTCACCTGGGCCACCCGCGGATCGCTGCTGTGGTAACCGATCCGGGCCCGCGAAAGGTCGACGAACGACTGGTCGTCGTGCACCGCCTCGACGATGTGGTCGGCGGGCACGTGCCGGTCCGCCTGGGCGGTGTCGTCGGCGATCCACGGGTTCTTCGCGGTCAGGTCGAGCTGCGCGCCCGGCGCGAAGACGACCTGGCCGGGCTGCACGGTCACGTACCGAGTCTTGGGCTTGAGGGCCCCGGTGACGGCCACCGTGGCGGTGCCGGCGAGGTGGCCGGAGTCGGCACCCACCCCGAACCGGTACTGACCCGGGTACACCACCTCACGGCGCTTTCCCTCGTCCCAGAAGGAAAGGTCGGCGATCCGCACCGGGATGGCCAGGTGCTGGGTCTGGCCGGGGGCGAGCACCTTCGTCTTCTCGAAGCCGGCCAGCCGCTGCCGCGGCAGCTCCACGCCGGGCACGGTGAACGCCGTCGACGCGTACAGCTGGGCGACGTCCGCGCCGGGCGTGCCACCGGTGTTCGTCACGTCCACGTGCACCGTCACCTGTCCGTTGGCATCGACGGCCTTCGTGTCCGCGTGCACGCGGGAGTAGGCGAACTTCGCGTAGGAGAGGCCGTAGCCGAACGGGTACGCCGGCGTGCCGGTGAAGTACTGGTACGTGCGGCCGAGCCCGCCGGTCTGCGACGGCGTCAGCCCGTAGTTCTTCATGTCCGGCAGCTGCGCGTCGTCGGCGTACCAGGTGAAGTTCAGGTGCCCGCTGGGGTTCTGCTTGCCGAACAGCACGTCGGCGAGCGCGGTGCCCTGGCTTTCGCCGTTGTAGGAGCTGAACACGACACCCGGGATGCCCGCGGCGTGGCCGAGGGACACCGCGCCGCCCGCCTGGACCGCCAGCGCGGTCCGCGGGTTGCCGGCCGCCTTGACCTGGTCGATCAGCGAGTCGTAGTTGCCCGGCATGGCGATCGTCGTGCGGTCGCGGCCCTCGGTGGCCACGCTCCCGTCGGTCCCGGCGAACACCACGACCAGATCGGCCGTCTTCAGCGCGGCCAGGGTCGCCGCCGAGCAGCTCGCCGGCGCGGTGGTGCCGGTGGAGGTGCCGCACGCGTCGAAGGTGACCGTGGCGCCCGGGCTGGCCGCCTTGACCGCGGACGTGATGCCCTGCACCGCGTTCACCTGCAGCGCGGGCTCGCCGGAGTACCCGCCGAGGGTGACCTTGTTCGCGAGGTCGCCGACGATGACGACGGTGCCGAGCTTCGCCGGGTCGGCGGGCAGCAGCGGCGCGGCGGTGCCGGCGACCGGGTCGTTCCGCAGCAGGACCAGCGAGTTCGCGGCGACCTTCGCGGCCAGCGCCTGGTGCTCGGCGCTCTGGATCACGTCCTTGGTGATCTTCGTGTAGGCCACCCGCTCCGGCGGGTCGAACTCGCCGGTCTGCATGCGGGTGGTGAACACGTGCACGAGCGCGTTGTCGAGCACGCCCTCGGACAGCACGCCCGCCTTGATGGCCTCCTCGATGTTGGCCACGGTGGCTTCGGAGCCGGTGCAGTTGAGCTGCGTGCCCGCGCGCAGGGCGTACGCCTGGCCGCCCGCGGCCCCGGAAACCTTCTGTCCGGTGGCGGTGTTCGTCCACTGCGTCGCCGCGCCGGCGGTGCTGGTGGTCCAGCCCGGCGGCGCCCAGTTGTGGCTGCCCGGCGCGTAGACGTCGCCGACCGCGCCGCAGTCGGAGGTGACGTAGCCGTCGAAGCCGTAGGTGCGCTGGGCGATCGCGTTCGCCGTGTAGGTGTCGGCGGGCGACGGCGTGCCGTTGATCGCGTTGTACGACGTCATCAGGCCGGAGACGTGGGCGTCCTGGATCAGGTGCCGGAACTGCCTGGTGTAGTAGTCGCGGATGTTGGTCTCGGTGGTGTCCGAGGAGTCCGCGTGCCGGTCGTTCTCGACGTCGTTGAGCGCGTAGTGCTTGGCCGTGGCGGCGACCTTGAGGTACGGCGTCGTGGGCCGGCCGGACGCGGTCTGGCCCTGGTAGCCGTTGACGAACGCGCCGGCCATCTTCGCGACCAGGTAGGGGTCTTCGCCGAAGCCTTCGTCGGTGCGGCCCCACCGCGGGTCGCGGTCGAGGTTCACCGTCGGCGCCCAGTAGGTCAGGGAGCCGTAGTTGTTCTTGTCCGGGCCGATGTTGTTCTGCGCGACGCCCCACAGCGACTTGTCGAGCATGCCGCGGGCCTCGTCGGAGATGGCCGTGGTCTCCTGCCGGATCAGCTCCGGGTCCCAGGACATCGTGCTCGCGAGGTTCGTCGGGAAGCTGGTGGCGTGCACGCCGCCGGTGACCGTGCCCGCGTTGGTGTTCGCGCCGAGGGTGTTGAGGCCGTGCTGGCCCTCGCTCCAGTAGGTGTACTGCTGGACGCCGAGGCGCGGGATGGCCGGCGCGCTGTTGGTGCGCAGCTGCAGCACCTTCTCGGGCAGCGTCATGCGGGCGACGAGGTCGGCGGCCCGCTCGGCGAAGCTGTAGTGCGTGTCGCGGTAGACCGGCAGCGTGGCCGGCCCGTCCGGGGCCGCCGAAGCGACCGGGACGAGCGTGGCCGCCGTGATGGTCGCGGCGAGCAGGGGAGCGGCGGTCAGCCGTGACCGCCGCCGGCCGGGGAAGCGCAGGGACATCGGATCTCCGTTGCAGAAGGTCGATGGGCTGGGGGCTCCGGCCGAGCCAGGAGGACTGGCGCGCCGCCGGCCGAGGGGGCCGCCGGTGCACAGGCTGGCCCGTCACCATCGTTCGCAAGGGCCCCGGTTCTGGCAAGCGATTCACGACCGGCCCGGTATCACCGCTGGCCCGAGCCCGGCGGCGGCTGAAAGTTTCACCGGCGGTGCCGGCCGCGCAGAATGGATGACGAGGGTTGCGCGGGCGGTTTCAGCGATGGGTCCAGTACAGGACACCGGGAAGCACGACCAGCAGGGCCACGGCGAGCCAGTAGGGCGCCGCGGTCAGTTTTGGTGCGCGGAAGGCGAACAGGGCGTTCAGGCCGAAGACCACCAGCCCGGCGAACAACACCGACACCAGGCCGAGCCCGATCACGAAGCCCGCGCCGTCGTCGACCACCGTGGGGTCGACCGGGACCCACCCGAGCTCACCGGCCAGGACCTGCGCCCCGAGCATCCCGAACGCGACCGGGTAGGCGGCCGGGACGGCGAGCAGCAGGTTGAGCGGAACACCGATCAGCCAGACGTGGTGTGGGCGGAGCTCGCGGCGGGGCATCCGATCAGCATGCCGGATTCGCCGGACGCCGTCAGCACCGGTCACCGGCTGATCGCGCACGGCGGCGACGACCAGGCCCGCCGGGACCTGCCGCCCGGCACCACGGAGGGAACCGCGCACAACCTCCGCCGCCGCCGAACGTCCCCCGGAGGTGCTCACCGAAGCGATCCGGGAGGACGCGCCGCCGCTCCTGGCCGCCGCGCGTTCTCCCGCACGCCGGTGCCGGTGGCTGCTCGCGCTCGCCGTGGTGGCCCTGCCGGCCGGGATGGCGGCCGCGATGCTCACCACGGCCGTGGCGCAGAGCCCGACCATCGACGAGCCGGTCTACATCGGCACGGCGATCTTTTCGCTGGAGCACCACAGCCTGCGGTACAACCCGGAACACCCGCCGCTGGGCAAGCTGATCATCGCGACCGGACTGGCCTTCACGGACGCGCACGTGGACGCCGGGTTCACCGGCGACCAGACGCAGCTCGGCCGGCACGTGCTGTACGAATCCGGCCACGACCCCGGCCGGCTGCTGCCGGCGGCCCGGCTGCCGGTGATCGTGCTGACGCTGCTGTTCGGGCTGGTCGTCTTCGCCTTCGCCCGCGACCTGACCGGCTCGGCCGGCGGCGTGGTGGCTCTGGCCCTGTATGCGCTTTCCCCCGACGTGATCGCGCACGGCTCGCTGGCCACCCTGGACGTGCCGATGGCCGGTTTCCTGGTGACGTCGTGCTGGTTGCTGTGGCGCGCCCGTCACCATCCCGGCCGTTACCTGCCCCTCGCGGGACTCGCGCTGGGTGCCGCCGTGGCCACGAAGATGAGCGCGCTGGCCGCGGTTCCGGTGGTGCTGGCGCTGGCCGGGCTTTCGGTCCGGCACGCCCGCCGCGCTGACAGTCTACATCGGACTCTGCGGCGCGTCGGCACCAGCGTCGCGGCGGCGCTCGGTGTCGCGCTGATCGCGGTCGCCGTCGTCTGGATCTCCTACCTGGTCGTCGATCCGCGGCTGCGCTGGGTGCCACCGGCGGGCCTGCCGCCCGCCGAGGGCCTGCGCGCGCTGACCGGCCTGCTGCCGCTGCCGCGGCCGTACCTCGACGGCCTGCGCGTGCAGTTCGGCTTCGAAGACCAGGTGTGGACCACGTTCCTGTTCGGCAGCGTGCACGTCGGGGCGCTGTGGTACTACCTCCCGGCCGCGCTGCTGGTGAAGACGCCGCTGGGCGCACTCGTCCTCTGGCCGGCCGGTACCGGCACGATGGTCGCCGTTCGCCGGCTGCGCCCGGCGGCCCCCTACGTCGTGGTGCCCGCGGCGGTGCTGCTGGCCGCGGCCATGACCGGCAGCCGCGACCTCGGCGTCCGGTACGCGGTGTTCCTGCCGATGTTCCTGGCCGTCGCGGCGGCCGGCGTGGTCACCCTGCGCCGCCGGTGGACGTCCGTCGCCGTGGTGGTGCTGGTCGCCTTCACCGCGGTCAGTTCGCTGCGGACGTTCCCGTACTACCTGCCGTACGCCAACGAAGCGTTCGGCGGCCCGGCGCAGACCCACCGGCAGCTGCACGACTCGAACGTCGACTGGGGTCAGGACCTGGGCCGGCTGGGCGAGGTGCTGAAGGAGCGGTACCCGGGCGAGCGGGTGTGGCTGGTCTACAAGGGCAGCGGAGTGCCCGCCGCCTACGGCATCGACGCCGCGGACCCCTTGGCGGTGCCGCCGGAGACGGTCCACGGGCTGCTCGTGGTATCGGATTCCGCGATCGCCAAGGCGGACGACCGGCTGTCGGCGCTGCTGCGCACGAGCACGCCGATCGACGACGTCGGCCACTCCATCACCATCCACCGCCGCCCGTGAGCCGTCATCAGCCGACGAAGCCGCCCATTCCGAAACTCGCCGCTCGGCTTGGTGAGCGCCACACGGGGCCGTGATCGCATTCCGGGTGGTTCGAAAGTTTCGACGGTCCGCCCACGGCGCTCCCGCCGGTCCGAAAGTCGATCGAAACTTTTTGCCTGCTCCTTCCTCGGCGTGCTCTGCTGCTGACAGCGGGGGAAATTCACCGAAGGAGACCACGGAATGGCGGAAAGTTCGTCGGACCTGCGCCGCAGGCGCTGGTGGCGGTCGACGACCACTCGAGTGCTGGCGGGCGTGGCGACGGTGGCCGCGACCGCAACCGTTCTGGTGACGGCGCCCGGCGCGGACGCCGCGGCCAGCACGCTGGGCGCCGCGGCCGCGCAGTCCGGCCGCTACTTCGGCACGGCGATCGCCGCCGGCCGGCTGAACGACTCGGCCTACACCACGATCGCGGCGCGCGAGTTCAACATGGTGACGCCCGAAAACGAGATGAAGCCGGACGCGACCGAGCCCAACCAGAACCAGTTCAACTTCTCGTCGGGTGACCAGATCTACAACTGGGCGGTCAGCCACGGCGCGAAGGTCCGCGGGCACACGCTCGCCTGGCACGCGCAGCAACCCGGCTGGATGCAGAACATGGGCGGCAGCAACCTGCGCAACGCCATGATCAACCACATCCAGAAGGTGATGGCCCACTACCAGGGCAAACTCGCGTACTGGGACGTCGTCAACGAAGCGTTCAACGAGGACGGCAGCCGCCGCTCGTCGAACCTGCAGAGCACCGGCAACGACTGGATCGAGGTCGCGTTCCGGACCGCCCGCGCGGCCGACCCGTCGACCAAGCTCTGCTACAACGACTACAACATCGACAACTGGAGCTACGGCAAGACCCAGGGCGTCTACCGGATGGTCCAGGACTTCAAGTCCCGCGGCGTGCCGATCGACTGCGTCGGCCTGCAGGCCCACTTCACCGGCGGCAGCTCGGTGCCGGGCAACTTCCAGCAGACGATCTCCAGCTTCGCGGCGCTCGGCGTCGACGTGGCGCTCACCGAGGTCGACGTCACGAACGCGAACACCTCGCAGTACTCGGCGCTGACCCAGGCGTGCGTGAACGTCGCGCGCTGCGTCGGCATCACCGTGTGGGGCGTGCGGGACAGCGATTCCTGGCGGTCCAGCGAAAGCCCGCTGCTGTTCGACGGCGGCGGCAACAAGAAGGCCGCCTACAGCTCGGTGCTGAACGCGCTCAACGCCGCCGGTCCCGGCACGACGACGACACCGACCACACCCACGACGCCGACGACCACGCCGACGGACACCACGACCCCGACGACCACGCCCACGAACCCGGGCGGCGGCAGCTGCACGGCGACGCTTTCGGCCGGGCAGTCCTGGGGTGACCGGTACAACCTGAACGTCTCGGTCAGCGGCTCGTCTTCGTGGACGGTCACGATGAACGTCCCGAGCCCCGCCCGGATCAGCGCCACCTGGAACATCAACGCCAGCTGGCCCAGCAGCCAGGTGCTGATCGCGAAACCGAACGGCAACGGCAACAACTGGGGCGTCACCATCATGACGAACGGGAACTGGAACTGGCCCAGCGTCAGCTGCAGCACTTCCTGACCCGTGCCGGACGACCCGCCCGCGAAGCCGAGGCTCCGCGGGCGGGTCATTCGCGTCGCAGGTGGTCGTGGGCCATCAGCGCCAGCCGGCAGCACAGCCGGTGGCGATCGTCCTCCAGGGACGCGCCGGTGAGCTGCTCCAGCTTGCGCAGCCGGTTGAGGACCGTGTTGCGGTGGCAGTACAGCAGTTCGCCCGCGCGGGTGGCGGAGCGGTCCGCGCGGAACCACGCCCGCAGCGTGTCCAGCAGGACGTGGCGCTCGTCGTCTTCGAGGTCCAGCACCCGGCCGAGGGCACGGGCCGCCAGCCGGTGGGCCAGCCGCGGGCTGGCGACCACCAGTGCCTCGGGCAGCCGGTCGTCGAGCGCGGCGAGTCCTGGCGCGTCCGCGGGCTGCGTGTGCAGCGCGATTTCCGCGAGCTGGTAGGCGATGCCGATCTCGGCCAGGCCGTCGACCTCGCCGGACAGGCCCGCGCGGTGCCGCAGGTGCGGCGCCAGCAGGCCGGTCAGCCGGTCGGCGGTGAGCCCGCCCAGCTCCACCAGCCACACCACCCGGTCCCGGTACGGCGCCACGACCACCCGCACGCCCAGCGCCGCCAGTTCGGGCGCCGGCACCACGTCCTCGGCCGCCAGGTCGCACACCACCAGGACCACCACGTACCGGCCGTGCCCGGGCAGCCCCAGGCCCGCCTCCGCTTCGGCGGCCACGGCCGGGTCCGCGCCCCGGCCTTCGACGAGCACCCGGACCAGGCCCTCCCGGCGCCGGTTCGCCCGCGTCTGCAGCTGGATCTCCCGCGACCGGTACCCCTCCACCATCGCGGTCGAGACGCGGTCGGTCGCCTGCCACAGCACCATCACGCTGTCGACGAACCCGGTCAGCTCGTCCGGTGACCGGCGGCGGGCCACGGTCAGCAGCATCTCCCACAGCAGCTCGGTGCCCAGCCGGAACAGGTGCAGCACCGCCTCCAGCGGCACGCCCTGCTCGGCGCGGCGGCGGCCGGTCGCCAGCGGAGCGGCGATCCAGTCGGCCCGCGTGCCGAACCCCTCGGTCATCAGGACCAGCGCACTGCGGGCGTTGTCCATGAACGACTGCCGCATGTCCGCGGGCGCGACCCGGCCGCCGCCCGCGTAGAAGGTCTTCTCCTCGACCGCACCCCGCGCGGTCAGCCGGTCGGCGAAGGACGGCAGCTCGGTGAGGACGACGGCGGCCACCTCGCGGATGACCCTCGTGGACGCGTGCGGATGCCCCGGCATCGCCCGACCATAGCGCCGCGGGCTGGGCCGGTGCCGCGAACTCGGTGTGCACGGCGCACAGCGGGCCCGGATCCGGGGCAAACCGTCAGCTGTCGGTCAGCGGCCGTTGCCAGCCTCCTGCCGTAGCCCCGAAATCCACCGTGGGAGGTAACCCGTGAGCCCTGCCGACGACATCGAGCGCACCCTGGCCCAGCTGATCGCGAAGGTGGCAGGCACCGACCCGGTCGCGCTGTCCGCCGGCCGCCCGCTGACCGGGCTTTCGCTGCGCGACGAACTGGACATCGACTCGCTGGCCATGGTCGAGCTGACCGACGAGATCGAGATCAGCTACGGCCTGACCATCCCCGAGGACAACCTCCCCGCGCTGCGGACCTTCGGTGACGTCGCCGCCTACCTGCGCGCGGCGGCGTGAACCGCCCGGACGTCGAAGTCGTCGTCACCGGCGTCGGCGCCACCACCCCGCTGGGCGGGGACGTGGCCACCACCTGGCGGGGACTGCTCGACGGCCGCACCGGAGTGTCCACACTGGACGTCGAATGGGCGCGGGAGTTCCCGGTGCGCATCGCCGCGCGGCTGGCCGTCGAACCCGACGGGGAACTGGAGCACGTCGAGCTCAAGCGGATGGACCGCGCCGAACAACTGGCCGTGCTCGCGGCCCGGCAGGCGTGCCGGGACGCGGCGCTGACCGACGGCACGGTGGACCCGGTGCGCTGCGGCGTGGTGGTCGGCACCGGCATCGGCGGTGCGACGACCCTGGTCGCCCAGCACGACGCCCTGCGGGACCGGGGGTTGCGGGCGGTGTCGCCGCAGCTGATCCCGATGGTCATGCCCAACGGGCCTGCCGCGCTGGTCGGCCTCGCGCTGAAGGCGCGGGCCGGGGTGCACGCCCCGATGTCGGCCTGCGCGTCCGGGGCCGAGGCGATCGCCTGGGCGTGGCGGATGATCGTGGCGGGGGAGGCCGACGTCGTGGTCGCGGGCGGCACCGACGCCTGCATCACGCCCGCGATCATGGCCGGGTTCGCCAGGGCCCGCTCGATGAGCACCCGCAACGCCAGCCCCGGGACGGCGTCGCGCCCGTTCGACGCCGGCCGGGACGGTTTCGTGCTGGGGGAGGGCGCCGGCGTCCTCGTGCTGGAGCGCGCGGACTTCGCCGCGGCGCGCGGCGCGAAGGCCTACGGCAGGCTCGCCGGCGCGGGGATGAGCAACGACGCCCACCACATCACCGCGCCGGACCCCGACGGCACCGGGCAGGCCGCCGCGATCACCGCCGCGCTGCGCCGCGCCGGCCTGGCGGCCGGGGACATCGGCCACGTCAACGCGCACGCGACGGCGACGCCGCTGGGCGACCTGACCGAGAGCGGCACGATCCGGCGCGTCCTCGGCGACGGCCCGGTGGTCACCGCGCCGAAGGGGGCGCTGGGCCACCTGCTCGGTGGTTCCGGTGCGGTGGAAGCGATCGCGACCGTGTTGTCGGTCCGGGAGGGCCTGGTCCCGCCCACCGCCAACCTCGACGCGCTCGACGACCGGATCGGCCTCGACGTCGTGGCGGGCGAACCCCGCCGGCTCACGCTCACCGCGGCGCTCAGCAACTCCTTCGGCTTCGGCGGGCACAACGTGACACTGGCGTTCACCGGTGTCTAGAAAGGACGGTCCCATGCACGTGGCGATCGGCGGCGTGGCCGCCCACCTGCCACCCACCCTGGTCGCCGACGACGAGATCGAGGCCCGCATCGCCCGCGAGAGCCCCGGCTTCCGGCCGCGGCCGGGCGCGATCGGCAAGCTCAGCGGGATCCGGACCCGGCACCGGGCCGCACCCGGCGAGCCGGCTTCCGACCTCGCCGTGGCCGCGGCCGCGAAACTGCTGTCCGGCAGCGGGCTCGGTGCGCACGAGCTGGACCTGCTGGTGTTCGCCTCCGCCTCCCAGGACCTCGTCGAACCGGCCACCGCGCACGTGGTCGCGGCCAAGCTCGGCGCGTCCTGCCCGGTGTTCGACGTCAAGAACGCCTGCAACAGCTTCCTCAACGGGATGCAGGTCGCCGAAGCGCTCATCCGCTCCGGGCAGTACCGCCGGGTGCTGGTCTGCACCGGCGAGACCGGCTCGCGGGTGGTCCGGTGGCGGGTGGCGGACCGCGCGCAGTTCGTCGACTCGCTCGCCGGCTACACCCTGTCCGACGCCGGGGCCGCGATGCTGCTGGAAGCCTCACCGGTGCCCGGCATCTTCCACCGGGAGTTCTCGGCGGACTCGTCGTGCTGGGACGTCTCGTCGATCCCCGGGCACGGGGGCGCGAACTCGCGGAACCCGGTCACCGACGGCTACCTGCGCGGCAACGGCCGGACCTTGATGGAGTCCGTCGTGCGCGGGATCCGGCCGCAGCTGGACGCGGCGCTGGCGAGCACCGGCCTGAGCCGGGAGGACTTCGCGCTCTTCTGCGTGCACCAGGTCGGCGTGCCGCACCTGCGGGTGTTCCTCGACAGCAGCGGGGTGCCGGAGGACAAGCTCGTCGTGACGATCGCCGACCACGGCAACGTCGCTTCGTGCAGCCTGCCGCTGCAGCTGAGCCTGGCCATCGAAGCGGGCCGGTGCGGCCCCGGCGACAAGGTCGCGTTCATCGGGCTGGCCGGCGGGGTCAGCGTGGGCACCTTGTTCGCGGAGCTGCCGTCATGAGCCACTTGTCTTTTCGGGGGTCCGGGTGGCGAAGCCCCCGGCCCGGGGCGAAGCCCCGGTTGTCACAGCTGTGGGTGGTCATCCCCGCGTACAACGAGGAGAAGTGGATCGAGGGGCCGCTGCGGTCGCTCGCCGCCCAGCGCTTCCGCGACTTCACCGTGCTGGTGGTGGACAACGCGAGCACGGACGCGACGGCCGACGTCGTCCGCTCCTTCGCCGCCGCGCACCCGGAGCTGGACGTGCGGGTGATCGGCGAACCGCAGAAGGGTACCGGTGCCGCCTGCGACACCGGGATGCGCCGGGCGATCGAGAACGGGGCCACCCACCTGGCCCGGACCGACGCGGACTGCCTCGTCGCTCCACAGTGGACGGAGGCGGTCATGCGCGGCTTCGCGGCCGGGCTGGAGCTGGTCGGCGGCCGGTTCAAAGCGCGCACCGACGACTTCGCCGTGCCGTGGACCGAGCGGGCCGTACTGGCGTTCCTGGTGGCCTTCGGCGGGTACCTCGCCCGGTTCCGGCGCGCCAACCGGGGCCCGGCTTACCTGGGGCCGTACCTGCTGTGCGCGGGCGGCAACACCGCCATCACCGCGAGCCTGTACCTGCGGTGCGGCGGCTACCCCCGCTCGTGCATCGAAGACGACCACGAGGACCGCACGCTGGTCAACCGGGTCCGGTGCGTCACCCGCGCCTACGGCCGGCGCCGGGACATGGTCGTGTACTGGTCGCAGCGGCGGACCAAGGCGTGGGGCATCCGCAACACCTTCGCCTGGTACACCAGCCACGGCTACCGCGGCGAAACCGTGGACGTCCGATGAGGGCGGGCGCGCACGAGCTGCGGCTGCAACTGGCGGCGCACCCGCTCGCCTACCCCGTGGTCCGCGTCCTGGGCCGGCTCGGGCCCGCCGTGCGGGTGCCCGGGCTCGGGGTCGTGGTGAACGAGGCTTCGGCGGCGCGGGAGGTGCTGACCGACACCGCGACCTTCCGCAGCGGCGGCGGCACCGAAGCGGACCTGTGGACCCCGGTCTTCGGCCCGTCGATGCTGGTCAACATGGACGGGCCCGAACACCGGGCGATGCGGCGCAAGCTCGCCGAGTTCTTCACCCCGGCCTACGTCCGCCTGCTGATCGACACCGCGTGCACCGAGCCGCTGGCCCGGGTGGCCGAGGCGCTGCGCGCCGGCCGCCCGGTGGACGTCGTGCGCACGACGAAGATCGTCGCCGGGGCGGTGACCAGCGCACTGGTCGGGTTCACCGTGACCGGGTCCACCGCCGAGCGGGAGGCGGCCTACCTGCGGCTGACCGGCCAGGCCACCGCCATCATCGGCCTGGTCAAGCTGGGCAGGCTCAGCCTTGGCGCGGCGCAGGTCGCCCGGGCCCGCGCGATCGTCGCCGAGATCGGCACCAGCACGTCGCTGGCCTGGGAGAAGGGCGACGAAACGACCGCGGTCGGCCGGATGCGCAGCTTCGGGCTGACCGAAGCCGAGGCACGGGGGCTCGCGTCGGCGTTCCTGATCGCGGGCACCGAGACGATCACCAGCCTGCTGCCCCGGATGGTCGCGGTGCTCCACGACCACGGCGAGCTGGCCGGCGTCGCCGCCGCGTGCCGCGCGGGCGACACCGGGCCGGTGGACGCCGCGATCCACGAGACGGCTCGCTTGATCACCCCGGCGCCGATCATCCTGCGCAACGCCGTCCGGCCCGGGCGGATCGCCGGGGTCGCGGTGCGCGCGGGGGACCGGGTCGTCTTGTCGACACTCAACTGCGCCCGGGCCCACGGCGGGTTCGACCTCGCCCGCACGCACCCGCCGGAGCTGCGGCGGCTGTGGTTCGGGGCCGGCCCGCACTTCTGCCTCGGCTACCCGCTGGCGATGGCCGAGGTCCACGCACTCCTCGGCACCCTGGCCGGCTGCGGCGAGCTGCGGATCACCGCCCGCCGGGCCGCCCCGGGAGTGCTCTTCCCCGCTTACCGGCGCCTGGAGGTCAGCCGCGCATGACCGATCTCGTGACCCGCTTCCTGGACACCGCCGCCGACCGGCCCGGCGAGCCGGCCGTGATCGACCCGGACGGCCGCACCACGACCTTCGGCGAACTGCGCCGCCTCACCCTCGAGGTCGACGCCGGCCTGCGGGCCGAAGGGCTCGCGCCCGGCGACGGCGTGCTGTTCGCCGTCCGCAACTCCGCCACCGCGATCGGCCTGTTCCTCGGGGCGCTGCGGGCCGGCGCGGTGCTCGTCTCCGCGGACACCGCCGTCGGCCCGGCCCTGGTGTCGGCGCGGCTGCGGGCCTCCCGGCCGCGCTGGCTGATCGCCGAATCGCTGTTCTACCCGGCCAGCGTGCTGGGCCCGGTCCGCGCCTACTGCCGCCGCCGCGGCTGGGGAGTCCCGGACCTGCGGCAGCCGATCGGCGACCCCGGCATCCGGCACGTCCACCTCGGCCGCCGCCTGCCCGGGGTCCCGCGCTCGGCCCGCCCGCTGGCGAGCCTGCTCGGCCGGGCGCCGTCCGCGGCCCCGGACCGGGACCCCGCCGCGCCCGCGCTGGTCGTGTTCACCTCGGGCACGACGGAACAGCCGAAGGGGGTCGTGCACTCGCTGCGGTCGCTCACCGCGGCGGTGACGATGCTGGGCACGCACCTGCCGTTCGCGCCCGGGGACGTGATGCACGCCGACGGCATCATGGCCGGCCTGCCCGCGTTGCTGGGCGGCGCCCGGCTGTCCCTGCCGAAGCCGTCCGCCCCGCCGGAGCGCTTCGCGCGGGACCTCGCGGACCGCCGGGTCACCCACGCCTACGGGGTGCCGGTGCACCTGGCCGAGGTGTTCGGCATCCTGCCGGAGTGGCCCGCCCACGTCCGGCACCTGGTGATGGGCTCCGCGCCGGCCGCCCCCGCGGTGCTGCGGCAGGCGCTGGCCGCGGTCCCCGGCGGGCAGGTGCTCTCGATCTACGCGATGACCGAGGCGATCCCGCTGGCGGTCGCCCGCGCCGAGGACAAGCTGGCGCACGTCGAGCGCGGCTGCCCGGGCGACCTGCTCGGGACGCCGTCGCCCGGGGTGCGCGCCCGGATCGCCGCCGACGGCGAGCTGCTGGTGTCCGCGCCGAACGCCTGCCTCGGCCACCTGGGCGGGCCGCCGCTGACCGAGCTGGCCACCGGCGACCTCGCCCGGCTGGACGACGACGGCCGGATCGTCATGACGGGCCGGAAGAAGGACATGCTCATCCGCGGCTCGTACAACATCTACCCGGGGCTCTACGAGCCGTCGATCGCGCTGCTGGCCGGGGTCAGGGAGGCGGCGATGGTCGGCACGCCCGACCCGGTCACCCAGGACGAGACCGTGGTGCTCGCGGTGGTGGCCGACAGCACCGAGGTGGACCCGGCCCGGCTCGTGCGGCGGCTGCGGCGTCAGCTGCCGGAGCTGATCGACGCCGAGGCCGTCCCGGACCGGATCGTCGTCCTGCCGGAGCTGCCGCGCTCGGGCCGGTCCCGCAAGCTCGACCGGGGCCGCCTGCGCGAGCTGGTCACCGCGAGCAAGCCGTGAGGCTCGCGGTGACCGGCGCGACCGGCTTCGTCGGCGGCGCGGTCTGCCGGGCCGCCGTGGCGGCGGGCTGGCAGGTGACGGCGTTCGGCAGGCGGGCCACGGCGGACGCCGGACGGCTCGCCGGGGCCGCGTACCGGTCGTGGGACATCGGGGCGGCCAAGCTCGCCGACCCGCCCGCCGTCGACGCGGTGGTGCACTGCGCGGCGTCGGCGACCGACACCGGCGTGGCCAGGGAGGTCTGGCGGACCAACCTGCTCGGCACCCACCACGTGCTGGCCTCGTTCCCGGGGCGCCGGATCGTGCACGTCAGCAGCGGCAGCGTGTACGACCCGTTCCGGCCGACGGTGTGCGCGAAGGAGCACGAAGCCCCGGTGGAGCGCTACCTCAACGCCTACGCGGCCGCCAAGGCCGCGGCCGAGCAGCTCGTGCTGGCCATCGCCCGCGACGCGGTCGTGCTGCGGCCCCACGCCGTCTACGGCGCCGGGGACACCACCCTGCTGCCGCGGCTGCTGGAGAACGTGCGGTTCGGTCGGCTGCTGGTGCCGGGCACCGGGAAGGTGCTGGTCAGCATGACCCACGTGGACAGCCTGGCGCGGGCCTGCCTGCTCGCGGCGACGGCCGGACCGGCGTGGCCGAGCGTGTTCAACATCGCCGACCGCGCCCCGGTGACCGTCGACTGGGCCCTGCGCGGCCTGCTGGCCTCGGCGGGCGTGCCGGTGCGGCCGGCCTACGTCCCGGCCTGGCTGCTTTCCCCGCCGGCCCGCGCGTTCCCGCGCGGGCGGCTGAACCGGTACGTGATCAGCCAGTTCGCGGTGGAACGCACCCTGGACCTCACGGCGGCGATCGAGCGGCTCGGCTTCGAGCCGGCCCCCACGGCCTTCCCGCCGCCGTGAGACGTGACGGGTGCGGCGCTGGGGTTCCGCCGCACCCGCCGCGCGTCACGACCCTAAAGAGGCGCACCGAACGGAACCGGCACCCGGCAAGAGCGTGGCCGGGGGCGTGTTGAACAGCGTTTTCCCCGCGGGTGGAACCCTGATCGGCCGGGTGGCACCGGCAATTTTGCCGGTGCCTTCGCGCTAAGATTTCATCAAGACGCGTAAAGCTTTCCCCGACGCGCCGCCGCCGGCCCCGTCCGGCCACAGTGGATCGGTAGGGTCCGCCTCGTGACGGCCGAGGCGAGGGGGAGTGCGTGAGTCAGGCGCAGAGTACGAGGCCGGCCGGGCGTGACGTGGTGCGCCTCGGGCTCGTGGTCGGTGCGCTGGGCGTGGTCTTCGGGGACATCGGGACGAGCCCGATCTACACGCTGCAGACGGTGTTCAACCCGGCCGACCCGCACCCGGTGCCGGTGAGCGCGGCCAACGTGTTCGGCGTGGTGTCGCTGATCTTCTGGTCGGTGATGATCATCGTGACCGTCACCTACGTGCTGCTGGCGATGCGCGCGGACAACGACGGCGAGGGCGGCATCATGGCCCTGATCACCCTGCTGCGGCGCTGGGGCGCGCAACGCGGCAAGCGCGCGGCCGTCGTACTGGCCGGGCTCGGCATCTTCGGCGCCGCGCTGTTCTTCGGCGACAGCATGATCACCCCGGCGATCTCCGTGCTGTCGGCGGTCGAGGGGCTCAAGGTCGTCTCGGACGGCCTCGAGGACTGGGTCGTCCCGATCACCGCGGTGATCATCATCGGGTTGTTCCTGGTGCAGCGGCGGGGGACGGCCGCGGTCGGGCGGGTGTTCGGGCCGGTGATGATCGCCTGGTTCGCCACGATCGGCGGGTTCGGCGTGGTCGGCATCGCCGGGCACCCCGACATCCTCAAGGCGCTCTCGCCGGCCTACGCCATCGGGTTCATGGCCGGGCACTTCGACATCGCGTTCTTCGCGCTGGCGGCGGTGGTGCTGTCGGTCACCGGCGCCGAAGCCCTCTACGCCGACATGGGGCACTTCGGCCGCCGCGCGATCACCCGCGGCTGGCTCCTGCTGGTGCTGCCGGCGTGCGTGCTGAGCTACCTCGGCCAGGGCGCGCTGATCCTGGAGAACCCGGCGAACGTCGCGAGCCCGTTCTTCCTGCTGGTGCCGTCGTGGGCGCGGTTGCCGCTGGTGGTGCTGGCCACGGCGGCGACGGTGATCGCGTCCCAGGCGGTGATCACCGGGGCGTATTCGGTCGCCGCGCAGGCCGCTCAGCTGGGGTACCTGCCGCGGCTGCGGATCGCGCACACCTCGGAGACCGAGCGGGGCCAGATCTACGTGCCGTGGATCAACTGGCTGCTGATGGTTTCGGTGCTGACGCTGGTGTTCGCCTTCCGCAGCTCGGCGGCGCTGGCGTTCGCGTTCGGCATGGCGGTGACCGGGACGATCACCATCACGACGCTGCTGTTCTTCTACATCGCCCGCTCGCGGTGGGGGACGCCGGCGTGGCTGATCGGCCTCGGCGCGTCCGTGCTGCTCCTGGTGGACCTGCTGTTCGTCGCGGCCAACCTGACCAAGCTGGTGCACGGGGCGTGGCTGCCGCTGCTGATCGGCCTGACGGCGTTCACCATCATGACGACCTGGCAGCGCGGCCGTCGGATCGTCACCGCCGAGCGCGAACGCCGGGAGGGCTCGCTGCCGGAGTTCATCGACGAACTCCGGGACGCCCCGGTGCAGCAGGTGCCCGGCACGGCGGTGTTCCTCAACCGGGGCGGGCGGACCGCACCGCTGGCGCTGCGGGCCAACGCCGAGCACAACCACGTGCGGCACGAGCAGGTGGTGATCATGTCGCTGGAGACCGAGCCGGTGCCGCGGGTCCCGGCCGGGCAGCGGGTGACCGTCGAGGACCTGGGGCACACCGACGACGGGATCGTCTTCGTCACCGCCCGCTACGGCTACATGGACAGCCCGGACGTCCCGGGCGCGCTCGCCCTGCTCGACCCGGCTCAGACCGAAGGACGGCTGCAGCTCGACGAGGCGTCCTACTTCCTGTCCAAGATCGAGCTGCAGCGCGGCCCGGAACCGACGATGGCCGGCTGGCGCAAGCGGCTGTTCATCGCCACCTCCTACATCACCGCGGACGCGGCGGAGTACTTCGGCCTGCCCCGGGACCGCACGGTGATCATGGGGTCCCGCGTCGACGTCTGAGCGGTCACCGGACCGCCGCCGCGGCCACCGGGCGGACCGCGACATCGCGGTAAACGCCCGCGAAGGCGTCCACTGTGGATTCGAGGTCGTGCGCGGCGATCAGGTCGAGGCTGGCCCGTCCCATCGCCGCCCGGGCCGGCTCGTCGGCCAGCACGGCGGTGAGCTGCGCGGCGAGCGCCGCGGGGTCGCCGGGCGGGTAGAGGCGGCCGTTGCGCCCGGGCCGGACCAGGTGCGGCAGCGCCATCGCGTCCGCGGCGACGACCGGCTTGCCCGCGGCCATCGCCTCCATGGTCACCAGGCTCTGCAGCTCGGCGGTGCCCGGCATGCAGAACACGGCGCACCGCCGGTAGGCCCGCACCAGCTCCGCGTCCGGGACGAACCCGTGGAAGGCGACCCGGTCGGCGATCCCCAGCCGGTCGGCCAGCGCCTCCAGGCGGGCGCGTTCGCTGCCGTCGCCGACGAGCTCGACCCGCACGTGCGGCGGCAGCAGGACGGCGGCTTCGAGCAGCTCGTGCACGTTCTTCTCGGCGTCCAGCCGTCCCACGAACAGCACCGCGGGCGGGCCGGCGGGCGGCTCGGGCGGGCCGGCGTAGTGCGCGCGGTCGACCCCGCAGGAGATGGCCAGCACGGGCCGGTGCAGGCCGTGGCGTTCCAGCAGCCCGGCCGCGCGGGGCGTCGGCGTGGTGCAGACCGTCGCGCGGTCGAAGACCCGCACGAGGTCGCGCCACGCCAGCCGGGCCAGCGGGCGGTGGGTCCAGCGCGGCAGCGGGCCGTAGCCGAGCAGGTTCTCCGGCATGAAGTGGTTGGTGGCGACCACCGGGACGCCGGCCGCGGTGGCGGCGCGGACCGCGCTGCGGCCGACCAGGAAGTGCGCCTGGGTGTGCACGACGTCGGGGTCGATCGCGGCGAGCAGCGCAGGCACGGCTCTGGCCGTGCGCCACGGCGGGCAGATCCGGAACGTCGGGTGGAACGGCGTGCGCGTCGAACCGATCCGGTGGACGGTCACCCCGGCCGCCGTTTCGGTGACCGGCTCCGCGGTCGGCGACGGGCAGACGACGTGCACCTCGTGCCCGCGCCCGGCCAGCCCGGCCGCCAGCCGGGCGGCGAAGTTCGCCGCGCCGTTGACGTCCGGCGGGTAGGTGTCCGCGGTGATGGCGATCCGCAGCGGTCCCGCCCGCCGCGGCCGCCGGACGGGCGCGGCGGGGGCCGGCAGCGTCCGGGCGAGCAGCACGAGCCCGGCCACCGCGACCAGCCCCGGCACGGCCAGGCCGGCCAGCTGCCCCGGAGTCAGTTCCCCGTAGGCGAAGACGCCGATGAGGACCGCGCTGAGCGGGTCGCCGATGGTGGTCGCGCCGGCCACCACCGGCGCGGGCCCGCCGGCGTAGGCCTGGTGCAGCAGCCACGCCCCGGCGAGCGTCGCCGCCACGGCTTCGGCGACCGCGAAGACGGTCATGCCACTCAGCGGCGCGACGGCCGCGGCGCGGACGAGCGCCGAGGTGAACCCGAAGAGCACGGCCGCGCCGAGCGCGCACAGCAGCGCCCGGGCGCGGCCGAGGGTGGCCCGGCTCGCCGCGGCCAGCCCGGCTGCGGCGAGCAGAGCCCACTGCGCGGTGCCGAGGCCGGGAGCGGGCAGGGCGGCGGTCGTGGCCGTGGCGGCGAGCGCGACGAACCCCGCCGGCCCGGCGACGCTCATGGCCAGTGCGGCGAAGACGCGCCGGGTGATCGGGGTGCGGGCGAGCAGGGCGGTGAGCACCAGGGTGAGCACGCCGACCGGCTGCACCACCGCGAGAGGGGCCATGGTGAGCGCGAGGACGTGCAGCCCGGCGCCCAGGCCGGCGAGCCCGATCCCGGCGTACCAGCCGGGGGTGCGCAGGACCGCCCGGATCCCGGCCGGGACGGCGGTCGCGTGGCGGACGGCGTTGTGCTGCAGGTGGACGGTGCCGGCGAAGCAGCAGGCACCGGCGGCGGCGAGGCCGATGGCGGGGATCAGCATGGTTTCCTTCCGGAGCGCAGGATGGCGACGGCCGGCTCGCCCAGGAGGACGAGGTAGCCGGCGAAGACGAGCCGTTCGGTGAGGCCCTGGAACAGCGGGCCGTCGAAGGCGCGGGACGGTGCCAGCAGCACCGGCAGCTGGCTGAGCAGGAAGACCACGAGTGCGGCCCACGCCCAATCGGTGTGCCGCCGCAGCCGGGCGGCGAGGCCGCGGTGCGCCGGGTGGGCCGCGGCGCCGCGGGCCAGCAGCCCGGCCGCGGCCGGCAGGCTGACGAACAGCACCAGGCCCGCGTAGCGGTGGACTTCGGCGGAGAACGTCATCGGGGTGCCGGTGGGGGAGGTGGGGAAGATCGCGCAGAGCGTGAGCCCGCCACCCCAGCAGGCCGCGAGCGCGACGACCGGCGGCGTCACCGGCAGCCCGGCGCGGGCCAGCCCGGTCAGCAGGAAGCCGGTGCCGGCGGCCAGGGCCAGCACGCAGACGGCGAACCCGCCGGCTTCGGACAACGCGTAGTCGCTGATCACCTGCCGCACCGGATCGACCTCGGCGGCCCGGCTGAAGTGCAGGACGACCACGGTGACGACGGAAATCCCGAAGCACCCGAGAGCGGCGACGGCCCACGGCCCGGCGGGGCGGTGGCCGACGGGTGCGGGCCGGATCGTTTCGACGGAGGACACGACTCCGAAGATCGGGTTCGCGGATGAAAGGAGGTTAAGAACCACCGCCGAGCCGGTTAAGAAACCCGGTGCGCCGGGAGTCGCGCGCGTGGTTCGGCGCCGCCGAGGACGGCCGCGGAGGTGCTTATCGGTGTCGAAGGCTTCGGGCCGGTCGTGCCCGCGGTCAGGCGTCGGCGCGCGGGGATGCCCGTGTCGGCAACGGGCCGGTCAGGAAGCATGGTCGGCCGGCAGCCGCACCCGGAGCTCCGCGCCGCCGCCGGAGGCCGTGCCCACCACCACGCTGCCCGCGTGCGTGCGCACGATCTGCGCCACGATCGCCAGCCCGAGCCCCGAGCCGGGCATCGACCGGGCGGCGGTGGCCCGGTAGAAGCGCTCGAAGACCTTCGGCCGGTCCTGCTCGCTGATGCCCGGTCCTTCGTCGGTGACCGTCAGTTCGGCCTGTCCGTCCGTTGTGGACAGCCGGACCCGGACGGTGCCACCGGGCGGGCTCCACTTCGCCGCGTTGTCCAGCAGGTTCAGCACGACCCGGGACAGCCCGCCCGGCTGGCCGGTCAGGCTCGCGGGCGTGGCCGAGACGGCGAACACGACCTGCGGCCAGCGCGCGCGGGCTCGGATGACCGCGCCGTGGACGACGTCGGCCAGGTCCAGCGGGCCGAACGGCTCGGGGTCGGTGTTCTCCGCGGCCAGCTCGACCAGCTCGGTGGTGAGGGTGGTCAGCTCTTCGGCCTGGATGCCGAGGTCGCGCAGCAGCCGGGCGCGGTCGTCCGGGGCGAGCACCTTGCCCGATCCCTGTTGCGCGTCGGCGTAGCGGAGCAGTTCGACGTTGGTGCGCAGGCTGGTCAGCGGCGTCCGCAGCTCGTGCCCGGCGTCCTGGACGAGCTGCTGCTGGGCGGCTTTCGACGCGGCGAGCGCGGTCAGCAGGTGGTTGACCGCGGTGGCGAGCCGGGCGATCTCGTCGCGGCCGGTCACCGGGATCGAGCTGTCCAGGTCCTGGGTCTCGGCCACCGTCTCGACGGCCCCGGTGAGCCGGTGGACCGGGCGCAGGCCGGTCCGGGCGACACCCCAGCCGACCACGCCGGCGAGCGCGGCGCCGGCGAGCCCGATCCAGGTGAGCAGCACGCGGAGGTCGTCGAGGGTCCCTTCGATGCCGATCACCCGGCTGCCGACCTGGATCGCGCCGCCGTCCCGGGGCGCGGTGTGCACGCGGTAGACCGTCTCGTCGTCCGGCCCGGCGTCGTCGAGGTCCTCGCCGGTCCCGCTCTCCGCGACCGCGGCGGCGGACGAGCCGACCGGTCCCAGCCACGCGGCGCCCGCGGTGGCGGCCACGACGTCCCCGCGGTTGTCGAGGAACCGGACGACGACGGGCGGCGGCGGGCCGACCTGGACGAGCAGCTGCGCGGCATCGTCCGGGACGTCGCCGTCCGACCAGTTGTCCGGTAGTTCGTCGACGCTGTGCAGGAGCCGCAGGGCGTCCTCGGGGGTCGCCGCCCGCGCGGCCTCGGCCGTCTGGGCGCGCACCTGGCGGTCCAGGTGGTCGTACATCCGGCCGTGCATCAGCCACCACCCGGCGAGCGACACGACGACGACGGCGAGCGCGACGCCGAGCGCGGAGAGGACCGCGACCCGGGCGCGGAGGGTGAGCTTGCGCCGTTCCCTCACAGGGGGTCCTCGCGCAGGACGTAGCCGACGCCGCGGACGGTGTGCAGCAGCCGGCCGCCGCCGTCGGCCTCGAGTTTCCGGCGCAGGTAGCCGAGGTAGACGTCGAGGCTGTTGGAGCTGCTGCCGAAGTCGAAGCCCCAGACGTGTTCGAACAGCACGGACCGGGTCAGCACCTGCCGAGGGTGGCGCAGGAACAGCTCGAGGATGGCGAACTCGGTCCGCGTCAGCCGCACCGGACGGCCGGCGCGCACGACTTCCCGCGTGGCGGGGTTGAGGGCGAGATCCCGGAACCGCAGATCGCCGGGAGGCTCTGGGACGGCTTCGTACCGCGCCCGGCGCAGCAGGGCCCGCACCCGCGCGAGCAGTTCCTGCAGCGAGAAGGGCTTGGCGAGGTAGTCATCGGCCCCGGCCTCGAGCCCGGCGACCCGCGCGGTGACGTCCCCGCGCGCGGTGAGCATCAGAACGGGCACGAGGTTCCCATCGGCCCGCAATCGTCGGCAGGTTTCCAGCCCGTCGAGCACGGGCATGGTGACGTCGAGGATGACACCGTCGGGCTCCCGAGCCCGGATGACATCGAGGGCGGCTTGGCCATCGTGGGCGACCGCGACGGCGTAGCCCTCGAACCGCAGGGTCCGCGAGAGCGAGTCGCACACGGCAGCTTCGTCATCGGCGATCACGATCAGCACCCTCCCGATTCTCCGAGGAGCCGGGCGGAAACGGCCAGGGCGGGTGCTAAGAAACGACTAAGAAGCCGGGCCGGCGGTGGCGGCGAGTTGCTCGGCGGGGGTCCGTGGCCGATCCTCGCGTGCCGTTCGCGGTTCGGCGGGCCGTGTTGGCGCGGGTGCCGGTGGCGGGCGCGTTTTCGGCGGGGTGCCGCCGGCGAGCGCGCCAGCCGGCGGTTCGGCGGGCTGTCTCCGAGCGGGCCCGGTGGCGGGCGCGTCCCCCGACGACGCACCCGCCACCCGTGGCGCAGGATCGGACCCTCCGGCCGGTTCCGGGTGGCCGGGCTTTCCCGGTGAAGGGCGCGACCCCCAACGACGCGCCCGCCACCGGGTTGCCCCGGCATTCCCCCTCTTCCGCCGTGGCCCTAGGGTTCCCGACGCCGTCCTCGTTTCGTCCTCGCGCCGGCCTTTTCCGCCTCACCTGCGCGTTTCGGAGCCCGGCGGCCTTGACCAGCGGGGGGTTGCGATGAGGTTCCGGATTCTCGGGACGCTGGAAGTGCAGGCGGACGGGAGCCGGATCACCCTGCCGAGCCCGCGGCAGCAGCGGGCCCTCGCCGTCCTGTTGCTCAACGCGAACGCCGTCGTCCCGGTGGAGCGGATGATCGACGCGCTCTGGGAGGACGAGCCGCCCGCGACCGCGGTGAAGCAGGTGCGCAACTGCGTTTCCGCGTTGCGGGGCCGGCTCGGGGAACTCGGCGAGGCCATCGTCACCGACGGGCCCGGGTACCGGCTGCAGGCCGGCGCCGGCGAGCTCGACGTCCTCCGCTTCCGGCGGCACGTCGCCGCCGCGCGGGCGCTCGCCGGCCAAGCCAAGCTCGTGGACGCCGTCGAAGAAATCCGGGCCGCGCTCCTGCTGTGGCGGGGTCCCGCGCTCGACGGGCTGCGGACCACCACGCTCGCCGGCCGGGCCGTACTGCTCGACGAACAGCGGGCCGAGGCCGTCGAACTCGGGGCCGAATGGCGGCTCCGGCTCGGCGAAACGGGGGAAGTCGTCCGCGAGCTCACCGAGTTCTGCGGCGAACACCCGACGCGCGAGCTGTCCCACCTGCTCCTGATGCGCGCCCTCGCGAAGGAAGGCCGCTACGCCGAAGCCTCGACGCTGTTCCACGGCCTGCGCCGCCGGCTGGCCGACGAGCTCGGCGTCGACCCGAACCCCGACCTGCGGCGGCTGCACGAGCAGATCCTCGCCGAAGCCACGCCCAGCGCCGCGGACCCCGAGCCGGAAGCCCCGCCGCACCACCGGTTCGACCGGGCGGTCGGCGAACTCGCCGAAGCCGTCACGTGGCAGTGGCGCGCCGAAGCCGAACTGCGAGCGCTGCACCGGCCGCAGCCGATCCGGCTGCGCTGGTCGGCGGCCCCGCGCCGGGGGAAGCCGGCGCGGCGGGGCGATCTCGACAACATCGCCGGGACGTTCACCGCGCTGCCCGTGCCGCAGCTGGTGGTGCTCGGCGATCCCGGCTCCGGCAAGTCCGTGCTCGCCCTGATGCTGACCCTGGAACTGCTCCGCACCCGCACGCCGGACGCCCCGGTCCCGGTGCTGCTGTCCCTGGCGTCGTGGGACCCGCGGCGGGAGCACCTCGACTCCTGGCTCGCGGCCCGCCTCGCCGACAACCACCCGGCGCTGCTCACCGCGCGCGAGTACGGGACCGACGCCCCGACCCGGCTCGTCCTCGGCGGCCACGTCGTGCCGGTCCTCGACGGCCTCGACGAGATGCCCGCCGACCTGCGCGTCGCCGCGCTCGACGCGCTGGACCAGACCATGGGGGCCGGGCGCTCGCTGGTGCTCACCTGCCGCTCCGCCGAATACGAGCAGGTGACGCGGGAGTCCGGCACCGTGCTCGCGGCGGCCACCGTGGTGCGGCTGGAACCCGTCGCCCGCCAGGAGGCGATCACCTACCTGGCCGCGCGGCACGGCGAGGACCGCTGGCTGCCCGTCGCCGACCGGCTGCGCCGCGAGCCGGACGCGGCGCTGGCCCGGGTGCTGCGGACGCCGCTCATGGTCGACCTGGCCCGGATCGGCTACGGCCGTCCGCCCGCCGATCCCGCGGACCTGCTCGCCACCGGGGACGCCGCCGCGCTGGAAGGGCAGCTGCTCGACTCGTTCGTCCCCACCGCCTACGCGCAGGTGCCGCAGCCGCCGGGGCGCAACCCGAAGACCAGCCCGTCCGGGCGCTACACCGCGGAGCAGGCGACCCGCTGGCTGGGTTTCCTGGCCCGGCACCTCGAGCGGACGCGCAGCCGCGACCTGGCCTGGTGGCAGCTGTACCGGGCAGTGCCCGCGGGCACCCGGTCGGGCCTGGTCGGCGTGCTGGTCGCGCTGTTCTTCGTCGTCACCGGCTGGGTCGACGACGGACCGGTGCTGGCGGCGATCTACGGCCTGTCCTTCGGCGGCGCCGCCTACGTGACGCACCGGTTCGGCCGTCCGCCGGAACCGCTGCGCACCGAACTGCGCTTCGCCGGCGCGGCCCGGAAGTTCGCCGGCCGCTTCGCGATCGGGGCCGCCGTCGGCGTCCTGCTCGGCCTGGGCTGGTCGCTGGCCGCGGGCCTGGTCGTCCTGCTGGCGGTGGTGTTCGGCCTGGTGTTCGCGGTGCACGTGTGGCTGGCGAAACCGGTCGACGCCAGCCGCGTGGCGAGCCCGCGGACGATCCTGCGCAACGAGCGGACCGGCGCGATCGCGTTGGCGCTGTCGTTCCTGGTGTCACTCGGGCTGTTCGACGGGATGGCGTTCGCGTTCACCGCGAACACGCGGTTCTTGCCGGTGTTCGGCGGTCGCTACGACCTCGCGCTGGCCATCGCGGGCGGCCTGGCGGGAGCGCTGTTCGGGTTCTCCATGGCCCGCGGGGTGGCGGCGGTGAGCTACGGCGTGGCGGGGGCGGTGGCGGGCGGCCAGGTGTTCCCGCCGGCGACGAACCCGGTGGCGCCGTTCGTGGTGGGCGTGTGCTTCGGGATCGGCATCGCGCTGGCGGTCCTGGTGACGCGGGCGTGGGGCAACTACTTCGTCCACCACCTGTGGCTGGCGGCGACCGGCCGCCTGCCGTGGCGGCTGGTGCACTTCCTCGACGACGCCCACCGGCGCGGGGTGCTGCGGCAGGCCGGGGGCGTCTACCAGTTCCGGCACGCGCGGGTGCAGGAGCGGCTCGCCGAAGTCACCGGCGGCCGGCTCGAGGGCTGACCCCGCCCGGCGGGGCGGCCCTACCCGGTCTCGGTGCCGACCTCCGAGACGTGGGCACTGACGATCCGCCAGCCGGCGGGCATCCGCACCCACGTCTGGCTCTGCCGGCCCACGACCGGACGGCCGGGGTAGCGGAACAGGGTGGTCACCACGGCGGTGCCGGTGCCGAAGGTGGTGATCTCGGTGCCGTAGGTGACCCGGCCGCCGAGGGGTCCCTGGGTGGCGCGCCAAGCGCGCAGCTCGTCGATGCCCCGCTGGTGGTCGGCGACGCCGAAGCGGACGGTCGCCGGGCTGGCCCAGAACGACTCGTTCAGCACGGCGTGGTCGCCGGCCACCAGCGCGGCTTCGTAGCGGGCGAAGGCCGCCGCCACTTCGGCGCGCACGGCCGGATCGTCGACGACGGGGCCGGTGGCCCCGAGTTCGGCGAACCCGTTGGTGGTGCTCATGAAGCGGAGGCCGCGGGCTTCGCGTCGATCAGGTCCGTGCCGGGCGGCGGCAGCTCGGCGTCGGCCGCCGGGTCGCGGTGGAACACCGCGAACACCGCACAGACCACGGCGAAGAACAGGTAGCCCAGCGCGACCTGGCCGCCGCCGGCGTTCCAGCCGACCTGCTCGGCGTGGATCAGCCCGACGAACGACAGCACCGCACCGGCCGCCGCGTAGCCGGCGGCCCACCAGAACTGCTTGTCGATGAGGAACGCGGTGATCGCGCCGAGGACCAGCCCGGCCAGGATGGCGCCGTCGCCGAGCAGGTGCAGGCCCTGGTAGACCACGCCCGCGCTCTCCAGCGCGGGTTCCCCGACCTTCGCCGCGCTGGTGCCCGCCGCCGACAGCACGTTGTCCATCTGGCCGGTCGCCCAGGACGCGACGTTGGGGATGATGGCCATGACCACCGCCACCGCGTGCGGCCGCGGGACGACCCGGAACGCCTGCGCGCCGATCAGCAGGCCGATGTACAGCAGGATCGGCACGATCGCCGGCACCGGCAGCAGCGCGCTGAGCAGCCCGAACAGGCCGCCGAAGCACATGAGCGCGATGACGACGCCGGTCAGCATCGAGTACGCCGTGCGGCCGCCGACCTCCTTCCACCCCGGGTGTCCGATGTAGACGGCGGGCGGGAACGGCGAGCCGAGCGCCGAACCGACGATCGCGCCGATGCCGTCGGCCAGCAGCACACTGCGCAGGTTGAAGCTGTCGCCCGCGGCCGCGGCGCTCTCCACGTTGGTCATGCCCTCGGTGAAGTTGTAGATGCCCAACGGGATGGCGGTGGCCAGCAACGGGCCGATCTCGGCCAGTCCGTGCCCCAGCAGGTCGAACTGGAACGACGGCAGGCCGGTGACGATGTCGCGAGCGGCCGCGGACACGTCCGCGGGGTGCATGTAGCCGCCGATCCAGCCGACGGCGGTGCCCACCACCAGCGCGGCCAGGCCGATCGGGATGCCGAACGGCAGCTTCACCCCGGCGAAGAAACCGATGAGCAGCAACGCGAACACCGGCAGCGCGATCCACGCGGCCGCCCACATCTGGCCGGCCGGGCGCATCGAGATGAAGGCGATGGAGATGCCGGCGAGCGTGCCGAGCATCGCCGCCTGCGGCGTGAACCGCCGGATGTAGGGGCCGACGAACGCGCCGGCCAGCACGATCAGCCCGATGATGAACGACCACGCGAGACCCGCCTGCCACGCCTTGATCGGATCGTTGGTGCGCAGGTACACCGGCAGCATGATCACGAACGTCACGATGAACATGTGCGGCACGCTGGGCCCGTAGGGCATGGCGGTGACGTCGGTGCGGTTCTCCTTGCGGGCCAGGCGCCTGCCGAGCCAGGTGTAGTAGACGTTGCCGATCAGCAGCTGGATGCCCAGTGCCGGCAGGATCACCCCGTACACGTCGCCCGAAGAGATCTTCGCGACGCCCAGGCAGAGGCCGGAGAGCACCAGGACGTTCACCAGGACGTTGAAGCCGAGCCCGAAGAACGCGTTGAGGTCACCGCTGACCCACAAGGGCAGTTCGCCATCGGAGCCGGAGCGGCTGCGGGTGCGCGTGAAGAGGGACATGACCGGGACCTTTCCGCGGGAGTCAACGGGCCGGGATGGCGAGAACGGAAAGCGCGGCGAGGTAGGCGGCCGAGGGGGCGACCCAGCCGAAGATGCCGCCCTGCGCGGAGATCATGGCCAGACCGGCGTCCTGGAACTCGGGGAAGTACGAGCCGACGCAGTCCGACAGCACCAGGCATTCGTAGCCGCGGTCGTTGGCCTCGCGGACGGTGGTGTGCACGCAGACCTCGGTCGTCACGCCGGTCACCACCAGGGAGGTGATGCCGGCCGCGGACAGCATCGCGCCGAGTTCGGTCCGGTAGAACGCGCCCTTGCCCGGCTTGTCGATCACCGGTTCGCCGTCGGCGGGCGCGAGTTCGTCGATGATGCCGTGCCCGTGTTCACCCCGGATGAGGATCCGGCCTCCCGGGCCGAGATCGCCGATGCGCATCGACGGGCGGCCGCGCCGGAGTTTGGCGGGCGGGCAGTCGGACAGGTCCGGCAGGTGGCCCTCGCGGGTGTGGATCACCATGACGCCGGCGGCCCGCGTCGCGGCGAGGGTTCGCCGGAGCGGAGGGATGACACCGCGCAGCAGGCTCACGTCGTTGCCGAGGGTTTCGCCGAACCCGCCCGGTTCGATGAAGTCCCGCTGCATGTCGATCACCAGGAGCGCGGTCGTGGCCGGCTCGAACCGGAACGCCGTGGGATCGGCGTCGACCTCGAGTGGAGTGGTCATCGGCTGTGGGGCCCTTCCTCTTCGGTCAGTCGTCGGTGGTGGTCGCCCCGATCACGGCGTCGGACGTGGCCACGGCGCCGAACACGCCGCCCTGCATGGTCACCATCTTCAGCGCGGCCGCGTGGTTGCCCGGGTCGGTCGCGCCGGTGCAGTCGGACAGGATCAGGCACTCCAGGCCGCGGTCGTTGGCCTCGCGCATCGTGGTGTGCACGCACACGTCGGTCGTGATGCCGGTCAGGATCAGGTGGCTGATCCCGTTGGCGCGCAACACCAGATCCAGGTTGGTGGCGTAGAACGCGCCCTTGCCCGGCTTGTCGACCACGACCTCGCCGGGCGCCGGCGAGACCTCGTCGACGATCTCCCAGCCCGGTTCGCCGCGGACCAGGATGCGCCCGGCCGGCCCGGCGCTGCCGATCTCCGCGCCGATCCGGGCCGACCGCCACCGCTTGTTGGGCGGCAGGTCGGTCAGGTCCGGCAGGTGACCTTCCCGGGTGTGGATCACCAGCATGCCGAGATTCCGGGCGTGGGCAAGGAGTTTCTGCGTGCCGGGGAGACCGGCTCGGGTGAGTTCGAGGTCGTAGCCCATCCGCTCGACGTAGCCGCCGGGTCCGCAGAAGTCGGTCTGCCAGTCGATGCACAGCAGAGCGACCTTGTCGACCGGCACCGCCGTGTCGTAAGGCCAGGGGTAGGGATCTGCTTGAACCGGTCCTATCCGCGCGGTCATGGATGTCGATTGTCGGCTGGTTCGTTTCCGGCGGGACCGTAGTGAGTTACGTCTCAGTTACCAGATTCGGGTCGCGAGCGGCCTGGGTGTCGTGTAAAAGGTTGCCCTTTATCTTCCGCACGCCGAAAACCGCGGACATCGCCAGCAGGCTCATCGCGGCGAACACCGCAGGCAGGCCGAAGAACTGGGCGAGCACGCCGCCCGCGAGCGCACCGAGCGGCTTGGTCCCGTACGCCACCAGCCGGTGCGAACTGTTGATCCGCCCCAGCAGCCGGTCGGGCGTGATGCGCTGGCGCAGGGAAACCGTCGTGACGTTGGAGACGATCAACCCCACCCCGCCGGCGAAGAACGCGATGCCGATGATCGCGGGGTCGGTCGTCACCGCCGGGACGCCCAGTGACGCCGCGCCGAGGAAGAAGGTGATGCCGATCGTGCGGGCCGTTCCCAGCAGGCGTTCGGCCGGCTCGGCGAAGAACGAACCGGCCAGGCATCCGGCCGCGACCAGGCTGAGCAGCCAGCCGTACTCCGATTCCGACAGTCCCATCGCCGAGGCCGGGCCCACGGCGTACAGCACGAGGACGGCCTGGGTCGCGCTGCTGGCGAAGTTGAACACGCCGGTCATCACGGTGAACGTGCGCAGCAGGCCCGTGTGCCACACGAACCGCAGTCCCTCGGCGATTTCGGCGCGCAGCACCGGCCGCCGGTCCGGGGCCGCCACCTTGAACGAGCCGCGGACGAGCAGGAGGACGGCGATCGCGACCGCCCACAGGGCGATCGGGGTGGCCAGCGAAAGGGCGGCCGCCGTGGCGACGAGCAGGCCGGCCGCCGGTGGGCCGGCGAGCTCCAGCGCTGTTGTCTCGGCCGCGTACAGCCGGCCGTTGGCCCGCGGCAGCTGGTCGCGCCCGACCAGTTGCGGCACGATCGCCTGCGAAGCGGTGTCGTAGCAGGTTTCCGCGATGCCGGCGCCGAGCGCGGCGACGTACAGCAGCCAGAGGGAACCGGCGTCGAGCAGCACGGCCGCGAGCAGCCCGGCGAGCAGGGTGGCGCGGACGGTGTTCGCCAGCAGCATCAGCGACCGGCGGTCGCGGCGGTCGGCGATCGCGCCCGCCGGCAGGGCGAAGACCAGCCACGGCAGGGTGAAGGCCAGCGTCAGTCCCGCGACCAGCGCCGGCGAACGCGTGTAGCCGATCGCCAGCAGCGGGAGCGCGAACTTGAGGATCCCGTCGGCGAGGTTCGACAGGGCCGCCGACGTCCACAGCCGCCAGTACCCGCCACCCAGCGTCGTCCGCATTGATGGAGAATTTCACATCGATTGAGAAAAGTCCATCGATCGGCGTGGTGTACTAACCTGCGCCCATGGCTGATCCCGGAGCTGCTCCCTCGCCGATGCCGCGGCGCGAGGCCACGGTGAGCGAGGCGAAGGCACTGGCCCACCCGCTGCGGCTGCGCATCCTGCGGCTCTGCTGGCAGGGGGAGCTGACCAACAAGCAGCTGGCCGACCGGCTGGGCCGCGACCCGGGGACCGTCCTCTACCACGTGCGGCAGCTGCTCGAGGCGGGCCTGCTCGAACCGGCCCCGGTCCGCGCCGGCGACAGCGGAGCCCTGGAGAAGCCCTACCGCGCCAAGGCCCGCTCGTGGTGGCTGAACGACCCGCCGAACACCGAGGTGGACGCGGCTTTGGCGCCGATCGAGGCGGTGCAGGACGAGTTGCGGGCGGCGGGTCCGGATGCGGTGCGGATCTTCCTGCGTTTCGCGGTGCATTTGTCGGCGGAGGATGCGGCGGAGCTGGAGCGGGGGATCGTGGCGTTGGTCGAGCGGTATGTGTCGACCGATGAGGAGCGGGTGGCCGAGCCTGCTCACGGCGGGATGATCGTGCTGCACCGCTTGGCCGAGTAGCTGGAGGAGCTGCCGATCACCGGGGTGGACGCGGCTTTGGCGCCGATCGAGGCGGTGCAGGACGAGTTGCGGGCGGCGGGTCCGGATGCGGTGCGGATCTTCCTGTGTTTCGCGGCTCACCGGCGGCTGCTGGACCGGCTCTTCGCCGCACGGGACCTGACGCCGAAGATCGTCTTCGAGGGTGACGAGCCGGGTGCGATCCAGGAACTCACTTGTCGGCGGAGGATGCGGCGGAGCTGGAGCGCGGGATCGTGGCGCTGGTCGAGCGGTATGTGTCGACCGATGAGGAGCGGGTGGCCGAGCCTGCTCACGGCGGGATGATCGTGCTGCACCGCCTGGCCGAGTAGCGGCTACCCGCCGGCGACCGCGAGGTCCTCCGCCGGTGCCCACAGCGGTACCCCGTCCACCCGTTCCGGGTTCAGCCAGCGCTCGCGCGTCCCGACCTCCTCCGCCACCGCCAGGAATGCCCGCACGCTCTCCGGCTGCCCGCCCTCCCGCCAGGCCAGCGACCACGGGTACACCGGCTGCAGCTCCCGCGGCCGGTGCACCGGGATGCCGAGGTCGTCGTAGCGCCGGGCGTAGCTGTCGAACTCGAGCAGGTAGGCGCTGTCGCGGGCGCGGGTGAGCGCCGCGTGGCAGGTGTCGAACGTGCCCGGGTTGCCCAGCCAGTGCAGCGTCAGCCCGGTGTGCTGCTCCAGCGAGCTCAGGTACCGGCCGTGCACGTTGTACAGCGCCGTTCCGGGTGCGTCCGCGAACACCTCGAGCGGGCGCTCGTGCACCGAGACCACCGGGCGGCGCGGGTCGCCGGGGCGGCCGACCAGGCGGAACGGCTCCAGCCGCAGCAGCCGGTGCCGCCAGCCCGCCGGGTGGGCCGCCTTCAACGCGCTCGTGACGCGGATGATCGCGACGTCGAGTTCGTCGGCGAGCAGCGCCGCGAGCTGGCGTGCGCTGTCCAGCTGGCTCTGGACCAGCCGGAAGCCGGGGTGGGCGGCCAGGAACGCGTCCGCCACCACGCGGCTGGTGTCCAGCTCGAAGATGTGGGCGATCCGCAGGTGGTGCGGGGCCGGCTCGCGCAGCATCTGGTCCGCGGTGGCCAGCAGCTGCCGGGCCAGGTGCAGGAACCGCTCGCCGCGCGGGGTCAGGGCCACGTGGCGGCTGTCGCGGACGAACAGGGTGGCGCCGACGTCGGTCTCGAGCCTGCGGATCTGCTTGGACAGCGCCGGCTGGCTGATGAAGAGCTTGGCCGCCGCCCGGCTGAAGTGCAGTTCGTCGGCGACAACCACGAATTTCCTGATGCGCTCTAGGTCAAGCGCTGACCTGCTGTGACCCGTCATTGTCGCTCCCAGCCCTGTCGTGGTCAGCCAACACTGGCAAAAACGATCGCCAGAGCGGGCAGGCTGCTGTATCACTCCATTCTGCCGCGCATCGCCATGCTCCGTGCGTCTCCTCTTTGAGGTTCCGTCGTCGCTGGTGTATCTTAGCCAAGGCCGCGACTTTAGAGTCGCAAGGGGGAGTTAACGATTTACATGCTCACCCTGTCAGGTGGGCGTTGACTCCCGCCTCGGTCGGGTTCAGTCGGTGGATCCTTTCGAAAGATGTCCTGTTAAACGCGGAAAATATCGTACAGTCCGACCGCTTTCGCATCGAGGCATACGACTGTTCGACAATGGAAGTATAACATTCAGGCCCCGGTTTCTATAATTTCTATCAAAATGCGCGGAAATGCGTCAAAGAAATCAGAAATAGACCAAAATTCGCGTAAATTAGATCATGGTGTTTCTTGTGGGGCGGGCGGACGGACGGTCAAAGTCAAATTTTTTTGACTTTTCGCTTTCGCGAGTTGATTCACTGGTCGACCGGGTCATTCGACTTCTGTCGGGTCAGCCTCTTTGCCGCTGTCTCCTGGCTAGGGGTGTGAGGTTTGGAGGCATGATTGGTAGAGCCTATGTGAGACGGTGGTCGGCGGCAGGTCGTCGTCGGTCGACGACGCGCCCACTCCCCACCCTTGTGAATGTCTGCTGTAACAAAACTCGATGCTGCAACGATCTCAACTCCACGATTATCAACGACTCGAAGGTCGAAGGGGCGAAGGAGTTATATGCGGTTCTGGATCGGGCTGAGGGTTCTGGCATTGACCTTTGTGGTCATACTGTTGATTCTTGTCGGCAGTCGCATGATTGAAATTACCGCTGTTGTCGAAGCTGACAAAGACTTCTTTTCTCGGAATATAGGCGGCGAGTTGATGGCAACCGTCATTGCGCCTATTACTTTTATTGTCGGACTGGCTGCTCTGCCGTTTGAGATCTTCATCTTAAGGAGAAGCCGGGCGCTATATTTTTGGTCAAGCCTAGTTATTGTCGGATTGAATGCGATATTCGGCCTGGTCAACTATTTGCAAAAGGATGGCTACCGGGCCTTTGCGGTGCTCAAATCGATGAATTCGGGAGAGTGGCTCAGCTACTCAGTGGTCCGGGCGGCGTACTTCTACTACTTCATGTGGTTGCCAATAGTCTTTTTCGTTGGAATTGTCGCAATTTTTCTGCGGAAGTCGAAGCGTACTTACTTGGTCAATCTTGATGCGAAAGCCAAGGTGGCATTTGATTCCGGGCCAACTCTAGGATATCTAGGGCTCCTGCTGGCTGGAACCAGTGTGGCTCAAGCTTTTCAGGGCAATTGGATCGCGCTTGCTTGGCAACTAGGTATCGGTGTGATCCTTGTCGTTCTTGTCATAACCACTTTGTCCCTGTATAAGCGGTCCATTGAATAGCCCCAACGACAGCAAGCTGTAATATGCGACTCCCAACGAAGTGCAGTTCGTCGGCGACGGTGACGAAGTACCGCACCAGCCGGAGATCGAGGTCCACGCGACGATGCCACCACGGCTATCGATCCGGACGCAACAGGTCTTGGACGGCGGCCACGCCCATCGGGTTGGCTTCGGGGACCACCGCGACCAACTGGAGGATCCGATGGCCGGCACCCCCGTCGTGTTCATCCACGGGCTGTGGCTGCACGCCACCTCGTGGACCCCGTGGATCGAGCACTTCCGGGCGGCCGGGTACGACCCCGTCGCGCCCGGCTGGCCGCACGAACCCGAAACCGTCGAACTGGCCAGAGCGAACCCCGACGCCGTCGCGAACCTCGGCATCGACGACGCGACCGAACACTTCGCCGCCGTCGTCGCCGGCCTCGACCGGCCGCCGGTGCTCGTCGGCCACTCCTTCGGCGGCCTGATCACCGAAAAGCTGCTGGGACAGGGGATCGGCCTGGCCGGTGTCGCCATCGACCCCGCACAGATCAAGGGCGTGCTGCCGCTGCCGCTGGCGCAGCTGCGCTCGGCCCTGCCTGCCCTGGGCAACCCCGCGAACCTGCACCGCTCGGTCTCGCTGACCGAGAAGGAATTCCGGTTCGGCTTCGGCAACGCCCTGACCGACGAGGAGTCCGCGGAGCTGTTCCGGCGCTGGACGATCCCGTCGCCGGCCCGGCCGCTGTTCCAGGCCGCCGCCGCGAACTTCGTGCTGCACTCCCAGGCCGCGGTCGACACCGCCCGTGCGGACCGCGGCCCGCTCCTGCTCATCTCGGGGACGGCCGACCACACCGTCCCGGACGTCGTCACGCGCTCGACCTTCAAGCAGTACCGGGATTCCGCCGCCGTCACCGAGCTCAGGCAGTTCGAGGGCCGCGGCCACTCGCTCACCATCGACAGCGGCTGGCGCGAGGTCGCCGACGCCGTGCTGGCCTGGCTGCGCGAGCAGGGGATCTAGTGGACCTGGGGCTGGACGGCGCGGTCGCCGTCGTCACCGGTGCCAGCCGGGGCATCGGCCTGGCCGTCGCCGAGGTCCTCGTCGCCGAGGGCGCCCGCGTCGTGGCCGGCGCCCGCGTCCCGGGACCCGGCCTGGAGGCGCTCGCCGCGGCGGGCAAGGCGCACGCGCTCGCGGTCGACCTCGGCACGGCGGACGGGCCGGAACGGCTGGCCGAACTGGCGGTGGCCGAGTACGGCCGGATCGACGTGCTGGTCAACAACGTCGGCGCGGTCACCCCGCGGCCGAACGGCTTCCTGCTGGTCACCGACGACGACTGGACGCGGTCGGTGACGCTGAACCTGCTCAGCGCGGTCCGGGCCAGCCGGGCCGTGCTGCCCACCATGATCACCGCCGGGCGGGGGAGCATCGTCACCGTCGCCTCGGTCAACGCGGTCCTGCCCGACCCGGGCGTCATCGACTACAGCGCGGCGAAGGCGGCGCTGGTCAACTTCACGAAGTCGCTGTCGAAGGAGTTCGGGCCCCGCGGCATCCGGGTCAACGCGATCAACCCGGGCCCGGTCGCGACGGACCTGTGGCTCGGGGCAGGCGGCGTGGCCGAAACGCTCGCCGCGACGACGGGCGCGAACCCGGAGTCGGTCGCCGAGGAGGCGGCCGGGCACGCCGTCACCGGCCGCTTCACCCGGCCGGCGGAGGTGGCGAACCTGGTGGCGTTCCTGGCCGGCGACCGGGTGGCCGGCAACATCACCGGGGCCACCTTCGCCATCGACGGCGGCTACGCCACGGAAGTCCACTGACGGCCCCGCACCGTCCGAACCGGACAATGCGGGCTCATCCGTCCGGCGCGCGTAGCGGCCGCGGGCGCGGGGTATTCCCTCCTGACCGTTCAGAAGGGAATACCGCCATGGGAATCCTCGTCGCCCTGCTCGTGATCTGGGCCGTGCTGGTCGTGCTCGGGGCTGTCGTCAAGGGGCTGTTCTGGTTGATCATCGTGGGCGCGGTGCTGTTCGTCGCGACGGCGGTGATCGGGTTCGTCAAGCGCGAAGCGCTCGGCCGCCGGCACTAGGGGGTGCCGCGGGCCGCTTCCGCGGGGGAGCGGTCTCCGGCGTCTTCGCCGCGTTCGGGGCGGCCGGCCACCGGGCCGGGGCCGACCGCCGGGCGACCGGACGCGGCCGGTGCGGGCGGCCCGGCGGCGATCTGCTCGCCCCCCTGCCGGAGAGGTCCGCGATCAGGCCGGCGGGGCGCCCGCGGTAGCGGGCGCTGGGCCGGCGTGCGACGGCCCACGGTCCTGTCCGGGCTCGCCGCGATGTCCGGTTCCCGTCGGGGCGGCCCCGGGCCCTGCTGTGCCGGCGCACCTCCCTGCTGGGCCGGCTGCACCGCAGCGGCGTCGGCCGGACCGACACCGCGTCGCCGGCGGGCTCGGCCTGGACCGCAGTGATCTGCTCGACCGGCTGGAAGCCGCGGGCCGGGTGTCGCGGGAGCGCGACACCCGGCCCGCCGCCGGCGCGTCCTCACCCTCACCGAGGCCGGCCGCGCCCACGGTGGCACGGTCGACGAGGTCTCGAGCGCGGTGACCGGCGACCTGCTCGCCCGGCTGAGTCCCGCTGAGCGGGAGACCCCGCGCCGGCTGCTGCTGAAGGCCCTCGGCGAGGACCCCGCCTGACGCGCCGCGGCTGCAGGATTGCCGCTCCCCGGCCCGGCCCGGCGGCATCCGCGCTGGTCGGACGGCGTGGCCGGATCCGTGGCGGATATGGGTGGTTTCTCCGGTGGATCTTGGCTAGCGTGGGTCCTGCGAATCTGCACGCTGGGGGGAGCAGTGCCGGGTTTTCGACCTGCCGTGGGTCCGGCCGGTGCGGGTGCGGGCGAGGCCGCCACCCGACCGGGGGCCGCGCCGCGCCCCTCGTCACCATTCCGCACTACAGCAGGGAAACCCATGCGAAGATCCCGCGTCCCGTTCGTCGCCGCCGTCGTCTGCGCCGGCGCCGTCCTCGTCCCCGCCTCGGCCGAGGCCCTCGCCGGCGGGCAGCCGGTCGCCGACGGGGCCGACCGGTTCGCCGTCAAGGTCAGCACCGAAGGCGCCGCCTGTTCCGGCGCCCTGATCGCTCCACAGTGGATCGTCACGGCGGCGGCCTGCCTGCCCGGCGCCACCGCGCAGCCGGCCGCGCCCGCGAAGCCGGTCACCGTCTACGCCGGGCAGCCCGACCTGCGCTCGGCCAACGGGCAGGTCCTCCGGGTGTCCACTGTGGTCGCTCGCGCGGACCGGGACATCGCGCTGGCCAAGCTGACCCACCCGGTCGCCGACGTCACGCCGCTGAAGGTCGGGAGCCGTCCGCCCGCCGCGGAAACCGTGCGCGCGGTCGGGTTCGGCCGCACGGCCACCGAATGGGTGCCGAACCGGCTGACGACCGCGTCCTTCACCCTCGGCGCCGCCACGGCGACGACGGTCGCGGTGACCAGCCCGGCCGGCCAGGACCCCTGCCTCGGCGACGCCGGCGGGCCGCTGCTGCGGCCGGACGGCGGTGGCGGGCTCGAACTCGCCGGCGTGCTGAGCCGGTCGTGGCAGCACGGCTGCCTCGCCGTGACCGAGACGCGCCAGGGCGCGGTCGCGGCCCGCACCGACGACCTCGCGGGCTGGATCGCCGACCAGGTCGCGCCGCGGTCGCTCCGGTTCGTCAACCACAACTCGAAGCGCTGCCTGGCCGTCCAGGGCGCGAACAACGTCGACGACGCGCCGGCGTTCCAGTTCGACTGCCCCGGCGCCTACGCCGATCAGGCGTGGGACCTCGAGCCGCAGGCCACCGGCGGGCTGCTGCTGCGCAACCAGGCCACCAAGAGGTGCCTGATCGTGCACGCGGCGGGCAGCGGCAACGGGACGCCGCTGCAGCAGTACGAGTGCCTGCCGCAGTTCACCGACCAGCTGTGGGACATCGTCGGCGTCGACGGCGGCGTCCAGATCAAGAACCGCGCGACCGGCCGCTGCGCGGTCGTGTTCGGGGCGAACAACACCAACGGGGCAGGCGCCGCGCAGTACGACTGCCTGCCGCAGTTCTCCGACCAGGTCTGGGAGACCGCTCCGGTGCCGGACCCGGTCCAGGTGGTCAACCGCGCCTCCGGCCGTTGCCTGATCGTGCACGGCGCGAACAACGCCGACGACGCACCCGTGTTCCAGTACGACTGCCTCCCGCAGTTCTCCGACCAGGCGTGGGAGATCGACCCGCAGGCAGGCGGCGGCGTGCTGGTGCGCAACCACTACACGAAGAAGTGCCTGATCGTGCACGGCGCGAACAACGTCAACGGGGCGCAGCTGCTGCAGTACGAGTGCCTGCCGCAGTTCACCGACCAGCTGTGGGACGTCGTCGCGGCCGACGGGCACGCCCAGCTGAAGAACCGCGCCACCGGCCGGTGCGCGGGCGTGGCGGGCACGGGCAACGACATCACCGCCGCGCAGTACGACTGCACCCCGCAGTCCGGCGACCGGGTCTGGGACGTCCTCCCGTATCCCGCGGGGCACTGACCGCCCCGGGGACGCCGGCGGGGACCCCCGCCGGCGTCCCCGGCCGGTCATGAGCAGTGCTTCGGCACGGGTGCCCCGGCGCTGGCAGAATCGGCGGGGTGGACACAGGCAGGGGAGGCCTTCCGCACACCGAGACCACCACCGCCGCGGCGGGGGAGCCGTTCCCGGCGCTGCTCCGGCGGCGCCGGGCCGAGCTCGGGCTCACCCAGGCCGAGCTCGCGCGGCGGGCCGGCGTCAGCGTCCGTGCCGTGCGCTACCTCGAGCAGGGCCGGACGCGGAACCCGCGGACGGCGTCGGTCCGCCAGCTGATCGCCGCCCTCGAACCGGAGCCGGGGACGCCGGCCGGGAGCACCACCCGGGTCGGCGTCCTCGGGCCGTTGCTGGTCGAGGTCCGGGGCGAGCAGCAGCACCTCGGCGACACCCGGGGGGCCCGGCTGCTCGGCCTGCTGGCCCTGCAGCCGAACCGGCCGGTCGCGGTGGCCGACATCGTCGAGGTCCTCTGGGGATCCCGGCCGCCCCGCTCGCACGGGGACCTCGTCGGCAGCGCGGTCCGCCGGTTGCGCGCGCTGCTGGGCCCGCAGCTGCGGCCGGCCACCACCGGACGCGGCGGCTACCGGCTCGAAGGCACGCCCGAGCAGCTCGACGTCCTGCGGTTCGAAGCCCGGCTCGGCGAAGCCAAAGCCGCGGGCGACCGCGAAAGCGCCTTCCGCGCCCTCGACGAAGCGATGGCCTGCTGGCGCGGCCCGGTGCTCGCCGGTCACCCCGCGCTGCACCAGCACCCCGCGGTGGCCGCCCTCTCCCGGCAGCGGCTGTCCGCCGCGCTCGCCTACGCCGACGCCGGGATCGCCCTCGGCCGGCACGCCGAGGTCGTCGACCGGCTGGAGGCCATGCGTGACGACGAACCGCTGCACGAGGGCCTGCACGCCCGGCTGATGCTCGCGCTCGCGGGCAGCGGGCGGCAGGCCGCCGCGCTCGCGCTGTTCGACGACCTGCACACGCGGCTGGCGACCGAACTCGGCATCGAGCCCGGGCCGGAGGTCCGGGCCGCCCAGCTGCACGTCCTGCGCCAGGAGGTCCCGCCCGCCGGCCGGGTGTTCGGCAGCAGCAACTACCTCCCGCGCGACGCCGACCACTTCGTCGGCCGCGTGGCCGAGACGGTCCGGCTGACCGGGGGCACCGCGGTGTACGGCATCTGCGGGATGGCCGGCGTCGGCAAGACGGCGCTCGCGGTCCACCTCGGGCACCGGTTCGCCGACCGGTTCCCGGACGGGCAGCTGTTCGCCGACCTGCACGCACACGGCCCGGACGGCCCGCTCGCTCCCGCGGCCGCGCTCGACTCGCTGCTGCGCCAGCTCGGCGTGGACGGCGCCCGGATCCCCGAGCGGCTGGACCAGCGCGCCGCGCTCTGGCGGTCGCTGCTCGTCGGCCGCAACGCGCTGGTGGTGCTCGACGACGCCGCGGGCGCCGCTCAGGTGCGCCCGCTGCTGCCCGGCGGCACCGGCTCGCTCGTGCTGGTCACCAGCCGGGCCCGGCTGACCAGCCTCGACGCCGTGACGACGCTGTCATTGGACGTCCTCGCCCCGGCCGAAGCCGTGCAGCTGCTCACCCGGGTCGCCGGCCCGGACCGCACCGGCGGCGATCCCGCGGTCGCCGAGATCGCCCGGCTGTGCGGCTACCTGCCGCTCGCGCTGCGGATCGCCGCCGCGCGCCTGCGCGACCGTCCGTTGTGGACGGTGGCGCACCTGGCCGGCCTGCTGCGCGACGAGCACCGGCGGCTGGCCGAGCTGAGCACCGGCGACCGCGGCGTCGGGGCGGCGTTCACCCTTTCCTACCGCCAGCTCGCCGAGCCGCAGCAACGGCTGTTCCGGCTGCTCGGCGGGTTCCCCGGCCCCGACATCGACGCCTGGGCGGCCGCGGCGATCGCCGGGTGCGGGCCCCGGGAGGCCGAACGGCTGCTCGAGGAGCTCGTCGACGTCCACCTGCTGGCCCAGCCCGCGCTCGGGCGCTACCGGTTCCACGACCTGATCCGCGACCACGCCCGCGCGACCGGCCTGGCCGGCCCGGCCGCGCCCCGGGACGCGGCGGCGAGCCGGGTGTTCGACTACTACCTGCACGTGGCGGCACGGGCGGCCGACGTGCTGGAGCCGACGCGGAAACGGTTCCCGCCGGCCGGGTCCCCGCCGGCGCACGCGCCGGAGTTCGGCACCGAGGCGGAGGCGCTCGCCTGGCTGGAGGCCGAGCGGCCGAACCTGGCCGCGATCGCCGCGGCGGCCGGCCGGGACCGGCCCGGCCACTGCTGGCGGCTCGTGCAGACGCTGTGGCGGTTCTACTTCGTCCGCGGGCACGTGGACGACTGGCTCCGCACGCACCGGCTCGCGCTCGGGGTGGTCCGGGATCCGGTGGCGGAGGCCGAGCTGCGCAAGAACCTGGGGCTCGGCCACTGGCGCAGCGGCGACTTCGCGGAGGCGGTCGGCCAGCACCGCCGGGCGCTGGCGCTCGACCGCGCGAACGACGACGTGTGGGGCCAGGCCAAGACCCACAACCACCTGGGGTTCATCCACGCCCGCGGCGGCAGCCACGACGAAGCCCTGGCCCACCACCGCACGGCGGCCGAGCTGTACCGCGCGGCGGGCGACCGCTGCGGCGAAGCCCGCGCCCTGGTCGGCCTGGGCGACCTGCACTACCACGCCGGCCGCCGGGCGGAGAGCGCGGCGGACTTCCGGCGCGGCTTGGACCTGGCCCACGAGGTGGGCGACCGCTGGGGCGAAGCACTGGCGGCGATCGGCCTGGGCTTCACGGCGGCGCCCCGTGACGCCCACCGCCACCTGGAGCGAGGCCTGGAGTACGCCAGGGAGGCGGGCGACCGCTGGGGCGAGAGCATGGCGTTGACGGGCTTGGGCATGGTCCGCCACGCCGAGGGCGAGTCGGCGGACGCGGCGAATGTGTTGCGCCAGGCGGTGACGTTGACCCAGGAGGTCGGCGACCGCTGGTGGGAGCGCATGGCGACGACCGCGCTGGGGCGGGTGCAGGCGGCGCTGGGAAAGGACGCGGAGGCCGTGGTGCTCCACGAGCGCGCGGTGCGGCTGGCGCGTGAGGCGGGTGACGAGGCGGGGGAGGCCGAGGCTTCGGCGGCGTTGGCGGAAATGCCGGTGGTGCGGTCGAAGAGGGGCGCTTAGACCGGGCGGTGGCGTTGCCCGCGAGGCCGGGGACCGCTGGGAGCGCTTGGCGACCACCACGCGGCCGGAAACGCCGGTGCCGCGGCCCGCAACGCGCACTTGACCCCGGGTCAGCAAGCCGTCAGTGGGACGTCAGCGGTCGCCGGGATTCTGGGTTCATCCGAGAAGCGGACCCGATGGGAGTTGACGGCGCGATGACTTCGCTGGTTGCGGTGTCCACCTACGTGCCGACCACCGTCCCGATCGAAGCGCTGCAGGACGAGCTCGGCCTCGACTCCGGGCAGGTGCGCCGGTTCCGGCGGATGTACGGGCTCGACCGGGTCTGCCGGTCCGACGAGTCCGAAGCGGACATGGTGCTCGGTGCGGCCAGCAAGCTCGCTGCCCTGCGGGGCCGGGAAGAGCGCGTCCGCTACGTCGTGCGGGCCAAGACCATGCCGGCCGCGAACCCCTACCCCGTCGATCCCATGGTCGACGTGCGGGCCGTGCTCGGGCTGACCCACGCCACCCTCTTCACCCTCACCGATCACGCCTGCGCCTCCGGCCTGCTCGCCGTCGATCTCTGCGGCACGCTGCTGGCCGCCGACGGGGATCCCGATGCGCTGGCCCTTGTCCTCACCGGCGAAAAGGCGTTCACCCACTCCGCGCAGGTCATCCCCGACACCGCGATCATGGGCGAGGCCACCGCCGCGGTGCTCGTCGGGGCCGGCGACGACCAGGACACCCTGCTCGGCTACGCCACCACCACGCTCGGCGGCCCCGGCGGCGAAGTCATCCTCGACGACGAGCAGGCCGCCGAGTTCCGGCAGATCTACCCCGGCGCGGTCGCCGAGGTCGCGCGGGAAGCCGTGGCCGCCGCCGGGCTGAGCGTCGACGACATCGATCTCGTGCTGCCGCACAACGTCAACAAGATCTCCTGGGTGCGCGCGAGCGCCGCGCTCGGCATCCCGCGCTCGAAGATCTTCCTGCAGAACGTCGGGGTCACCGGGCACTGCTTCTGCGCCGACCCCTTCCTCAACCACCGCGCCGCCGATGGCCTCGGGCTCATTCCGCCCGGTGCCCATTATCTGATGATTTCCGTCGGCCTGGGGTCGACGTTCTCCGCCATGGTCTTCCGGAAATGAGGAGCGCAGCAATGAGTGTCGAATTCGAGATCTCCGGCGTCGGGATCGCCGAGCTCGCGGAACGCTACGGCACCCCGCTCTTCGTCTACGACGGCGACGAACTGGGTGGCAGGCTGCTGGGCCTGCGCGAACAGCTGCACCCGCGGCTGGAGATCTTCTACTCGCTGAAGTCCAATCCGAACATCTCGGTGTGCGCGCTGCTGCACGCCCACGGCGCCCGGGCCGAAGTGTCCTCGATGGCCGAGCTGATCACCGCGCGCCGCGCCGGGGTCGCCGGCGAGGACATCATCTTCCTCGGCCCCGGCAAGAGCGCCTCGGAACTGGCCGCCTGCCTGGACGAAGGCGTCTACACCGTCGTCTGCGAATCGTTCGGCGAACTGGCGATGCTCGACGACCTCGTGCGGGAACGCGGCATCGAAGCGCGGGTCGCGCTGCGGGTGAACCCGAGCTTCGCGGTCAAGGGTTCCGGCCTCACCATGGGCGGCAAGCCGCGCCAGTTCGGCATCGACGAAGAGCAGCTGCTGGCCGCGACCGACCTGGTGGACCGGCACCCGCACCTGCGGCTGATGGGCGTGCAGGTCTACATGGGCACCCGGATCCTCGACGAGGAACCGATCGTCGAGAACACCCGGCGCATCTTCGAGCTGGCCGAACGGGTTTCGCGGCAGCTGGGCTTCCCGCTGGAGATGGTCGACGTCGGCGGCGGCCTCGGTGTCGCCTACTTCGACGGCGAGAAGGACCTGGACCGCGATCTGCTCGCTTCGATGCTCAACCCGGTGATCGACGAGTTCGCGCAGCGGCACCCGGCCACGCGGCTGGTCATGGAGCTCGGCCGGTACCTGGCCGCGACGGCCGGCACCTACGTCGTGCGGGTCCGCTACACCAAGACCTCGCTGGGCCAGAACTTCGCCGTCGCCGACGGTGGCACGAACCACCACATGGCCGCCGTCGGGATCGGCTCCTACGTCAAGCGCGACTTCCCGATCCGGCTGCTCAACCGCATCGACGAGCCCGCCACCGAAACCTGGCAGATCACCGGGCCGCTGTGCACGCCCAACGACGTGCTGGCCAAGAAGGCCGCGCTGCCGCCCGTGCGCCCCGGCGACCTGATCGGCGTCACGCGCTCCGGCGCCTACGGCCCGACGGCGTCCCCGGTCCTGTTCCTCAGCCACGGCTACCCGGCCGAGGTGATCGTCCACAACGGACGGCACTACCTGGTCAGCGAGCGGGACGAGCCCACGGACCTGTTGCGGCGCCAGCACCTGCACGAGTTCGCCGCGCCGGTCGCCGTGGGCGCGGAGCGCTAGGCAGATGTACCGCGCGTCCGCGACCACCCTGTCCGCCCCGCCCGCGCCGGGCCTGCGGCCGTTGCCGCTGCGCCTGGCGCTGGCGACCCGGCGCGAGTTCGCCCCCGGCGACCGCGAGATCGACGTCCCCGCGCTGCACCGGTACTTCGCCGACCTCAGCCGCGGGCACGAGATCGGCTTCCGGCCCGGCCGGGTGACGCGGGCGCGCGGCAACCCCTTCCTCGCGATGGCCCGCGAACTGCTCGCCGGGCAGCTGTCCGGCGAGCGGATCGACCTCGCGATCGTCGCGCACGCGGCACCCGAGTTCGACCCGCGGCTGTCGGCGCCGGTGAACCTGACCGCCGTGCTCCCCGGCAACCCGCTGGTGTTTTCCGTTTCCGGGCAGGGCAGTCTGGCCCCGTTCACCGCCCTGCGGATCGCCGGCACCTACGCCCGGCGCCACGGCTACGGGCGGGTGCTGGTGCTGATCACGGACCAGGGCGTCACGCCGTACGACCTGCCCGAGCCGATCGGTGACGCGGCCACCGCGCTGCTGTTCGAGACCGGCGGCCGCCGGACGGTCCGCGTCGGCTACGAACCCGAAGCCGCACCGGAGGCACTGGGAGCGTTCGAACCGGCGGACACCGTCGTCGTCGGCCCCGGGCTGGCCGCGCTGGGTTCCCCGCCGGGCGCGATCGTCGCGCCGGCCGGGTTCCCGTGCACCGGGCTCTGGGCGCCGCTCGCCGACGGCACGGCCACCGGTTCCGTGCTGCTGGCCGACCACGACCCGCGCCGCGGTGCGCTGGGGGTCTGCGTGGTCGCCGAGTCCGATTGACGCGGCCCTAAGATGGGCGTGGTCGGCAGCCGGGTTCGGAAAGCGGGGGACGGACGAGTGCGCGTGGTCATCGGAGAAGACCAGTTCCTGCTCCGGGACGGTCTGGTGCGGCTGCTCGAGGCGCACGAATTCGAGGTCAGCGCGGCCGTCGACAACGGGCCGGACCTGCTGGAGGCGATGCTGCGCGAACGGCCGGACATCGCCATCGTCGACATCCGGCTGCCGCCGTCGTTCACCGACGAGGGCCTGCGCGCCGCGATCGAAGCGCGGCGGCGCATCCAGGGGTTCCCGGTGCTCGTCCTTTCGCAGTACGTGGAACGGCTGTACGCCGACGAACTCCTCGCCGACGGCGAGGGTTCGGTCGGCTACCTGCTCAAGGACCGCGTGTTCCACGGCGACCAGTTCGTGGACGCCGTCCGCCAGGTCGCACTCGGAGGCACGGTGATGGACCCGGACGTGGTGACCCGGCTGCTGACGCACAACACCCGCGACGACCGCCTGGAACGGCTGACCGCGCGGGAGCGCGAAGTCCTCAAGCTGATGGCCGAAGGCCGCTCCAACAGCAACATCGCCGGCGTGCTGGTCGTCTCGGAGAAGGCCGTTTCCAAGCACATCAACAACATCCTCGCCAAGCTGAACCTGCCGCAGTCGGAAGACGCGAACCGGCGGGTGCTCGCCGTGCTCGCGTACCTGAAGCACTGATCAGGGCGCCAGGCCGCAGGGGATCTCGATCGTCACCATGGTCGGGCCGCCGAGCGGGCTGAGGATCGTGATGAAGCCGTCGAGCGGGGCGAGCCGCTTCTCGATGCCGCGCAGGCCCGAGCCGCCCTCGGTGTTCGCGCCACCGCGGCCGTTGTCGCTGACGTTGATCACCAGCCGGCCGAACTCGTAGTGGACGTTGATCGAGCCGCTCTGCGCGCCCGAGTGCTTCATCGCGTTGTTCAGCAGTTCGGACACCGAGAAGTACGCGGCGGTCTCGACCGCCAGCGACGGACGGCCGGGCAGGTCGATCGTCGTCTCGATGTGCAGCGGGTTTTCGATGGCCAGGGTGCGGATCGCGTCGGCGATGCCCCGGTCGACCAGCACCGGCGGCTGGATCCCGCGGACGAGGTCGCGCAGCTGCTGCAACGCCTTCGCGGAGCTGTTCTTCGCTTCGTCCATCAGGGATCGCGCGGCTTCGGGGTGGGAGTCGAGCACGCGCATGGCGGCGTCGAGCGTCATCCCCATCGCGACGAGGTGGGTCTGCGCGCCGTCGTGCAGGTCGCGCTCGATGCGGCGCAGCTCGGTCGCCTGCGAGCCCACGGCGTCGTCCCGGCTTTCCGACAGGTGCTGCACGCGGTGGGTCAACCGGGTCACTTCGGTCGGGGACAGCAGCGTGGCCGCGAGCCGCGCGTGCAGCCGCAGCAGGTGCGGGGCGCACCACAGCGCGAGCGGGAAGTGGGCCAGGCCGAGGATGGCGGCGAACCAGGCCGTCGGCTGGTCGTCCACCGGGATCACGACGTACCAGCTGCCGAGCCACTCGGCGGCCTCGGTGCCGACCAGGAACGGCATGGTGAGCCCGCGGATCCCGTGCAGCACCAGCAGGAGCGGGGTGAGGGTCAGCAGGATGCCGAGGGAGCTGTCCACCACCAGCCACAGCGCGTCACGCCAGTTCGCGCGGTCGCCGAGCAGGTGGTGGCAGCGGCGCAGCGGGGTGCTCCCGGCCGGCTCCGGCAGGTACGGCGACGGGATCCGCACGCCGGACCACGCCTCGGCCGACGCGCGGACCCGGTCGGTCAGCGACCGCATCAGCAGCACGGCCGGGGGCAGCATGAACAGCCCCACGCCGACGCCGATCAGCGAGCCGGCGGTGACCACGACGACGAACATCACGAGTTCGGTCACCGCGAGCACGGCGAGCGCGCCGCCGCGCAGGGTCGCCGGCCCGCCGTCGCGCAGCAGCGACCGCGTCATGGTGGCGACCGGGCTTCCGCTAGTCATGGCGCCCATTATGCGCAGGCGGAAGCCGTCTTCGCGGTAGTGCTAACCCCCGCAAACTTCCGCTCCCTAGCACCCTCGGAATCGGGCCACCGGCTTCGTACCGTGGTCCCGGTAAGGAAAACGCGAAAGCGAAGCCACGGTAGGGGAGCCGCAGATGTACCAGCAAGGCGACACGGCCGAAGTCGTGCGGCTGCTGTCCGTGCGCAAGGCGTACGGCAAGGACCGGGCCCAGGTGCTGGCCCTCGACAACGTGACGGCGGGCTTCGCCGGTGGCACGTTCACCGCCGTGATGGGACCGTCCGGTTCGGGCAAGAGCACGCTGCTGCACTGCGCGGCCGGCCTGGACAAGCCGACGTCCGGCTCGGTCGTGCTGGGCGGCACCGACCTCAGCGCGATGCGCGAGGTCGAGCTGACCCGGCTGCGGCGGGACCGGATCGGGTTCGTGTTCCAGGCCTTCAACCTGCTGCCCGCGCTGGACGTCGAGCAGAACGTGACGCTGCCGCTGCGGCTGGCGGGACGGCGGGCCGACCCGGCCTGGGTGCACCGGGTCATCGACCAGGTCGGCCTCGGCAAGCGGCGCAACCACCGGCCCAGCGAGCTCTCCGGCGGGCAGCAGCAGCGGGTGGCGATCGCCCGCGCCCTCGTCACCCACCCCGAGGTGATCTTCGCCGACGAGCCGACCGGCGCGCTCGACACGCGGTCGGCCCAGGAAGTGCTCACCCTGCTGCGGCAGGCGACGAGCGTGTCCCGGCAGACCATCGTGATGGTCACGCACGACCCGGTCGCCGCCTCCTACGCCGACCGCGTGCTCTTCCTCGCCGACGGCCGCGTCGTCGACGAGCTGCGGCAGCCGAACCCCGAAGAGGTGGCCCGCCGGATGACCGGCCTGGTCGCCCGCGCCGAGCAGCGGCCGCAGCAGGAAGGCCCCTGGCTGAGCGAGCTGACGCGCTGATGCTGACCCTCGTCCTGCGCACCCTGCGCCACCGCACCGGCGGTTTCATCGCCACCCTCGTCTCGGTGTTCGTCGGCACCGCCGTGATGCTCGCCTGCGGCGGCCTGATGGAGACCGGCATCCGGACCGTCATCCCGCCGCAGCGGCTGGCCGCCGCGCCGATCGTGGTGGCGGGCAACCAGTCCTACGACCTGCCCACGGTCGGCCACGGCGAAGACGCCTACCACGAGACCGCGACGCTGTCCGAGCGCGTCCGGCTCGACGCCGGCCTCGCGGCCGCGATCGGCGCGGTGCCCGGCGTCGCGCACGTGGTCCCCGACGTCTCCTTCCACGCCGAGGTGCTCGGCGACTCCGGCGGCCCGTCGGTGCCCGGCACGCAGGCCGGCCACAGCTGGGTTTCCGCCGAGCTGGCGCCCTACCGGCTGACCGAAGGCACCGCGCCGATCCGCGAGGGCGAGGTCGTGCTCGATTCCGCCACCGCGGCCCGGATCGGCGCGCACGTCGGCGCCAAGGCCGACATCGCCGTCCGCGGCGGCGTGCACTCCTACCAGGTCACCGGGATCGCCGACGCCGGCCGCGTGATGGCCGCCGACGCGGTGTTCTTCTCGCCCGCCGAAGCCGCCGGGCTGCAGGCCGCGGCCGGGCAGGTGGACGCGTTCGGCGTCCAGCTCGCGCCCGGGGCCGACGTCGCCACCGTCGACGCGAAGGTCGCCGCCGCGGTGCACGACCAGCGCGCGGTGACGCTGACCGGCGACGCGCGCGGTTCCGCCGAGTTCGCGAAGGCGGCCGGTGACGGCGAGCTGCTGATCATCCTCGCGGCCGTGTTCGGCGGCCTCGCGGCGCAGGTCGCGATGTTCGTCGTCGCCAGCACGCTGACGCTTTCGGTGCAGCAGCGCCGCCGCGAGGTGGCCATGCTGCGGGCGATCGGCGCGACCCCGCGCCAGCTGAGCCGGATGATCACCGGCGAGTCGATGATCATCGGCGCGCTGGGCACGGCACTCGCGATCGTCCCCGGCGTGCTGCTCGGGGAGTGGCTCTTCGGGCGGCTGACGGGTTTCGGCGTGATCCAGCCGGTGCTCAAGTTCGAGCAGGGCTTCTACCCGGTCGTCGCCGCGGCGATCGTCGGCCTGAGCTCGGCGTGGGGCGCGGCCTTCGTCGCCGCCCGGTACGCCGGGCGCACGCGGCCGGTCGAAGCCATGCGGGAGACGGCGATCCCCACCCGCTGGCTGACCCCGGCGCGGCTGTGGCTCGGGGTGTCCAGCCTGATCGGCGCGGTCGCGCTGGCCTACCTGACGATCACGGTCGTCGACGGCCCGCTCGCGGCGAGCACGGCGGGCCCGGCCGTCACGCTGGTGGCGACCGCGGTCGCGCTGTTCGCCCCCGGCCTGACCAAGCTGCTGGTCGGGCTGCTGCGCCGGCCGATCCGCGCGTTCGGCGGCCTGCCCGGCTACCTGGCCTCGCTCAACGCGCGGGCCCGCTGGATGCCGATGGCCGGTGCGGTCACGCCGATCATGCTGGCCACCGGGCTGGCGATCTTCATGCTGTACTTCCAGACCACCGAGGTCGCGGTCGCGGAGAAGCAGTACACCGATTCGCTGCTCGCCGACGCCGTGGTGACCTCGGCGACCGGCGACCTGCCGCCCGACCTGATCGCCAAGGTGCAGCAGACCCCCGGCGTCGCCGGCGCGACGGCGTTCGTGACCAGCAAGGGGTACAACGAAAAGCCCTCGGACGCGACCCAGGACGAAGACGGCGTGGACCTCACCGGCGTCACGGCGGACGGCGTGGCGAAGGCGTGGGGGAGCCTGGTCGCGACCGGGCAGCTCGACGCCCTGCACGGCAACACCATCGCGCTGCCCGCGGACCTCGCGCAGCGGCTCGGGGTCGGGGTGGGCGCGAAGATCGTCATGCGGCTGGGCGACGGTTCCCGGGCCACCCTGGACGTCGTCGCGACCCTGCGGACCACGGCGTCCTCGGCGTCGGCGCTGATGCCGGCCGACACCCTCGCCCCGCACACGGCGGCCGGCGCGGCCGACCGGATCCTCGTCATGGCGCAACCGGGGACGGCGGAAGGCGACCTGCTCGCGTCGCTGCGCAGCCGCACCGGGGACGTCGACGGCGTCCAGGTGGCCGGCCGGGAGGCGCTCACCAAGGCGTTCCTGGCCGAGGTCCAGGCCAACGCCTGGGTCAACTACCTGATCGTCGGGCTGCTGCTGGTGTACGCCGCGATCTCGATGGTCAACACGCTGGTGATGGCGACGGCGGACCGGCGGCGCGAGTTCGGGCTGCAGCGGCTCATCGGGTCGACGCGGGGCCAGGTGATGCGCATGATGGCCGTGGAGGCGGGGATCGTGGCCGCGATCGGCGTCTTCCTCGGCACGCTGGTCGCGGCGTCGATGCTGGTGCCCTTCAGCGCGGCGGTGTCGGACAGCCCCTTCCCGTCCGGTCCTTTGTGGATATATCTTGTGATACTCGGGCTGGCCGTCGTGCTGACGGTGGTGGCCACCTGCGCGCCGACGTGGTTCACGTTGCGCACCAGGCCGTCGCCTTCGACGGTCGCCCCTGAATAGGTGACCTCGGGCGGGCCGGGGACCCCAGAGTCGCGCTGACGAGCTCTCCCCCAGATTGTCAGCGCGCGGTCAGCCCGAGGTCACCGCTCCGGCATAGCGTCGGGGCGTGAACACCGAAGAGAACGCCGCCGGGCGCTGGGACGCCATCGTGGTCGGCTCCGGGATCGGCGGGCTCGTCTGCGCCGGCTACCTGGTGGCGAGCGGGATGCGCGTCCTGGTGCTCGAGCAGCACGACGTCGCGGGCGGCAACAGCCACGTGTTCCGCCGCCGCCGTGCCTACCAGTTCGACGTCGGGGTGCACTACCTCGGCGACTGCGGACCGGACGGCCTGCTGCCGCGGGTGCTCTCCGGCCTCGGCCTCGGCGACCGGGTGCGCTTCCACCCGATGGACCCCGACGGCTTCGACCGGATCGTCCTGCCCAGTGTCACGGTGGACGTGCCGACCGGGTGGGACCGCTACGCCGACCGCCTGCGGGCCGCGTTGCCCGCCGAGGCCGAGGGCCTCACCCGCTACGTCGACATCTGCTCGGCCGTCGCGCGGGCCTGCCGCCAGTCCGCCTCCGCGGACGGCCCGGCGGCCAGGGTGCCGGCCGTGATGCTGCGCTGGAGCCGCCGGACGCTGGCGCAGCTGTTCGACCACTGTGGACTGTCCGCGCGGGCGCGCACGGTGCTGGCCGCCCAGTCCGGCAACTACGGGTCCGCGCCGGCCGGCACCCTCGTCGTCGCGCACACGATGATGCTCGACGACTACCTGCGCGGCGCCTACTACCCCGAGGGCGGCGGCCAGGTGATCGCCGCGTCGTTCGTCGAGCTGCTGGAGTCGCACGGCGGGACGCTGCTCACCCGCACCCGGGTCGACGAGATCCTGGTCGAAGGCGGCAAGGCGGCCGGCGTCCGGCTGACCGACGGCACGGTGCACCGGGCCCCGATCGTGGTGTCCAATGCGGACTACCGCCGCACGGTGCTGGAACTGTGCGGTGGCCGGGAAAACCTGCCCGAGCCGGTGGTGGCCCGCGCGGAGACGGCGACGATGCGCCTGCCGCTCGCGGTCTGCTACGTCGCGCTCGACCGCGAGCTCCCGCTGCCCAGCGCCAACATCTGGTACTGGCCGGGCGAAGACGTCGAAGCCGCCTACGCGCGGGTGGAGGCGGGCGACCTCGACGAGCTGCCGTTCGCGTTCCTGTCCTTCGCGTCCCTGAAGGACCCGGTGCCGGGCTCGGCGTGCCCGCCGGGGCACATGAACTTCCAGATCATGACCGCCTGCCCGCCCGGCTACGCGCACTGGGGGCTCGCCGACGGCCCGGCGCACGGGGCCCGGTACCGCCGCGAACCCGGCTACCTCGGCGCGAAGAACCGGCTGACCGAACAGATGCTGGACCTCGCCGAGGCGGCGATCGGCCCGTTCCGCAAGCACCTCGTGCACGCCGAGACGTCGACGCCGCTGACCCAGGAGCGCTACACGCTCTCGACCGGGGGCAGCGCCTACGGCCTGCAGACCTGGGGCCGCGTCGGGCAACGGCCGGATATCGATTCCGGCATCGACGGTCTCTACCTGACCGGCCAGAGCATCTTGCACGGTGGCGGGATCGTGGGGGTCGCCACCGGAGGCGCGTTGTGCGCCTCGACGATCCTCGGCCGTCCGGTGCTCGCGGAGGGCGCGCTGGGCAACCCCGAACTGCTCCCGGAACGCGAGCCCGGCTGGGACCCGCTGCGCACCTCACGGGGGCTGCGGCGGCGCGAGGCCCGTGGGCTTGCCCTGCTCGACCGGGTCGTGGCGGGCTAGGGACGCCACCCGGAAAAGAAAAGAACTCGCGGCCCGGTTCGTCCTGGCCAGGGGTAATTGCTGCTGTCTTACGAAGGGAATGGTGAGTGAAGTGACGGAAACCGTGGCTGGATCGGCGGAGGTCCTGGACGACCGCGTCGTCGCGGGCATCTGCGCCGCACTCGAATCGGTGCTGGAGGCGGAGGTGGCCGACCTCGGCCCGGAGACCCGGCTCGCGGACGCCGGCCTCGACTCCACCGGCGTGCTCGAGCTGCTGATGCAGCTGGAAGAGGCGCTCGGCATCGAATTCGACGCGGAGAACCTGGAAATGAGCCACTTCGAGTCGGTCGGGTCGCTGGCCCGGTTCGTCTCGGCGGAAATGGCCGCCTGAGCGATGACCACGATCTCGCCGCCGATCACGGCGACCTGGGTGCGGTGCCACGACACCGCCCGGGCGGAAGGGATGGCCCCGGCACTGGCCGTGCTCCACGCGGCCCTGCCCGCCGGGGCGGACGCGGCCGGGGCCGGTGGCGCCGCGGTCCGGCCGGCCGGACCGGCGGACCGCGACGGCGACGTGCTCGTGGTCCGGACGGCGGAGCTGCCCGGCGGCCCCGTCGTCCTGGTGCGGGCCCCGCGGCCCGCGGGCGGGCCCGACCCGGTTCTGGCGACCGGGTCGGTGTGGCTGCGGCTGGGCCTGTCCGGCGCCCTGCTCGACACCGGGCTCGCCTACCTGGGCGGGCGGCGCAGCGGCGACACCACCCTGCTGCGCCGCCAGATGGTCCAGGGTGCCGTCGCCGAGGCGCTGACCGGCCAGCTCGAAGTACGCGCCTTCCTGACCGCGCACGAGGCGGGCCCGCCGCCGGAGGCCCTGGCCTACCTGCACCGGCGGCTCACCGAAACCGACCGCGTCCTGCTGCGCCTGCTGGGCGCGGCGGGGTACGTCCGCGGTGGCGCGGGCGAGGTCGCCGACGTCTCCGAGCTGCTCGCCGGGGCCTACACGCCGGAGGCCGTGGCGTGACGGCGACCGTGCTGGACGAGCGGCTGGTGACGCTGCGGGACGCGGCCCGGCAGTGGGGTGCGGAGTTCCGCACCGCGGGCGCCGGGCTCGACACCGACCCGGACGGCGTCGGCGAGCTCCTGGAGCTGGCCGGCGTCCGCTGCCTGGCCACCATGCTCGTCCCGGAGGAGTTCGGGGGCGCCGGCCTGCGCCTCGGCGCCCACCGCTTCCACGGCATGACGGCGATCGAGCGGGCGGTGGTGCTCGAAGAGCTCGCCCGCGGCGACGCCGGCCTGATGCTGGCCGGCCCGGGCGCGTCGATGTCCGGCGTGCTCGTCGACGTGCTGGCCGACCGGGAGCAGAAGGAGTGGTTCTACGGCCGGCTCCTCGAGCGGCCGACCTGGACGTTCTTCGCGCTCACCGAGCCGGATCGCGGCTCCGACGCCACCGCGCTGGAGACGGCGCTGAAGATCTCGCCGGACGGCGGGCCGCACCGGCTCGACGGCCGCAAGAAGTACGTCGGCAACGCCGCCCGGGCCGCGCTGGGGGTCGTGTTCGCCCGCACCGGGCCCGGCCCGCTGGGCGTGACGGCGGTCCTGGTCGACACGGCGGACCCGGGTTTCCACGCCCGGCCGCTGGAGTCGCTGGGCCTGCGGGCCGCGAGGATCTGCGAGGTGACGCTGGACGGCGTCGAGGTGCCCGCCGAGCGCGTGCTCGGCCGGGACCGCTCGCCCGCCCGGCGGGGCATGTGGGCGTGCGTGCAGACCTTCAACCGGCTGCGGCCGGGTGTCGCCGCGATCGCGGTCGGCATCGCCGCGGCCGCGCACGACTACGTGCGCACCGAACACGGCGGGATCGGCCGTGACGGCCGCGACCGGCTCGAGGAGCTGGGCCGGCGCATCGAGGGGGTCCGCCACCTGGTGCACCTGTCCGCCATCGAGGTCGACGCCGACGGCTCGCGCGGCCACCTCGCCTCGGCCGCCAAGGCGCAAGCGTGCCGGCTGGCCGAGGAGGCCACGCTCGCAGCCTGCGGCTTCTTCGGGCCGTCGGCCCGCTGGGACCACCCGGCGCTGGACAAGCTGGTCCGGGACGCCCGCGGCGTCGAGTTCATGGAAGGCGCCGGCAACATCCAGAAGCTCACCGTCTTCCAGGGCCTGGTCGCCGGCAAGGTCGGCCGGGGTGAGCCCTTTCCCGCGCACGCCGGGAAGACGCCGACCGGAGGTGCGTCGTGCAGGTGATCACCAGGCCGGAGGAGTTCGACGTCACGGACCTGTACGTCGACCTCGAACGCATCGTCGGCCGGCGGGTCCTGATGAAGTGCGAGGGCTTCAACTTCGCGCGGTCGAGCAAGCTCAAGCCCGCGCTGGAGATGGTGACGCTGGCCGAGCGCGCGGGCGTGCTGCGCCCGGGCTCGACCATCGTCGAGACGTCGTCGGGCAACCTCGGCGTGGCGCTGAGCCTGGTCGCGGCCAGCCGCGGCTACCGGTTCGTCTGCGTGACCGACCCGCGCAGCACGCTGCTCACCCGGCAGCTGATGCAGAACCTCGGCACCGAGGTGCTGGTCGCCGCCGACCCGGCCGCGGGACTGCGGCTGGTGCGCCGGCTGTGCGCGGAGAACGACGGCTACACCTGGCTGGACCAGTACGTCAACGCCGGCGCCTGGATGGCCCACTTCCGCTCGACCGGCCCGGACATCCTGCGCACCGTGCCGGACCTCGACGTGCTCTTCGTCGGGGTCGGCTCGGCGGGCACGCTCACCGGCTGCGCCCGCTACCTGCGCCAGGTCCGGCCGCAGGTGCGGATCGTGGCCGTCGAGTGCGTCGGCCCCGGGCCGCGGGCCGCCCGGCGCACGACGTCGGTGCGCACCAGCGTGCGGTTCCCGGTCATCGACATGTCCCTCGTGGACGATCTGGTGCGCGTCGACGAGGCGGCCGCGATCCGGGCGTGCCGCCGGCTCGCGCTGAGCGGCTTCCTGCTCGGCGGCGGCTCCGGCATGGTGCTGGCGGGCGCGCTGGACTGGCTGGAGGACAACGACGCGGCCACGGCGGTGGTGATCTCACCCGACCTCGGTGACCGCTACCTGGACACGATCTACCAGGACCAGTGGGTCAAGGACAACTACGGCCCGAAGCGCTGGCCGCCGGTGCCGAACACGAAACCCCGTACGCCAAAACACTCTTCGAGGTGCCCTGATGACCGCGGTCGACGCGTTCCTGCCCCTGTCCACCGCACAGACCGACGTCTGGTACGACGAGCAGCTCTCCGGCGGCGGCCTCGCCTACGCGATGGCGGACTACCTGGACATCACCGGCCCGCTGGACGTCGGGGTGTTCCGGACCGCCCTGCGCGCGCTGGCCGACGAAGCCGAGTGCTTCCGCGCCCGGTTCGTCGAGGTCGAGGGTGAACCGCGGCAGCTCATCGAGCCGCTGGACGAGCTCCCGATCCGCTACCCGGACGTCACCGGGGAAGCCGACCCGGAGGCCGCCGCCCTCGGCTGGATGCACGAGGACATGCGGAACCCGTTCTCGCTGGAGGACTTCCCGCTCTTCCGCGGCGCGCTGATCAAGGTGGGGGAGCAGCGGCACTTCTGGTACCTCACCACCCACCACCTCATCGGCGACGGCTTCAGCGCGGCGATCTGCCACCGACGGCTGGGCGAGCTCTACAACGCGCTGCTGAACGGGGAGGACCCCGGGCCCACCGCGCTGCCGCCGTTCCGGCTGCTGCTCGACGCCGACCTCGCCTACCAGGACTCCTCGCACCGGTTGCGGGACAAGGCGTTCTGGAGCAGGCACTTCGACACGACCCCCGACCTGGTCAGCCTGTCCGGCAAGGAACCGGCCCCGGCCCGCGGCTTCCTGCGGCGCACCATGGTGCTGCCGCCGGAGACGGCGAAGGCCGTGCGCGAGGCGGCCGCCGCCGCGAAGGTGACGCTGCCGACGTTCTTCATCGCCGCGATGGCGGCCTACACGCAACGGCTTTCGGGCATCAAGGACCTGCTGCTGACCGTCCCGGTCGCGGCGCGCGCGGGCGTGCGCTCGCGGGCGACCCCGGGCATGGTCGCGAACTACCTGCCGCTCCGGATGCTGGTCGAGCCGCAGATGTCGATCGCGCAGCTGCTTTCCCAGGCTTCGAGCGAGCTCGCCGCGACCCTCAAGCACCAGCGCTACCACGTCAACCAGATCCGCCGGGACATCGGCGTGCGCAGCGACGAGCGCCGCCCGTTCGGCGGCCCGTTCGTCAACGTGCTGCCGCCCGAGCCCGGCCTGCGGCTCGGCGCGTGCCACACGCGCGTGATGAACCTGTCGACCGGGATCACCAACGACCTTTCGCTGACCGTCCTCGACGTCACCGAGGACACCATCGAGATCCACCTCAACGGCAACCCCGACCTCTACGACGCCGAGGGCGTCCTGGCGCACCTGGACCGGCTCGCCGGTTTCGTCGGACGGCTCGCCGAAGCCGACGCTTCGGCGGTGCTGGGCTCGATCGACGTCGTGTCCGCCGACGAGCTGGGTGAACTGCTGGCCGCCGGGGTCGGTGCGGCCGGGCCGGTCGGCGACGACGTCGTGGCCCGGGTGTGCGAGTTCGCGCTGGCCACGCCGGACGCGCCCGCGGTGGCCGACGGCGGGGAGTGGGTCTCCTACCGGTCCCTGGCCGGCCGGGCGAGCGCGCTGTCGCGCCGGCTGACCGGTGACGGCCTGGTCGGCGTGCTGGCCGAGCCCGGGGCCGGGTTCGTGTCGGCCGTGCTCGGCGTGCTGTGGTCGGGCGCGGCCTACGTGCCGCTGGACACCGGGATGCCGGTGGCCCGTCTGGCCGGGCTGCTCGCCGACGCGGGCGCGAACGCCGTGGTGGTGGGTCCGGGCTTCGAGGACCTGGCGGCCTCCGTGGTGGCCGCGGCCGGCGGCGGAGCCGCGATCGTCGGCCTGGACGACGCCGAGGACGTCGAATGGGCCCCGGTTCCCCGGGGTGATGCCGGGCTGGACCTCGGGTACGTCATCTTCACGTCGGGCTCGACGGGCCGCCCGAAAGGCGCGATGGTCCACCGTCGCGGGATGGTGAACCACCTGCTGGCCAAGGTGGAGGACCTCGGGCTGGCGCCGTCGGACGTGGTGGTGCAGAACGCGCCGGTGACGTTCGACGTTTCGGTGTGGCAGATGCTGGCACCCCTGCTGGTCGGCGGCCGGGTCCGGGTGGTTTCCCGCGCGGTGGCGGCCGATCCGGACGCCTTGTTCGGCCTGATCCGGGACGAGGGTGTGTCGGTGCTCGAGGTCGTGCCGTCGCTGCTTCGGGCGGCGCTGGACTCCTGGGCCCTGGGCGAGCACCCGGATGTCTCGGGGCTGCGCTGGCTGGTCGTGACGGGCGAGGCGCTGCCGCCGGACCTGACCGCCCGGTGGTCCGCGCGGTTCCCCGAGGTGCCGCTGGTGAACGCCTACGGCCCGACGGAGTGCTCGGACGACGTGACGCACGCGGTGATCCGGTCGGCCGTCGAGGTGGTCCCGATCGGCCACGCGGTGCGGAATTCCCGGTTGTACGTGCTGGGCGACGAGCTGCGCCCGGTGCCCGCGGGCGCGGTCGGCGAGCTGTTCGTCGGCGGCCTGGTGGTGGGCCGTGGTTACGTGGGTGACCCGGCGCGGACGGCCGCGGTGTTCGTCGCGGATCCCTTCGGGGAGGCCGGAACGCGGATGTACCGCACCGGCGACCGGGTCCGGATGCGTGCGGACGGTCAGCTGGAGTTCGTGGAGCGGCGGGACTTCCAGGTCAAGATCCGCGGTCACCGCATCGAGCTCGGCGAGATCGAAAGCGTGCTGCGGTCCGTGCCCGGCGTCCTGGACGCCGTCGTGCGCGTGCTCACCGACGCCGACGGCGGCAAGCGACTGGCCGGCTACCTCGTCGGCGTCGACGCCGAGACGCCGATCGACGCCGGTGACGTGCGCAGCACCGCCCAGCAGCTGCTCCCGGACTACATGGTGCCCTCGGCGCTGGTCGTGCTCGACGAACTGCCGCTCACCGAGCACGGCAAGGTCGACCGCGCGGCGCTGCCCGCCCCGGACTTCCGGGCCGAGGTCGTCGGGCGCCGCCCGCGCAACACCGTCGAGACGGTCGTCTGCGACATCCTCGCCGAGGTGCTTTCGGTGCCGCGCGTGTACATCGACGACAACTTCTTCGCCCTCGGCGGCGACAGCATCAGCGCGATCCAGGTGGCCGGGCGGGCTCGCACGGCGGGCATCGAGCTGACCCCGCGCGACATCCTCGAGCGCCGGACCCCGGCCGCGATCGCCGAGCAGGTCGCCGTCCGCGAGCCGGGTGCCGAAGCCGTGGTCGTGGCCGACGGGCCGCTGGTCGAGCTGACCGGCGACGAGCTGCGGGAGCTGGCGCCGGAGGGCGGCCGGATCGAGGACGCCTGGCCGCTTTCCGCGCTGCAGCAGGGTTTGCTGTTCCACGCCGAGTTCGACCCGGACGGCGTCGACGTCTACACCGTGCAGGCCACCGCGGACCTCGCCGGACCGCTCGACGTCGAGGCGCTGCGCCAGGCGTGCGCCGCGCTGCTGCGCCGGTACGCCACCCTGCGCGCCTACTTCCGGCACCGCCGCGGCGGCGACGCCGTGCAACTGATCGCCGCCGAGGTCGGCCTGCCCTGGACCGAGCTCGACCTGTCCGCGCTGCCCGAAGCCGACCGCGAGGAGCGGCTGGGCCGGCTGGTGGCCGAGGACCGCGAACGCCGGTTCGACCTGGCGCACCCGCCGCTGGTCCGGTTCACCCTGATCAAGATCGCGGCCGGGCGCCACCGCTTCCTCTGGACCGCGCACCACATCGCCACCGACGGCTGGTCGGTGCCGATCCTCATCCGCGAGCTGGCCACGCTGTACACCCACGGCCCGGCGGCCGCGCTGCCGGAGGTTGCCTCGTTCCGGAACTACCTCGCCTGGCTCGGCCGCCAGGACGAGCGGGAAGCCCGGCAGGCGTGGCGCGAAGTCCTCGACGGCCTCACCGAGCCCACGAAGGTGGCGCCGGAGCTCGACGGCCACCTGACGGCGGTGCCGGAGTCCGCCGAGCTGGTGCTGTCCCGCGACGAGACCGCCGAACTCGTGGCGTGGGCCCGCGGGCACGAGCTCACGCTCAACACCGTCGTGCAGGCGTGCTGGGCGATCCTGGTCGGCAGGCTCACCGGGCGCCGGGACGTCGTGTTCGGCTCGGTCACCTCCGGGCGCCCGGCCGAGCTGCCGGGCGTGGAGAGCATGGTCGGGATGTTCATCAACACGGTGCCGGTCCGGGCCGACCTCGACCCGGCGGGCACCCTGACCGAGCTGCTGGTCCACCTGCGCGACCAGCAGGCCCGGATGTCGGCCTACCAGCACGTCGGGCTGGCCGAGGTGCAGCACGACGTCCCCGCTCTCGCCGGCACCGGCGAGCTGTTCGACACCGCCATCGTCTTCGAGAACGTGCCCGCCGAGGGCGAGCAGAACGATGTCGTCCTCGGCGACGACGTCCGCGTGCTCGACGCGGTCACCGAGGACTCCCGCCACTACCCGCTCAGCCTGGTCGTGAACCCGGGCAGCGAGCTGGCCTTCTGCTTCGACTACGCGCCCGAGGCGTTCGACGCCGAGCGGGTCGCCCGGATCACCGGCGTGTTCCGGCACCTGCTCGGCACCGCGATCGCCGATCCGTCGGTGCGGCTGGGCGCGATCGACGTGGTGCCGGAGGGCGAACTGGAGCGCGGCGCCGGTGCCACCGGGCCGGTCGGTCCCGACGTGGTGGCCCGGGTGCGCGAGTTCGCGCTGTCGGCCCCGGAAGCGCCCGCCCTCTCCGACGGCGGGGCGTGGCTTTCGTACCGAGCGCTGGCCGGCCGGGCGAGCGCGGTGTCCCGCCGCCTGGGTGACGGCGTGGTCGGGATCCTGGCCGACCCGGGAGCCGGGTTCGTGACGGCCGTGCTGGGCGTGTTGTGGGCCGGGGCGGCGTACGTGCCCCTGGACCCGACGCTGCCGGTGGCCCGGCTGGCCGGGCTGCTGGCGGATTCCGGCGCCGCGTCCGTCGTGGTGGGCCCCGGTTTCGAGGACCTGGCGGCCGAGATCGCCGGTGGCGACACCGGAATCGTGGTCCTGGACGACGCCGAAGACGAGGACTGGGCGCCGGTTCCCGCCGGCGACGCCGGTCTGGACCTGGCGTACGTGATCTTCACGTCGGGTTCGACGGGCCGCCCGAAGGGCGCGATGGTCCACCGCCGGGGGATGGTCAACCACCTGCTGGCCAAGGTCGAGGACCTCGGTCTGGCACCCTCGGACGTGGTGGTGCAGAACGCGCCGGTGACGTTCGACGTTTCGGTGTGGCAGATGCTGGCACCGCTGCTGGTCGGTGGCCGGGTCCGGGTCGTGTCGCGGGTCGTGGCGGCGGATCCGGACGCGTTGTTCGGGCTGATCCGGGACGAGGGTGTCTCGGTGCTGGAGGTCGTGCCGTCGCTGCTGCGCGCGGCCCTGGACTCCTGGGACCTGGCCGGGCAGCAGCCGGACCTGGCGGGGTTGCGCTGGCTGGTCGTGACCGGTGAGGCGCTGCCGCCGGACCTGTGCTCGCGGTGGTTCGCCCGGTTCCCGGACGTGCCGCTGGTCAACGCCTACGGCCCCACCGAGTGCTCGGACGACGTCACGCACGCGGTGATCCGGTCCGGTCCCGACGTGGTGCCGATCGGCCGTGCGGTGCGGAATTCGCGGCTCTACGTGCTCGGTGACGAACTGCGCCCGGTGCCCCCGGGCGCCATCGGCGAGCTGTTCGTCGGCGGCCTGGTCGTCGGCCGCGGCTACGTCGGCGATCCGGCCAGGACGGCGGCGGTGTTCGTCGCGGATCCCTTCGGGGAGGCCGGAACGCGGATGTACCGCACCGGCGACCGGGTCCGGATGCGTGCGGACGGTCAGCTGGAGTTCGTGGAGCGGCGGGACTTCCAGGTCAAGATCCGCGGTCACCGCGTCGAGCTCGGCGAGATCGAAGCCGGCCTGGCCGCGCACGCGGGCGTCGGCGAAGCGGTCGTCACCGTGCACGGCACCGGCAACGACCGGCGGCTCGTCGCCTACGTCACCGGCACCGCCACCGCCGACGAACTGCGCGAGCACCTGACCGCGCAGCTGCCGGCGTACATGGTCCCCGGCGCGTACCTCGTCCTCGACCGCTTCCCGCTGACCGCGCACGGCAAGATCGACCGCAAGGCGCTGCCCGCACCGGAACAGCAGGCCGGGCCCGCCGCCCGCGGGCCGCGCACCCCGGTCGAAGCCACCCTGTGCGAGATCTGGGCCGACGTCCTCGGCGTCCCCGAGGTCGGCATCGACGACGACTTCTTCGTCATCGGCGGGCACTCCCTGCTGGCCAACTCGGTCGTCAGCCGGGTCAGGTCCGCGTTGGCCGCCGAACTGTCCATTCGCGACCTGTTCGAGGCGCGGACGGTCGGCAGGCTCGCCGGGCGGCTCGTCTCCGCGGGCCAGGCGGGTGCCGGCTTCCGCAAGCTCGCCCGGCCGGAGCGGATCCCGCTGTCCCACGCGCAGACCCGGATGTGGTTCCTGAACCGCCTGGAAAGCTCCGGGTACACCATCCCGCTGGCCGTCCGGCTCGGCGGCGAACTCGACCCGGCGGCACTGGCGGCCGCGCTCGGCGACGTCGTCGAGCGGCACGAGATCCTGCGCACGGTGTTCCCGGACGTCGACGGCGTCCCGTACCAGCGGGTGCTGCCGTCCGCCCGGACACCCCGCTCGCCACCGCGCGGGTGACCGAGGACGAGCTCACCGCGGCCGTGGAAGCCGAGGTGGCCCGCGGGTTCGACCTCGCCGTCGACCGCCCGCTGCGCGCCACCCTGTACCGCGTCGGGGACGGCGGCGAGCACGTCCTGCTGCTCGCCCTGCACCACATCGCGGGCGACGGCTGGTCCGTCGACGTGCTGGCGCGCGACCTGGCGACCGCCTACGACGCCCGGGTGCGGGGCACCGCGCCCGGCTGGGCACCGCTGACGGCGCAGTACGCCGACTACGCGGTCTGGCAGCGCGAACTGCTCGACGACCGGGCCGCGGTGGACCGGCAGTGGGAGTACTGGCGCACCGCGCTCGACGGCCTGCCCGACGAGCTGCGGCTGCCCGCGGACCTCCCGCGCCGCGCCGCCACCGCCTTCCGCGGCGGCTCGGTCGGCTTCGAGGTGTCCCCGGCCGTCCACCAGGCACTGACCGAGCTGGCCCGCCGGTCCGGCGCCAGCGTGTTCATGGTGCTGCAGGCGGCGGTGGCCGCGCTGCTCACCAAGCACGGCGCGGGCACGGACATCCCGCTCGGCAGCCTGGTCGCGGGGCGCTCGGACGCGGTGACCGACGACCTGGTCGGGTTCTTCGTGAACACGCTGGTCCTGCGCACCGACACCGGCCGCGACCCGACGTTCGCCGAGCTGGTCGCCCGGGTGCGCGACACCGACCTCGAGGCGTACGCGCACCAGGACCTGCCGTTCGAGCTCCTGCTCGAGCTGGCCCGGCCCGCGCGCTCGCTGGCGCGGCCGCCGCTGTTCCAGGTGATGCTGTCGTACTACGAGGTCCCGGACCCGCGCTTCACGATCGGCGGCCTCGCGGTGCGGCCGGAGATCCTCCCGGCGACCGGCGCGAAGTTCAAGTTCGACCTGACGTTCCAGCTCGGCGAGCGGCCGGGCGACGGGGGACTGGAGGGCAGCATCGAGTACTGCGCCGACCTGTTCACCCCGGAGACGGCGGAACTGCTCGCCACGCGGCTGAACCGGCTGCTGGCGGCGGTGGCCGAGGACCCGGGACGGCCGCTGAGCGGGATAGAGCTGGCCCCGGCCGAACCGGCCGTGGTCCCGGTGGAGCCGGCGGAACTGCCGGTGCTGCTCACCGGCCGCGGCCCGGCGCTGCTCGGGGACGGCGTGCGGCTCAGCCACGCCCAGCTGCGCCGCAGGGTGACCGCGGAGGCCCGGAAGCTGAAGGCCCGCGGCGCGGGTCCGGAGTGGACGGTGTCGATCGCGACGGCCTCGCCGGTGGACCGGATGGTCCAGGTCCTGGCGGCACTCGAAGCGGGGGCGGCCTATCGGCTGCTCGAACCGGCCGGGGAATCCGCCGCGGAGACCGATCCGGCCGGGGAATCCGCGGTGACTGAAGTGGCCCGCCCGCCGGCTTCCGGCGGGGTCGGTGGTGCACCGGTGGCCGGGGCCGGCCGCTCGCCGAGCGAGGCCGATTCCTCCGCCGCCGTGCCGGTGTCTCCCGCGCATGCGGCCGCCCACCTGCCCGACGGCACCGTCCTCTCGCGGCGGGCCCTCGCCGCGTCCGTCGCCGCCCTGCGGGAGTCCATTCCGGACCGCAGCCGGGTCATCGTCCCCGAACTGTCCGATGCCGTCCCCGTCACCCTCGCCGCACTGGCGGCCGGTGGCTCCGTCCACTTCGGCGCCGGCGACGCGCCCGCACTCGCCCGGCTCCTCGAAGGCGATCTGCCCGCCGTCCTCTTCGCCACCGCCCACCAGGTCCGCGCGCTCGCCGCGGGCCACGAAACCGCGCTCGCCGGCGTCCGGCTGATCGTCACCGGCGAACCCCTCGCCGCGCCGCTCACCGAACGGCTCTCCCGCGCCGGCGCCGAAGTCCACCTCCACCACCGTGGCTGCACCGGCCACGCCGAACCCGGCACCCTGCCGCACCTCACCGGCGCGTACGTCCTCGACGAGACCCTCCACCCGGTCCCGCCGGGCGCACACGGCGAACTCTGGCTCACCGGCCCGGGCCTCGCCCGCGGTTACGCGGGAGACCCCGGCCGCACCGCCACGCGGTTCGTCGCCGACCCCTTCGTCCCGGGGGAGCGGATGTTCCGCACCGGCGAGATCGTCCGCCGCCACCTCGACGGCACGCTCGAACCGGCGGACGGCGCCGTGCGGGCGCGCGGGTTCGCCGTTCGGCCGGTCGAGGTCGAGGCCGCACTGCTGCGGCACCCCGGCGTCGCCGCGGCCGAGGTCGTGGTCCGCGACGACCGGCTCGTCGCCTACGTCGTCGGCCGCGGGGATGGCCTGCGCGAGCACCTGGCGCGGGAACTGCCGGACTTCGCGGTGCCGTCGGCGATCGTCGAGCTCGACGCCGTCCCGCTCACTCAGGACGGCGAACTCGACCACGCGCGGCTGCCCGCCCCGGCCACGAAACCGGACGGCAGCACCCCGGCCGAGGAGGTCCTGCGCCTGGCGTTCGCCGAGACGCTCGGCCTGCCCGAGGTCGACGCCGACGCCGACTTCTTCGCACTGGGCGGCAACAGCCTGCTCTCGGTGCGGCTGGTCGCGCTGGCCCGCAACGCCGGCCTGCGGTTCACCGTCGCGGACGTCCTCACGCACGCGACGGTCGAGCGACTGGCCGCACTGGCCGGCACCGGCGACGGTGGTGACGGTGACGGTGGCGACGTGCTCGACCCGTTCGCCCCGGTGCTGCCGATCCGGCCGGACGGCGACCGCGAACCGCTGTTCTGCGTGCACGCCGGGCTCGGGCTGAGCCTGCCGTACCTCGGGCTGGTCCAGTACCTCGACCCGGGACGGCCGATGTACGGGCTGCAGTCGCCGCACATCGGCTCCGGCGGCGAGCTGCCGGTCAGCGTCGAGGACGTCGCCGAGGAGTACGCCGCCCGGATCCGCGCGATCCAGCCGTCCGGCCCGTACCACCTGCTCGGCTGGTCGTTCGGCGGGCTGCTGGCGCACGAGATCGCCGTGCAGCTGCAGGAAGCGGGCGAACGGGTCGAGACGCTGTGCGTGCTCGACAGCTTCCCGGTCGGCTCGGCGGGGCAGACCCCGCCCACCCGGCAGGAACTGCTCGTCAGCTTCCTCGAGCACCTCGGTCACGACGCGGACGAGGACGCCGAGCTGTCCCCGGCGGCCGTCATCGACGTCCTGCGCCGCGGCGGTTCGCGGCTGGCCGGGATCGGCGAGGAACGCATGTCCCGCGTGCTCGACGTGATGAGCAACAACGGCGAGCTCGCGGTCCGGTACGAGCCCGCACGCTTTTCGGGCCGCCTGCGGCTGTTCCTGGCCGCCGAGGGGCTGTCCGAGGCCGACCTCGCCGAGCGGCCCGGCCGCTGGGCACCGCACGTCGACGGCGCGATCGAGACGCACCGCATCGGCTGCGGGCACGAATTCATGATGCACCCGCAAGCCCAGGCCGCCATCGGCCGGATCGTCGCCGCCGCTCTGGACGGCTCTTCCGAGGAGGACGAATGACTGTGCTCACCCCGGCGCGCACCGGGCGGGTTTCCGACGCCGTGGTGGAGGTGCTGGCGCTCGCCGGGCGCCGGCTGACCCACCTGCGCAACGTGCCCGCCCGCCTGCTCGCGGTCACGCTCAACCCGCTGATCACCATGCTGGCGATCGGGTACGTGTTCAAGGACGCGGTGATCGTGCCGGGCAGCGGCAGCTACCCGGAGTTCCTGTTCCCGGCCGCGCTGATGCAGGTCGGCCTGGCCGGCATCGCGCCCACCGCGATCGCCGTCGCCACCGACCTCAACGGCGGCCTGACCGACCGGTTCCGCTCGCTGCCGATCGTCCGGCCCGCCGTGCTGATCGGGCACTCACTCGGCGACTTCGTGGTCGGCCTGATCGCACTGGCCATCACGGTCGCCTCCGGGCTGCTCGTCGGCGGCCGGGTGCACACCGGGTTCCTGCCGCTGCTGGGCGGGCTCGCCCTGCTCGTCGTGTTCCTCTACGCGATGATCTGGGTCGGCATCCTGCTCGGGCTGTCCCTGCGCAACCCCGAGGCGATCGACGGCATCGGCGCGGTGGCGACGCTCGGCCTTTCCTTCCTCTCCAACGCCTTCATGTCGACCGACCGCCTGCCGGCGTGGCTGCGGCCGGTGGCGGAGTGGAACCCGGTCAGCTCGGTGACCACGGCGGTCCGCCGCATGTGGGACACGCCGGTCGACGAGACGGGCTTCCCGGCCCAGCACCCCGGCGTGGTCGTGGCGATCACCCTGGTCCTCACGCTGGCGCTGACCGGCTTCCTGAGCTTCCGCAAGTACCGCACCATCGCGTAGTCAGGTGGCGGTCAGCGCGCCGTCAGCCCCGCCGAACACCATGACACAAGCCGCCCGAGACACACGGAGATGTGAAGTGACGAGTCCATTCGACGACGAGAACGGCCGGTTCCTCGTCCTGGTCAACGCCGAGGAAGAACGCAGCATCTGGCCGGTGTTCGCCGCGGTGCCACCGGGGTGGGACATCGCGCTGGGGGACAGTTCCCGCGCGGAGGCGATCGCCCACGTCGAGGCCACCTGGCCGGACCTGCGCCCGAAGAGCCTGCGGGACGCCGTCTGATGGCGAGCGACGCGCTCGACCGCGAAGCGGCCATCGAAGTCACCGGGCTGCGCAAGGGTTTCGGTGACCACCAGGCCCTGTCCGGCATCGACCTGCGGGTGCCCGCGGGCTCGGTGCTGGGCCTGCTCGGCCCCAACGGCGCGGGCAAGACCACCACGGTCCGCGTCCTCGCGACCCTGCTGCGCCCGGACGGCGGCACCGCCAGGGTCGCCGGCTTCGACGTGGCCACGCAGGCGAAGGAGGTGCAGCGCCGGATCGGCCTCGTCGGCCAGTACGCCGCGGTCGACGAGCTGCTCACCGGCCGCCAGAACCTCCAGCTGCTCGGCACGCTGCTGCACCTCGGACGGCGCGGCGCCCGCAAGCGGGCCACCGAGCTGCTGGAGAGATTCGACCTGACCGACGCGGCCGACCGCGCGGTCGGCACGTACTCGGGCGGCATGCGGCGGCGGCTCGACCTGGCGACCTGCCTGATCGGCCGCCCGTCGGTGCTGTTCCTCGACGAGCCGACGACCGGCCTCGACCCGGCGAGCCGCAGCACGCTGTGGGGGATCGTGCGCGGCCTGGTCGACGAGGGCGTGACGGTCCTGCTCACGACGCAGTACCTCGAGGAGGCGGACTACCTCGCCGACCACATCGTGGTGATCGACCACGGCCGCGTGATCGCGGAGGGCACGGCGGACGAGCTCAAGCGCAAGATCGGCGCGGAGCGGCTCGAGGTGGCGGTGTCCGAGCAGAAGTGGCTCGAACCCGCGGTGTCGGCGCTGACCCGTGTCTCGAGTTCGCCGGTGTCGGTGGACGAGCGCAAGCGGAGCATCGCGGTCGAGCTGCCGGACACGGCGGGGGGAGTGGCGGCCGCGGCCGCGGCCCTGCGCGACGCCGGCGTGGAGTACACGGACTTCGCGTTGCGGCGCCCGACGCTCGACGAAGTGTTCCTCGACTTGACCGGGCGCCCTTCGGGCCCCTGACCGGCTTTCGGTCCGTCCGGCACCCCGGCGGATCCGGACGATCGGAAGTGGTGCCGCTGCCGGAACTTCCGGCGGCGGCATCGCGCGCGTGAGCCCCGGGCCGGAACCGGCGTGATGGGGCCCGGAACTCGCGTGATCGAAGGCGGGACTCGGGTCAGCGGGTGTTCTTCGGGCCTCGGACCCGCCACCAGTTCGTCCGGCCTCCCAGCACCGCCAGCCGCGGCAGCAGGAGGAACCGGACCACCAGGGTGTCGGCGACCAGGATCACCGCGGTCGCCAATGCGAACTCGCGGACGTCGCCGCTCTCCGTCATGCCCCAGACCAGCCACATCACCACCGTCACCAGCAGCGCGCCGCCGGAGGCCGACCAGGCCCGGCGGCACGCGTGTGCCACCGTGTTGCGGCGGGACATCCCCGCCAGGGTCTCACTGCGCAGCCGGTGCAGCAGGTAGACCTGCAGGTGGTTCGCCGGCACCAGCAGCACGACCACCAGGACCATCGGCGCCCAGCCGGGCAGCGGGTCGACGAACACCGCCAGCATCCCCAGCCCCGCGAGAACTGCGAAACCGTTCAGCAGGAACGTCGCCAGCGCCACCACCGGCCGCCGGTAGGCGACGAGCGTGGCCAGTGCGAGGACCACCAGCATCGTCGTCACCCCGCCGGCGTCCAGGTCGGCGGCCAGTGGCCGGCAGGCCGCGCAGCCGGGGGAGAACACGCGCACCGCCCCGTAGACCGCGGCCGCGCCGAGCGAACCGACCCCCACCGCGATCGCCGTGGGCCGGACGAACCGGGGCAGGTCGCTGACCTTCAGCCGCGCGGCCGGCTGCGGCGGCAGCTCCCGCGGCGTGGTGAGCACCCGGTCGTTGAGGGCGGGCAGCAGGCTCAGCGCGGCGACGGTCGCCGTCAGCACCGCCACCAGGACCGCGGTGGCCAGCGGCAGCACGTCCGCCGCGCCGGCGAGCGCCACCGCGGTCAGCGCCGCGGCCACGCCGCTGCCGGAGACCAGGGCGGCGTTGCCCGCCGTGCTCGCGACGATCCGCGCGGCCCGCGCCGAGTCGTTCCCGCTCGCCAGCGCTTCCCGGCGGCGGCAGAAGGTGAACAGCATGTGCTGCACCGCAACGGTGATCACGACCAGCAGCGCCGCGTTCCCGGTGCGCGGCGCCATCGTGACGGATTCCGAGACCGTGTCGAGCAGCGCCGCCGACGCCGTCGTGACCACGCTGGTGAACAGCCCGGACACGAGCAGCAGCAGCCGGGAGAACGGCACCGTCAGCAGCACCGCGACCGGCGCGGCGACCACCGGCCACCAGTTCGCCGCCACGTCGGGGTCGGACAGCGAGCCCTCGCCGAGCCGGTGGCCGCCGCTGAGCCCCGGCAGCTGGGCCAGTGCCACGAAGACCAGCCAGAGGCCGATCACCACGCCGGCGTGGCCGGCGGACCAGCAGGAGGCGCGAACGGCCAGTGAAGGCTTCACGATCGTCCCCTTCGACCCGATGGGCATGGCGGCGTTCGCGGTCGGTGCCATCCGCGCATGTGTTCGAGTCTAGTGAGCCGTGACCGTTCGTTCACGGGGTGTGAGTCCCGGATCCGCGGTGGTGCTAGGCCGTGTGTGGGGGATCACAGAGCGCGAACCCCGGCGGCGGGGACGTCGTCCTCGAGCAGGTCTTCGCCGTAGAGGTCCGCCACCCACTGGTCGTGGTAGACCGTGTCGAGGTACCGGTCGCCGAGATCGGGCGCGATCGCCACCGCCGTGCCGACGTCGTCGTGCCCGGAAAGCCAGCTCAGGGCGCCGCTCACCACGGTCCCGGTGGAACCGCCGAAGCAGAACCCTTCGCGGGTGAGCGCCCGGCAGGTGCGCACGGTGTCGGCTTCTTCGACGTGGACGACGTCGTCCACGTACCCGGTGTCCAGCATCGGCGGGCGGATCCCGGTGCCCAGCCCGGGGATCATCCGGCGGGCCGGTGGCGTCCCGAAGGTGACCGAGCCGACCGTGTCGATCGCGACCACCCGGGTGCCCGGCCGGTGCTCGCGCAGGTACCGGGCGCAGCCCATGAGCGTGCCGGTGGTGCCCGCCCCGATGAAGACGACGTCCGCGTCGGGGAAGGCCGCGGCGATCTGCGGGCCGGTCGTTTCGTAGTGGGCGCGCCAGTTCCCGGCGTTTTCGTACTGGTTGAGCCAGACGTGGCCGTGTTCGGCGCACAGCCGCTTCACCAGCTCGATGCGCGCGCCCAGCAGGCCGTGCTCCGGGTGCGGCTCGGTGACGATGCGGACCTCCGCGCCGAGCGTTTCCATCAGCTGCCGGGCGCCCAGCGTGCACCGGGAATCGGTGACGCACACGAACCGGTAGCCGGAGCTGGCGGCGACGAGGCTCAGCGCCACGCCGAGGTTGCCGGACGAGCTCTCCACGAGCGTCGAGCCGGGCCGCAGGTCGCCGCGGCGCTCGGCCGCGGCGACCATCGAGCGGGCCGCCTTGATCTTGATCGAGCCGGCGAAGTTGAAGCCTTCGCACTTGAGGAAGAGCGGGTGGCCGGCGAACCGGCGGAGGTCGACGAACAGGTCGTCGGTGTTGAAGTCCTGCGGGGCGGTGATGATCGGCACGCCGGGCTCCTCCTCAGCGCTTGCCGTACCGGTCGAGTTCGAAGAAGAACTCGGCCACGGTCCGCAGGTCGCCGGACGTCTGCAGCTGGTCGTAGACGTGCTTGCCGACGGCGAGGTCGAGCACCCCGAGCCCGAACGGCGAGAAGACCAGCGGCCGGTCCTTCGGCAGCGCCGTGTTCCCGGTCATCACGTCGTACAGCGTCCCGGACAGGAAGTCCCGGTCGCCGGTCCGCTGCTCGGCCAGGTGCACCGAAGTGTTCGCCTTCAGGCAGTGCTCGACGTCGTCGACGACATTGGTCGACGCCAGGATCACCTCGGGCGAAAGGTCGCGCAGCGAGACGTGCAGGACCAGCGGGTTGTGGTCGAACCACGCCGGGTCGTGGACGTGCGGCTCCCCGGCGACGGTCGCGAACACGACCAGGTCGCTCGCGCGGATCAGGTCCTCCGCGGACTCGTGCACGGTGACCGACGGCTGCCCGGCCGCGCTCAGGTAGCCGCGGAACCCTTCGGCGTGCGCGGTGCTCAGGTCGAACACGCCGACGTCGTCGAAGCTCCAGCCCCCGGCGGCCAGGTAGGTGTGGATGTACCGGGCGATCAGGCCGGTGCCGACGATGCCGAGCCGGGCGGGCCGGGCGCGGTCCCGGGTCAGCCAGTCGGCGGCGAGCGCGGCCGACGCGGCGGTGCGGGTGGCGCTGATGATGGAGCTTTCCAGGCAGGCCAGGGGGTAGCCGGTCCGCCGGTCGTTGAGGACGAGGATCGCCGACGCGCGCGGCAGCCCGCTCGCGACGTTCTCCGGGAAGCTCGAGATCCACTTGAGCCCGTCGACCGCGATGTCGCCACCGACCGAGGCCGGCAGCGCGATGATCCGCGAGGACGGCCGGTCGGGGAAGCGCAGGAAGTACGACGGCGGGTTGACCGTGTCACCCGCCCCGTGCAGGCGGTAGGCCGACTCGATCAGGTCGATGACGAGCTTTTCCTGGCCACCGAGGACATCGTGGACCTGCGCCCCGGAGATCACGGCGAACTCCGGGACGGACGTGCTGGTGCTCATGCTGGCTGTCTCCTGAGGCGGTGGGGCCGCGGTCATTCCGCGGCGAGGGTGGCGATGCGGCCGGCGATCCGGCGGTCGAGCTCGTCGAGCGTGGCCACCGACGGGCCGATGAGCACGCCGTAGAGGCGGCCGGCGAACGGTTCGCCCGCGGCGGCGACGCCGGCGCCCGCGTTGACCGTGGCGAAGTTGTTGACCAGCAGCCCGCTCCCGGACCCGGCGAACAGCAGGTCGCCGAGCGTCTCGCGCAGCCGCGCGAAGGGCAGGGGAGCGGCCAGGCGCACCGGGTAGTGCCGCGCCATCGCGACGGCGCCCTCGGGCACGAACCGCTCCTGCAGCGGTACCTGGTAGGTCGACATGTTGTTGCGGGCGTTGATCTCCAGCACCGGGAAGATGCCGCCGTCCGGCTCGACCAGCGCGTCGACGCCGACGACGCCGTAGTAGCCGTCCCGCGCCAGCCGGGCGCCGAGCGCGGCCGCCGCGTCCCGGATCACCCGGTGCTGGCCCTCGTCGAGCCGGGCGGGCATCCGGTGTCCCTTGTGGACACCGTGTTCGGTGATGGCCTCCTTGACGAAGTCGAACCGCACCGAGCCGTCCCGGCCCACCGTGAACTGGTAGTTCAGGTCGGCGCGCTTCTCGACCCAGGTCTCGGTGACCAGCGCGATCCGGTCGCGGCCCGCCTTCTGCGCCGACCGTTCGATCATCCGCTGCAGGCGCAGCAGCCGCTGCTCGCTGTTCACGACGGCGATGCCCTTCCCCGACACGCCGAACGCCTCCTTCACCACGACCGTGCCGCCGTCGACGAGCACCTTCGCGGCCTCGGGGACCGCCTCGGCCAGCTGCGCGGGCGTGTCGCAGACCCAGCCCGCCGGCTGCCGCAGGCCGAGCTCGTCGGCCAGCTGCCTGCTGTAGACCTTGCTGTTGACGGCCTTGCAGAGCGCGGCGGGCGGGGTGGCGAGCGGAACGCCGGTGCGGGCCGCCAGTTCCTCCTCGACGGCGGACGCGCCGTGCGGCAGCAGGTGCGCGCCGTCGGTGGCCAGCTCGGTGAGCGCCGCGACGAGCGCGGGATCGGCGAGCGCGTCCTGGGTGACGTTGCGCGCCGGGTCCGGTGCCGCGACGACGTGCACCTCCGGCAGCTCGAAACCGAGGTCGAGCAGGTAGCGGTGGTAGTCCGGGTCGGGCGCGTGCTTCAGCACGACGTGGTCGCCCTTGCCGCCCAGCAGCAGCGCGAACTCGTCCATGCTGTTGACCACCGCGGTGCTGCCCGCGGCGGACACCCGCGGCAGGCCGAGCTCGTCGGCCGCCCACAGCTGTTCGACCTCGAAGTTGCCGAGGAAGACGAACAGGTGCTCGGCCGAGCCGAGCGCGGCCGTCTTCAGCCGGGCGATGAAGTTCGTGCTGCCGGTGTTCCCATCGGAGTCCACTGTGGACCTCCCCCTCAGACGACCAGGCCGCCGTCGATCTCGAATACGCTTCCGGTGATGTAGGCGGCGCGGTCCGACGCCAGGTAGGCCACCAGGTCGGCGACCTCCCCGGCGGTGCCGAACCGGCCCAGCGGGATGGCCGCGCGCAGCTTCTCGCGGGCCTTGTCCGTCATCTGCGCGGTCATGTCGGTCTCGATCAGGCCCGGCGCGACCGCGTTGACCCGGATGCCGAACCGGCCGACCTCCTTGGCCAGCGCCTTGGCGAAGCCGATGACGCCGCTCTTGGACGCCGAGTAGTTGACCTGCGTCGGGTTGCCGTGCACCCCCGACACCGAAGACAGCGTGACGACGCTGCCGCGGCGCTGCTTGAGCATCAGGAACACAGCGGGCTGGCAGACGTTGTAGACGCCGTCGAGGTTGGTCCGCAGCACGTCCGTCCAGCGGTCCTCGGTCATCGTGACGAACGCGCCGTCGCGCGTGATGCCCGCCGACGTCACCACGGTGTCCGGGACACCGAGGTCGACGGCCGTGCGGGCCACCCACTCCCCGGCCGCTTCCCGGTCGGTGACGTCGACCCGCGTCGCGACCGCGCGCCGCCCGAGCTCGTGCACCTCCTTGGCGAGCACGTCGGCGGACTGCTCGTCCGAGCGGTAGCAAAAGGCGATGTCGTGGCCGCTTTCGGCGAGGCTCAGCACGACCGCGCGGCCGATGCCGCGCGAGCCGCCGCTGACCAGCGCGACTTTGGGCTCGCTCATGCGGCGGGCTCCCCGAGCCGCAGCAGCGTGCACGCCACCGAACCGTCGTCGTCACAGGTGGTGACGACCGTGTGGTCGGCACCGGCCCGCCCGGCGGACTCCGCGACGCTGAGGACGGCGGCGAGCTGGAACATCGCGCTCGCCGACGCCGTGTCCCCGAGCAGGTCCGCCGACGGCACCCGGTCGACGGCCGCGTCGCCGAACAGCCCCCGCAGCGCCACCGCCTCGACCGGCTGCCCGCCGGCGTCGGTGAAGCCGCTGCCGGTCGCCGCCCACACCTGCTCGGGCGAGACCCCGGCGGAGGCGAGCAGTGCCCGCACCGCGACGGTGACCGTCCCGGCGAGGTCGCCGTCGAGACACACCCGGGACTCGAACCCCTCCAGGGTGCCCAGCACCCGGCGGCCGGGCGGCCGCAGCTCCGCGGGTTCGAGCAGGAACATCGCGCAGCCCTCGCCGATGACGACCGGGTCGCCACCGCCGCGGCGGTGGTGCTCGACCCAGGCGCGGGCGGGGGAGTACTCCTCGGCGGCGCCGCAGAGCACCCGGGTGGCCCGGCCGGTCCGCAGCAGCCGCCGCGCGTAGTTCAGCGCGTGCGGGCCCGTGGTCCGGCCCGCGGCGATCGTCGCGTTCGGGCCCTTGAGCCCGTGCCAGATCGCGGCCTGCCCGGCGGCGCAGTTCATCACGCAGCCGGGCACCGCGGCCGGCTCGACGTGGTCGGGCTTGTCGCCGGTCAGCGACGCGCGGGTCAGGTCCATCATGCTCTGCACGCTGCCGGTCGTGGTGCCGAGCACGAACCCGATGTCGTCGCGCTCGTCGCCCGGCTCGACGCCGATGTCGGCGAGCAGGTGCTTCGCCGCGGCGACGGCCAGCCCGCTGACCCGGTTCATCGCCCGGGTGCCCTTCGAGCCGAGGAACTCCCGGGGCTCGAAGCCGGGAACGGTGGCCGCCGACTCGCCGGGCCCGCGGGTCCAGCGCTGCGCGTCCAGTGTGGACACCGGCGACGTCCGGGTGCGGACGCCGTCGGCGAAGGAGCTGCGGTCGTGGCCGAACGGCGAGATCGCCGTCCAGGCCGAGATCACCGGCGCGGCCGGGGTCGCGGTACTCATGCCACCGCCTCCCGCGGTCCGTCGTAGCGGCCGATCAGCACGACCGAGTTGTTGCCGCCGAAGGCCCAGCCGTTGTTCTGCACGATCCGCAGGTCCGCCTCCACCGCCACGTTGGGCACGCAGTCGACGGCGCACTCGGGGTCGGTCTCGACGTGGTTGATCGTCGGCGGGATGAACCCCTCGGTGATGGCGACCGAGCAGCCGATCGCGGCCAGCGCACTGGCCGCGCCCATGGAGTGGCCGAGCATCGACTTCATCGACACCACGCGGGGCGTGTCGTCGCCGAACAGCTCGCGGATCGCCGCGGCCTCGGTCTTGTCGTTGGCGTGGGTACCGGTGCCGTGCGCGGAGATCAAGTCGACCTCGGCGGGCTTGACACCCGCGTTGGCCAGCGCCAGCTCCATGCAGCGGGCGATGCCGCCCTGGTGCGGGGCCACCGGGTGGTGGGCGTCGCAGGACAGGCCGTAGCCGAGCACCTCGCCGTAGATCCGGGCGCCGCGCGCGGTGGCCGACTCCAGGCTCTCCAGCATCAGGATGCCGGCTCCCTCGCCGGTCAGGATGCCCTGCCGGTTCTTGTCGAACGGGCGGCAGCAGTCCGGCGCGATGCTGCGCAGCCGGTAGAAGGAGGTGAACGTCTTGCGGCAGACGGCGTCCGCGCCACCGCACAACGCGAAGTCGGCTTCCCCGAGCCGGATCGCGTCGAACGAGTGGCCGATCGCGTAGTTGCCGGCCGAACAGGCCGTCGCGATGCTGCCGACCTCCACATTGGACAGCCGCAGCTCGTGGGCGATCGAGGTGGCGAGCCGGCCGGCCGACGTGCGCCGGGCCAGCCGCGGGCTCATCGCCTCCGGCCCGCCCGCGATCTCCAGCGCGACCATGCTGTCGAGCTCGTGCGACTCGCCGTCGGTCGTGCCGACCGACAGCAGGCAGCGCGCCTCGCGGAGCACGTCGAGGTCGATGCCGGAGTCCGCCACCGCCAGCCGGGCGGCGGCGGTGGAGAACCGGCTGGCCCGGCCGAGCGAATCGACATCGACGTTGCGGATCCAGCGCTCGGGCTCGAACCCGATGACCTCGCAGCCGTTCGTGTGCTCGAACCCGGTCGTGTCGAAGACGCTGATCGGCCGGACGTTGCTGCGCCCGGCGCGCAGCGCCGCCGTGAACTCGTCGATGCCGGTGCCCAGGCTGGAAACCACCCCGCAGCCGGTGATCACCACCCGGCGCCCGGGTGCGGTGGAAGACTGTTCGCTCATCGCTCTTACCAGCCCGCGGATTCCGCGACGACGTCGTAGGCGCTGTTCAGGTCGGTCATCCGGCGGAACTGCGCCTGGTCGATCGTGACGCCGAACTTCTTCTCCAGCGCCGCGAGCACGTCCATCAGCGTGAGCGAGTCGGCTTCGTGGTCCTCGATGAAGTTGCTCGTCTCGGAAAGTTCGCTGTCCTCGAGTTCGAGGTGCTCGCGGACGATCGCGCGGATCTGTTCCCTGCGCTCGGACACTGCCGCTGTCATGACTGCTCCCGTGGGCGTTTTCGGACGAACTTCGGCCTCGCCGGGAAACTAGCCAGCGCAGATGACCGCGCGGTGACCGACCGCTGACGAAGGCCGGCGTCGGTGAAGTGTCAGCCGTCCGTCATCCGGGTGGGCCATGATCATGGCCGGTCGATCACGGAAGGAGAGTGGATGAGCCCGGACCGTGTCCGTGACAGGGAAACGACAGCGGGGACGGCGAACATCGCGCCGTCCCCGCTGCGAAGGAGAACCGGTTGTTCAGTCGAGCATGCAGTCCTGGACCAGGATGGCCTGGTACAGCTGCCGCAGCGCGCGGCCGGGTGACAGGCCGAGCTCACTGCCGAGCCACTTGCTGGTGTGGTGGAACACCGAGAGCGCCTCGCTCTGCTGGCCGGTGCGGTAGAGGGCGAGCATCAGCAGTTCGCTGAGCCGCTCGCGGCCCGGGTTCTCGGTGGCCAGCTGGCGCAGCTCGTGCACGATGTCGTGGTGCTGCCCCACCGCCAGCCGCGCGGCGATGAGGTCCTCCTGCACGGCCAGCCGCCGCTCGTTCAGGTGCGTGGCCGCGGCCCGGCACCGTGCCCCCTCCTGCACGTCCATCAGGGCCGGCCCCCGCCACTGCAGCAGTGCTTCCCGGAGGAGCCCGGTGGCTTCCTGCGGAGCGGAGGCGACCAGGGACGTCCCGCGCCGCGCGAGTTCGAGGAACCGGTGCGAGTCGATCGATTCCGCGGCCACTTCCAGCTGGTAGCCGCTGTAGGTGGTCCGGACGACCTCCTCCCCGCTCGCGTCGGTGATCGGCTTGAACAGCCGCCGGAGCCGGGCGATGTTGGCCTGCAGGGCGTTGCGGGAGTTGGCGAGCGACCGCGGACCCCACAGCTCGTCCGCGAGCTGCTCGTACGACACCGGGCGGCCCGGTGACAGTGCCATCATCGCCAGCAGCGTCCGCACTTTCTTTGCGCGTATCGAATAAATTCTCCCGTTCGATCTTATTTCCATGGCGCCTAGTAGTTCGATTTCCACTTTGATCGACCCCCAGATTCGGGCAGCCCGCGACGCATCGGCCGGACCATCCGAAGATGTATTTTGCGCAAGATAGTGGCAGAGGGCAGGTGGCTTAGGTACCTCCGTTCGGACCAGTGAAACGCTGAACTCGTCAGTAGTATCACCTGGTGGACGGTTTGACTCGCGATGTATTCGGACATCGCTGGCATGGTGGTGTTAGCACCACCATTAATGGTGGTGTCAGCACTCCGGCCGCCGCTCTCGATCTTCGCTGGTAGGGTCCCCGCGGGTGGTGCTGGCCACCCTGCCGGTTGCACGGGCGGCGAGGGGGCCATTACGCCGGAAACCCCGCCTGGCCCGGCGGTCGAGGGTGCTCCGGGTCGCTCTTGCGGCGGGCTCGGGCGCCTTGTCCGGCGGGGTGGCGGGAGCCGGTCCGGCGAGGAAAACGCAAAGATCATTCGGGTTTTCGCCGGGCTAATAAAATCGGCGGTTTCGGGGACCGTCCGGGTTTGTCCGGGATCTGTGCTCGCGGCGGCGAAGTTTCGAAACAAGGCCCGCGCGAGTCGGGTCCGTGCCAACCGGGTTGCCACCCGCGTGCTCCTTCTTCCGGGGCCGATGCCCGGCCCGCCATTCGTCGCCCGGCCCGGTGATGTCGTGAGCACGCTGCGTGCACAGGTGGGCGGCCTGCCTTCGGAGGTGTGAGCGGCCCCGGGGCGGCCACAATGGACAGGGCGGACCGGACGGACCGGGCGGCGGACCGCCCGTCCGATTGCCCGGCGGCGGGTCCGGAATTCCCGTGATATCCTGGTTTTGATCGGACCACTCGATTACCGACAATCCCGCCCGGCCGGCGAAATCCGCCCCGAAGCGAACGATCTTCTCCGGTTTCCGGCGTCTTCGCTCAGCCCTGTTCCATGTCCGGTGTGACGCACGAGCCCGCAATTCCACGCGAGCGTGCGCGTGGACCGATGTGAAGGGGAATGTCCATGAGTGACACTGTTCTGGCCCAGGTGGTCGACATCAACCCCGGCCTCGCGGCGATCGGCTACGGCCTCGGGGCGATCGGCCCCGGAATCGGCGTCGGCCTGATCTTCGCGGCGGTCATCAACGGAACCGCGCGCCAGCCGGAAGCGCGCGGGAAACTGCAGACGATGGGGTATTCGACGTTCGTGCTGAGCGAAGTCCTCGCGTTGATCGGGGTCGTCGTGTATTTCATCGCGTCCAACAGGTGAATCGGTGGCCCGCGCCCGGGTGGGTCCCGGGCGCGGGCCGCGTCCGAGGAGGGGCTGCCCCGGCCGCGGGAGCCGGGCAGCGTCGGGCTGCGCGGCAGCCGGCGGCTCGCGGCGGGGTTGTGGGGCCGGGCGGCCGGTTGCGCCGCCCGGCCGTCCTGGCCGTGGTACCCGACTGCGACTTCACCATCCAGGACACGCATCCCTCCGCTCGCCGTACCGGCCTCACCAGTAAGGAACAGCGAGCCGTCCGGGAAGTACGTGTGCGACCCCTTCGCGGCGGCTAGCTCGACCGCATCAGGATGAAGTCGCCGTGGCCGCCGTAGCCCAGGACGTCTTCGGCGTACTGGGTTCCGTCGAACGTCGGCAGCCACCACCGCCCGCCGATCTTCACCAGCATCGGGTGCGGGATGTTCGTTCCGTACGGGGCGTTCAGCGTGCCGAGCTTGCGCAGGCTCAGGTCGTACACCGGGTATTCGCGCGCGTTGCCGTCGCTGGCGAACAGGTACCAGCGGCCGCCCACGCGCTGCAGGATCGTGCCTTCGGTCTGGGTGACGGACCGGTCCGCGCCCAGCAGCGTCAGCCCGTCGTCGTAGTCCGCGCCGCGCGGGGCCGCCGCCAAGGCGGGGTGGAACACGAACGACGGCTGCTGGGCCGGGCTCTCGACGAACGCGATGTGCCAGCGGCCGTCGATCTTGGTCAGGGCCGGGTCCCACGAACTGACCGTCGTCGGCAACGGCAGCTGCTCGGTCGGCAGGACGTGCACGCCCGAGAGCACGTCGGCGTGGGTGACGGTGTGCCGGACGTGGACGCCGTTGAACGAGAAGTCGCCCCAGGAGCTCATCAGGAGGATGAACCGGTCGCCGTCGCGGACGATCTGGCCGGCGTGGTCGCCGAGCACGACGCCGTCGCGTGCGAAGAACAGCGTGGCCACCTGCTCCAGCTTGGCCGGGTCGGCGAGGTCGAGCGTCCAGACCGCCCAGTGCGCCTGCTGGAAGAACCCGAGACCGGCGTTGGTCATGGTCAGGTAGAGCTTGCCGTGGCGGATGTAGGGCCGGCCGTCGGCGTGCTGCACGACGTGCGGGTCGCGGACGCCCGCCTGGCCGAAGTACCCGGCCCGCACCCGGCCCAGCCGGGCCGGCCCGCGGCTGCCGTAGGCGTAGCCCAGCCGGCCCAGGACGGCCGGGTCGCGCAGGTCGATCCGCGCCCGGACCTGGTCGCGCTCGGTCAGCAGCGGCCGCCAGCCGGAGCCCTGGTCGGCCAGGACGGTGACGGCGTTCTCGTTGACCACCACGGCAAAGCCGAACGGCCCCCGCAGCTCGGCGGCGACGGTCTTGACCACGGCGGTACCGGCGGCGGTGGTGATCTCGATGCCCGCCTGCCGGGTGGCGGGATCGTAGCTGCCGAGAACGGAAACCCCGCCCCCGGCCAGCCCGGCGACGACGGGCGCGCGGGCGTCGAGCACCTGCACGGTCACGGTCCCGTAGGGCGCCTTCGGCCGGATGCCGGTCGCGACGAGCGCACCGGGCCGGGCGGGCTGGTCGAGCTGGACGAAGTTCGGGGCGATCAGGTCGAACGGCCGGAACTGCTCGGCGACGGAGAACTTCAGGTCCAAGGGGTTCTCACCGGCGCCTTCGGCGGTGCCGCCGAACAGGCTCGCGGCCACGCCGGTCACGCCGAGAGCGGTGAGGGCGCGCAACACATCACGTCGATCGAAGTCGGTCACCGTTGACCTCCGGGGCGGGGATGGGGGCTCCAGTTTGCAACGTGGCATGCAACGTGGCAACCGCGACGGCGCGGCACCGTCGCCCCGCGGCTCGCGCCGGACCCGCACCCCGCCGCCCCGAGATCATTCGTCGACCAGGAACTCCAGCAACCCACCCGCCAGTTCCCCGGCCGGCCGCTCCCACTCGCCACGCAGCGCCCGGAACAACGCCGCCGCTCGTGTCCCCGGCCAGTCCTCCGGCAGCAGCGCCGGTGGCAGGACCGGGTCCCGGCGGATCAGCAGCAGCCACTCCGCCCCCAGCCGGATGCGGCGGGACAGCTCGTCGCCGAGGTCTTCGGGTGCTCGGCCGCTCCAGCGGCGGAGGAACTGCTCGTACCCGGCCGCGATCCGGGGCAGGTCCCACGCCTCGCGGGCGATCCGCGCCGGGTCGGTCCACATGAACGGCTCGGCGCGGAACACCTCGGCGTGGTCCAGCAGATCCAGCTCGGCCAGCGCCGGCGCGATGTCCGCGGCCGACGCCGAAACCCACAGCCCGCTGCGCAACGGCCCGAAACCGAACCAGCCCAGCCGGGTGCGCAGCGCGTAGCGGTCCGCGCGCCGGGTCTCCGGCACCGAAAACGTCAGCAGCGTCCACCGGCCGTCCCAGTGCCGGTCGACGATGTCGCCGTCGAGCTTGCGCTGGCCGTCGCGCAGCACCGCCGTCCCGTGCGGCGTCAGGCCCAGGAACGCCTGCCGCCCGCGGCGGACGGTGTGCAGCAGGTCGCGGCGGCTCATCCGGCTCAGCGTCGCCCGGGTCGCGTGCTCGCCGACGCCGAGGCGGTCGAGCGCGGCGATCACCCCACCGGTGGACACCGCGATCCCGCGGTCCAGCACGTGGTCGCCGAACAGCGTCAGCAGTAGGGCCTCCGGCCGCACACCCGGCGCGCCCTCGTCCTCCGCCCACCCGGCCGCTTCGAGCACGCGCCACCGCCTTCCGCGCCGGATTGTTCGCCGATTCCCTGACGATCAACAATCTTTTGTCCGGCATTTCGAGAGTATCACCAGGTTCGAAACTTTCGGTATCCCGGAATGCTTGATGAATTGTTGACGGTCGTTGTGAATCTGCCTAACCTCAAGGCGCGAGGGGGATCGCCGACCGGAGGTCACCGATGAGTGGATTCAGAACGGCGTTCGTGACCATCACCAGTGCCCTGCTGATGGCCGTCACCGCGGCCGTGGTCCCGGCCCCGGCGTCGGCCGCTTCGCTGGTGGAAGTGACCGGCTTCGGGAACAACCCGGGCGCGATGCGCATGCACGTCTACGTGCCGGACAACCGGCCTGCCAACCCCGCGATCGTGGTCGCCATGCACGGCTGTGGCGGTTCCGGGCCCGGGTTCTACTCCGGCAGCGAATTCGCCGCGCTGGCCAACCGCTACGGGTTCCTCGTCATCTACCCCAGCGCCCAGCAGCAGGCCGGGTTCGGCAACTGCTTCGACACGTGGTCGGACGCGGCGAAACGCCGGGGCGGCGGCAGCGACCCGGTTTCGATCGTGTCGATGGTGACCTACGCGGAGCAGCACTACGGCGGCGACCCGAACCGCGTCTTCGCCACCGGTTCTTCCTCCGGCGGCATGATGACCAACGAAATGCTCGCTCTCTACCCGGACGTGTTCAAGGCGGGCGCGGCGTTCATGGGCGTCCCGTTCACCTGCTTCGCCAATGCCGCGGACTTCCCGCCGTGGTCGAGCAAGTGCACCGGCAACGGCGGCGCGAACCGCACACCGCAGCAGTGGGGTGACGCGGTCCGGCAGGCCTACCCCGGCTACACCGGCGCCCGCCCGCGGGTCCAGCTGTGGCACGGCACCGCCGACACGCTCGTGCCGTATGCGTTGCTGCAGGAGGAAATCGAGCAGTGGACCAACGTCTTCGGCCTGAGCCAGACGCCGACGTCGGCGGACACCCCGCAGAACGGCTGGAACCGCCGCCGCTACGGCGACAAGGTCGAGGCCTACAGCATCCAGGGTGCCGGGCACAGCCTGCCCGCGGCCGGCATGGCCGCCGCCGCGATCGCCTTCTTCGGCTTGGGCGGGTAGCCGCTCAGGCGCTGAGCACCTTCAGCGCGGCGGCGTGCACGCCGGGCGCGGCGGCGAGGTAGCCCGCGCTCGTCAGGTCCCACGGGCCGCCGCCGAGGTCCGTGACGACGCCGCCGGCTTCCTGCACCAGCAGGACGCCGGCGGCGTGCGCCCGGACGTTGTCGAACTGCCAGTGCAGGTCCATCCGGCCCGCGGCGACCTGGGCGAGCTGGTGGGTCACCGGCACGGAGATCCGCACGTACAGCGCGGCTTCCGACATCGCGGTGAACGAGCTGCCCATCCGGTCGAGGAACCGGTGGCCGGGCTGGGCCTGGCCGGTGCCGGCCAGCGCGCCGTCCAGCGACGTCTTGGCGGAGACCCGCAGCCGCTCACCGTTCAGGTGGGCGCCCCCGCCTTCGGTGGCGGTGAACAGTTCGCCGTGCACCGGGAAGTACAGGACGGCCAGCACCGGACGGCCGTCGCGGACGAGGCTCACGCCGACGTTCCAGTCGGGCATGCCGTGCACGGCGTTGACGTTGCCGCCCATCGGGTCGATGAGCCACCACTCGCCGCCGGGCAGCGGCCCGGAGCCGTGTTCGTCGTCGAGCCAGCGCGCCTCCGGCCGGATGGCGGCGAGCGCCGGCCGGAGCACGTCGGCGACGGCGGAGTCGTTGTCGTGCAGGCTTTCCAGCAGTTCGGGCAGCCCCGGCTGGCGGGTGGCGGGGGAGTAGCGCTCCAGCATCCGGTCCCCGGCCGCCCGGACGGCGGCGGTGGTGGCGGCGAGCAGGTCCTGCGTCATGGTTTCTCCCGTACGTGTGTTTGTCTTGGGCTCGTGCAACTCGACTTGAACTTGCTCACGGTGCTCGACGCGCTGCTCGAGGAGGGCAGCGTGATGGGCGCGGCCGAGCGGCTGCACCTGTCGTCACCGGCGGTGAGCCGCACCCTCGGCAGGCTGCGCGCGGTGACCGGTGATGACATCCTGGTCCGCACCGGTCACACGATGGTGCCCACGCCGTACGCGGTGGCCGTGCGCGAGGACGTGCACCGGCTGGTCCGGCAGGCGCGGGCGGTGCTGCAGCCGGCCCGCGAGCTGAACCTGGCCGAGCTGGACCGCACGTTCACCATCCAGTGCCACGACGCGCTCGCGGCGTCGGTGATCCCGGTGCTGGCGGTCCGGCTCCAGGACCGGGCGCCCGGCGTGCGGCTGCGGGTGCTGGCCGAGCACTCCGCCGACACCGACGACCTCCGGCACGGCCGCGTCGACGTCGAGCTCGGTGGCGCCCGGCCGCAGCAGCCCGAGTTCCGGGCCGAGGTGCTCGGCCGGGACCACCTGGAGGTGGCGATGCGCCGGGGTCACCCCGCGGCCGGCGGACTCGACCTGCGGACGTTCGCCGAGCACCCGCACGTCCTGGTCTCCCGCCGCGGCCGCCTCACCGCCCCGATCGACGAGGCGCTGGCCGCGGAAGGCCTGCGCCGCCGCGTGATCGCCTCGGTGGCCACGCTCGCGACGGCGCTGCAGCTGGCGGAACGCAGCAACGCCCTGGTCACCTGCGCGGCGGTGCTCGGCCGCCCGCTGATCGACGCGTTCGGGCTGATCACCCGCCCCCTCCCGGCGAAGGCGGAGGCGGCGGAGATCTGCGCAACGTGGCACCAGCGCTTCGACTCCGACCCGGCGCACGCCTGGCTCCGCGAGCAGATCCGGGAGGCACTGGAGGAGATCATCGCCGGGCACTGAGCCCGCATCCGGTCCTCCGGTGCGGCCCGGGTGGGTTGGGATGTGGTCGCTGCGGGCGGTGGGGCCGCTTCCGGCGCTCCGGTCTCGCCCGGGGGTGGGTAAGGGTCGCCGCCGGTGGGCAGCGCCGGGTACTCCGGCCGGTCCCCGAGCCGCTTCGAGCCGCCTTCTCCTGCCCGATGTGCCCCCGCTGCCTCGCGCCGACCGAGGCGCGCAGCGCCGAGCCGCCGTGCTCAGCCGGGCAGGGGCAACGCGATCGTGCCCTCGAAGCGCGGCGTCTCGGCCTCGTCGAGCATCGCCGCGGCGACCGTCGCCCGGCTGATCACCGCCTCGAAGTCCAGCGGTGGCCCCGCTTCCAGCCCGACCGTGCGCCGCTCCGTGCTCTCCGGGCCGTCCGTCAGCAGGCCCGCGTGGAACACCGTGCCGCCCGCGGCGAGGATCGTCGCGTCCGCCTCGACCTTGTCGGCGAGCCGGTCGCCCAGCAGCTTCGCCAGCGTCGCGGCCGCTTCGCCCGCCACCTCCGCCGAACGGCCCGTGCCGTACGCGCCGAGCCAGATGATCCGGGACGGCCCGGCCGCGGCCACCGCCTTGGCTCCCGCCGTCAGCACGCCGGCCCGGTCCGTGCCGAGTCCGGAAAGGACGGTCGAGCCGGCGATGGCCGCGAGGCTCGCGGGATCTTCCACGTCGGCCGCCACCTTGTGCAGCCGGGCCGACGGCGGAACATCGATACGGCCGGGATCCCGGGCGATCGCGGTCACGGTGTGCCCGCGCCGCAAGGCTTCCCGGGTGAGTGCGAGTCCGGTCCGGCCGGACGCCGCGAGGACGGTGAGGTTCATACCGACCACGCTAGGGACACCAGCACTTAACATCAAATGCAAGTTCGGAAAGAATCGATTTACCGTGACGCAAGGGGCGGCCGCCGAGGAGTGCGGCCGCCCCCTGCCTCAGCGGCGGTCCGAGCCGGTCAGCGGCGCCGACGTGTAACGGAGGTACCGGCCCGGCTCGCCGAGCGCGGCCGCGGCCGCGTTGAGGCGCTCCGGCCGCAGGTCGGGCCAGCGGCCGGTGTCGATCCGGGACTCCAGGGCGTGCAACGCCGCCAGGGTCTCCGACGGCCGGAACGCGCAGTGCCCGGCCGCCCCGACGTAGGCCTGGCGCAGCAACGGTTCCCGCCCCGCCGACCGGACCCGCTGGGCGTACCAGTTCTCCTGCTCGACCGGGACGAGGTGGTCCGCGGTGGTGTGGATGGCCAGCGACGGGACGCGCAGCCGCCCGGTCGCCGTGGACGTGCGGGCGAGCGTGCCGATCGCGCGGGCATCGGGGGTGACGTCCGCGTGGCGGGTCAGCTCGGCCAGGTCGGCGTCGAGGTCGAGCCCCGCCGTCCGGTACAGCGCCCGGACCTGCTTCGCCAGCGGGCTGCCGGAGAGCAGCTTCCGGTAGTCGACCCCCCGGTTGGCCGCGCTGTTCCCGCCGGCCGCCTGCTCGATCTCGTACCGGCCGGGCACCACGAACCCGAGCACGAACCCCGCCAGTGCCTGCTGCTGTTGCTCCTCCTGGCCCGCGTGGTCGGCCGGCCCGGGCGGGGCGTCGCCGGTGAGCCACGGCGGCGTGTTCATCAGCGCGGCCCCGAGCGCGATCCGGGCCCGCCCGGCCGCGGTGCCCTGCGCGTCGCTGACGAGCTTCGTCAGCGCCGCGCCCGCCGCGCTCGCTTCCGCGGCGCTCGCGTACCGGACCAGCTTCACCCCCTGCGCCGGTGCGAGCAGGCGGGACAGCGCGTATTCGCCGTCGAGCTGGTAGTTGTTCAGGTTCAGCGCACCCGCGACCAGGCCGCACGTGGTCAGCGCGCCGTCCAGCCGCCGCGCGCCGGACTCCGCTTCCAGTGCGCTGACCAGCCCGCCCATCGACGTGCCCCACGCGATGGTGCGGCGGGGCTCGCCGATCCGGCGGACGAGCTCGTCGAGCGAGGCGAACTGGTCACGCGGTGCGGAAGCGAGCGCCCACAGCGACGGCCCGCTGTAGGACGAGCCGATCAGCGCGTACCCGGCCGCGAGCAGGGCCTGGCCGGTCGGCTCGTCGGGGGCGTTGCGCGCCTGGAGCGGGCCGAAGCCGTGGCTGTAGAGGATGACGGTCCCGTTCCAGGCGGCAGGCACGTCCGCCACCCAGCTCGCGCCGTCGGGCAGCTGCCCGGTGTAGTGCGCGGGGGTGGCGGCCTGCGCCGTGCTCCCGGTGGTGAGGCCGAGCGCGGTCAGCGTGGCCGCGGCGAGGGTGCCGGCCCGGCGGAGCCACCCCTTCATCCGCGCTGCCCTTCCCGCTGGGCGGCCGCGGGGACGCCGGTCTCCGGGGTGAGGTCGCGGCGGTGGGTCTCCCGCAGCGCCAGCACGCAGACGGCGGACAGGACGCAGAAAGCGGCGATGGTCCACGACACCGGCGTGGTCGACCCGCCGCCGTTGGCGCGCTGGAGCTCGGCGAAGATCAGCGGGGCGAACCCGGCGCCGAGCCCGGCGAGCTGGTAGCCCAGCGACGCGCCGGTGTACCGGCTCCCGGTGTCGAAGAGCTCGGAGTAGAGGGCGGCCAGCGGCCCGTACATCATCGGGTGGATCACGCCCTGGCCGATCACCAGTGCCAGCACGAGCAGCAGCCCGCTGCCGTCGCGGACCATCGGGAAGAGCAGGAACCCGAACACCGCCATCGCGGCCACGCCGGCCAGCACGACCGGGCGGCGGCCGATCCGGTCCGAAAGGGCCGACCACAGCAGGATTCCCGCCACCGCGCAGGCCGAAGACAGGGTGAGCGCGTTGAGCACTTCCTGCCGCGGGTGCCCGTGCGCGACGCCGTAAGCGAGCACGAAGGTGGTCAGCGTGGCCTGGACGACGAACGCGGCGAGCCCGACCCCGACCCCGAGCAGCAGCACGCGCGGGTGGTCCCGCAGCACGGCCACCAGCGGCAGCCGCCGCCGTTCTTCCTTGCGGGTGGCCAGGAACGCCGGCGTCTCGTCCACCCGGGAGCGCACGAACAGGCCGATCGCGAGCAGCACGATGCTGAGCAGGAACGGGATCCGCCAGCCCCAGGCGAGGAAGTCGGCCTCGGAGGTCAGCCCCGCGGTGGCGGACATGACCAGCGTCGAGACGACCATGCCGCTCGGCGCGCCGGCGTTGGTGAACGCCGCCCACAGCCCGCGGCGCGTCTTCGCGTGCTCGGCGGACATCAGCACCGCGCCGCCCCACTCGCCGCCGACCGCGATGCCCTGGACGATGCGGAGCAGGACCAGCCCGACCGGGGCGACCGCGCCGATCCGGTCGTAGCCGGGGAGCAGGCCGATGAGGAAGCTCGCGACGCCCATCAGGGTCATCGTCAGCACGAGCATCCGCTTGCGGCCCAGCCGGTCGCCGAAGTGGCCGAAGATCAGGCCGCCGATCGGGCGGGCGAGGTAGCCGGTGGCGAACGTGCCGAAGCTGGCCACCGTGGCCAGTGCCGGATCGAGCTGGGCGAAGAAGACCTTGCCGAAGACCACCGCGCTCGCCGTGGCGTAGAGGAGGAAGTCGTAGTACTCGATGAGGCTGCCGAGGAAGCTCGACGCGACCGCTCTGCGGAGCTGAGTGCTCATGGGGTTCACCCTCGTCGTCGGGGGCGGGGCACTGCGGGGGTCAGGTTCGTCCGGGGGCGGACGACGGGGGAGCGGGCCCCAACGTTAGTCAGGGGCATGACGACCGTCAAGATTCTGCACAACATCAAGTGGCGGCCCGCCGGGTTACGCTGACGCCCGTGACACCCTCCGCCGAGACCGGCTCCGGGCCCCGCCCGAAGTCCGTCATGCTCACGTTCCTGGGCATCCACCTGCTCGGGCGGGCGAGCGCGATCTACTCGGGCAGCGTGATCGACGTGTTCGGCCGGGTCGGCGTCTCGGAGGAGGCGGTGCGCTCGACGCTGACCAGGATGGCGGGCAGCGGGCTGCTGACCCGGCACCGCCACAGCCGCAAGGTCTACTTCGGACTGAGCGAGCGGCTCGCCGCGGTCCTCGAGGACGGCAGGCGGCGCATCTGGGAGACCGGCGCGGTCAACCGTTCCGAGGACGCCGGCTGGACGCTGGTCGGGTTCTCCCTGCCCGACACCCGCCGCGGCGACCGCCACGACCTGCGCCGCCAGCTCACCTGGGCGGGCTTCGGCCTGCTGCAGAACGGGTTGTGGGTCGCCCCCGGCGTCCGCGACGTCACGGCCATCATCGAGCAACTCGGTCTGGACGGGCACGTCACGGTGTTCACGGCGAACCCGGCGAAGCCGACGGAAGCGGCCGAGCTGGTGCGCAAGGCTTTCGACACGGCGACGATCGCCTCGCGCTACCACGACTTCACGGAGAAGTGGGACGGCGGCCAACCGTCCTTTCCGGACGATCTGACGAGCCGGCTGGTGCTGCATTCGGACTGGCTGCACGTGGTCCGCCGGGACCCGCACCTGCCGGCGGGGCACCTGCCGGCCGATTGGCCGGCAATGGAGGCGGAGACGTTGTTCCGCAAGCTGGACGCGGACTTCCGCGAGGGCGCGGACAAGCTGGCGGAGGAGACGCTCGAACTGCTGCCGACGTAGATTCTGCTCGTGAACCCGGGGCGGGCGGCAGCGCCGCCCGCCCCGGGGCACTCACCGGATCAGCGCCGGCACGGGTTGCCCGCCGGGTGCGCGGCGGTGCCGTGCACGTCGGCCTGGGACTCCGCCAGCACGATCTTCGCCAGCGGGGTTTCCAGCGCGACCGCCTGCTGCTTCACGACGCCATTCGCGATGGTCTGGCCGTTCAGCTTCAGCGAGCCGATCACCAGCGCGATGGTCAGCGGCGCCGAGCCCACCGTGACCGGGACGCCGTTGATCTTCAGCGAGGCGACGTTCGAGCTGCCGGTCAGCGCCGGGGCGAGCCCGCCCGGGGCCGGCTGGCAGGTCGCCGCGGCCTGGGACTGGATCACGCCCAGCTCGATCGTCAGCCCGGCCGTGCTGATCACGGTCTTGTCGATCTTGGCCGTCGCCTGCGCGTGGTCACCGGCCGCCGGGGCCGCCGACTGGTTGTCGGGGGCCAGGTCGGTCGACGACGTCAGCGCGTGCGTCTGCACCTTGATCAGGCCGGCGTTGAGCGTCGCGTCGAGGACGGACTTGCTGTCGTCGGCGCAGGGCAGGTTCGCCGGGTTCGCCACGGCCGCGGTGACGCCGATGACGTTCGCGGCGGTGCCGGTGCAGGAGAAGACACCGTCGCGGTCGTCGTCGCGGATCGTGCCGACGCCGGTCGGGTCGACCAGCCCGGCGCCGGCCGGGTTCGACAGCGTCACGGTGAACGTCTCGTCCGGCTCGTCGACGGTGTCCGGGTTGACCAGCACGGTCACCGGCTTGCTCGTCTCGCCGGGCGCGAAGGTCACGTCACCGCCCGCCGCCTGGTAGTCCGCCGGCGCGGTCGCCGTGCCGTTCGCGGTGGCGTAGTGGACCGACACCGGGTTCGGCGAGGCGCCGCCGAGCAGCGACACGGTGAAGGTGGCGGGCACCGGCGCGCCGCCGGAGCCCTCGTCCACCGTGACGTCGTTGATGCTCAAGCCGAGCACGCGCACGGTCGTCGTCTCGACGTACCCGCGGGACACGCCGTCGACCTGGTAGTCGACCGTGCAGTGGTAGGTGCCGGGCGCGGCGTCGGCCGCGGCGGCGACGGTTTCGGTGAACGTGGCGACGTCCCCGCTGGCCACCTTCACGCTCGCCGGGGCGTTGGTGAGCGTCAGCTGCGGATCGCAGGCGGTGACCTTCGGGGCGACCGTGACCTCGATGGACTTGATGCCGTCGAGGATGGCCTGCGACACCTGGTTCGACGGCACGTTGTTCAGCAGCACGCCGCCGGTGGCCGCGGCGATGGCGCTCGCCTGGCCGTCGGCATCCAGGTTGCCGACGTTGACCGCGACCACGCGGACCTTCGCCGCCTTGAGCGCGTCGATGGTCTGGGCCAGGGTGTGCCCGCCGCTGGGGTCGTGCGACGGCGCGTCGCCGAACCAGGCGATGATGCGGGTGCCGTCCGGGCGGAAGGTGACCGCGCCGGTGGCCAGTTCGTAGAGGGCGTTGAGGTCGGCTTCGGGGAGGTCGCCGCCGCCTGCCGCGGCCCACTGGTCGATGCCGGCCTGCACCGCGGCGGTGTTCGCGGTGATGCCCTGATTGACCTTGAAGGGCACGGAGTCGGTGAAGTCCTTGTACTCGGCCACGCCGAACTGGGCGGTCGGCTGCGCGGCGAGCACGTCACCGGTGATGGCGCCGGCGTTGGTTTTGACGTTGGAGATCGCGCCGCCCATGCTGCCGGTCGTGTCCGCGAGCAGCACGAGGTCGGGGTTCGGCGGCACGGCGGAAGTGGTGACGTGCTTGGTGACGTCGGCGCTCTGCCCGGCGGAGAGCGTCAGGTCGACGGTGGCCGGATCGACCCCGGGCGGCGCCGCGGCCGCGACCGCGGCCGGGGTGAGCAAGGCACTGACCGTGGTCAGCGCGACGAACAAGGATCTCCGCGACATGGACTTCCTTTCCGAAGGCCGGATTACTGCGGGTTGCCTCGGGAAGACGGAAAAGGCGGAAATTCGTTAGCGGGCCGGGCGAACGTCACTCGGAGTGCCCTGTGTCAAGGTGCTCAACGGGTCACGGCGGCGGATCCGGGCTACGCAAACCGGGAGTTCACTGGGCCGGAAACTTGAAGATCACCGCGGGGAATTCACTCGATCCAGCGACGAAAGGCAGTGCGTCCGGCACGAACGGTGTCGGCCGTTCGGCGGAACCACGGCGGGTTTCGCGGCGCGGGGAGCGAATTTCCGCCCGAATGCCGTAGCGCCCCGGGCGCTCAGCGGTTCGCGCGGCTCGGCACGCCGAGGTCGGCGAGCACCGCACGGGCCGCCCGGGTGCCGGACGCGAGGGCGCCCTGGAGGGAACTCGTGTCCCGGTGGTCGCCGCACACGTAGAGCCCGTCGCCCAGCCGCACCTCGCGCCGCAGCTCGTGCGGCGGCGGCATCGCCGGGAGCGCGTGCCGGATCTCGTACCGGGCCACCAGCGGCCACCGCGTCGCGTCCGTGCGGTACATCCGGCCCAGCGCCCGGCGCACCTCCGGCTCCGGCAACGCCGTCAACGCCGTCGCGCTCACCAGCGCCGAGCCGGGCGGGGCGTACTCCGGGCACACCTCGCTGAGCACACTTGTGTTGACCACCGGCCCGCCACGGGCGTCGATCACGATCACCGGTTCGCGCAACGGTGAGCGCGGTGGGGCGAAGTACCACGTCGTCCCGCTGTTCCAGCGCGGTTCCCCGACCCCGGCCAGCCGGGCGGCCGCGGCACCGTCGGTCGCCACGACCACCGCGCGGGCCGGCCACACCACGCCGTCGGCCGTGCGGACGCGGCCGGGCCGGACCTCCTCGACCGGGGTGCGCAGGTGGATCGCCGACGTCGGCAGCCGCCCGGCCAGCTGCCGCGGGAGCTCGCCCATGCCCCGTGCCGGCAGCGACGGCGCCGAGCGCACGAAACTGCGCCACACCAGCTGGAAGAACCGGGCCGAGGTGGCCAGTTCCGGTTCCAGGAACACGCCGGAGAGGAACGGCCGGAACACCGTCTCCACCGCCCGTTCGGACACCCCGGCGCGCCGCAGTTCTTCCGCTGTCGTGCGGTCGGCGCGGTCGATCACCGCCTGGGCCGGGCCCGCGGCGACGCGGGCGGTGAACGCGCCGAGCGCCGCCAGGTCCTTCGCCGACAGGTACCGCCGGGCCACGATGTCGCGCAGCGCCTTGGGCGTGTCCACCGGGTTGCCGAGCAGTGAGACGCGGTCGTCGTCGGCCACCCGGACCGCGCGCTGGAACCGGCCCAGCCGCAGGGCGTCGACGTCGACCAGCCGCCGGATCGCCGGGTAGGCCGGGTTGAGGATCTGGAACCCGCGGTCCAGGCGGAAGCCGTCGACTACGTCGGTGCGCACGCGGCCGCCGACGTCGTCCGAGGCCTCCAGCACCGCGCACGGCACGCCGGCCCGGTGCAGCGTGATCGCGGCGGCGAGCCCGGCCAGCCCGGCTCCGGCGATGACGACTTCCGGCACGCCGGTCACCCCCCGAAGTACCGGGTCGAGGCGAGCCGGTTCAGCAGGCCGATCCGGCCGCGGTTGGGCACCGACCGCAGCGGGTGCCCGGCCAGCCCCCAGCCCGCCAGCAGCGTGTTGGCCGCGGCCCAGCCGGTGGTCGCCGCGCGTTCCATCAGCGCGACCGGCAGGTCGATCCGGATGCCGTCGCCGGCCAGCGCCAGCGCCGGGTCGGGGGTCACGACCGTGGGGCGGCGGGCGAAGTCGCCCAGCCCGAACAGCGGGCAGTCCTCGCGCCACAACGAAATCGACGCCGTCACCCGGGCCTCGAGGGTTTCGGGGTAGATCGCGTGCAGCCGGTCGTCCACGGCCTTCACCAGCGTTTCGCGGTCGTCGGTCGCGGCCGCGTACGCGTGCAGTTCGACGACCGAGCCGCCGGTGCCGGCCGCCCACCGGCGGGCCTCGCCCTCGTAGCGGTCGAGCAGGCTGATGTTGTCCAGCGGCGGCACGCTGCCGGTGCCGAGGAACGGCGGCCGCGCCGCGTCGACGGGCCGGTCGAGCCAGAGCCTGCGGACGAGGAACGGCGGTGCCGTGCGCAACCCGGCCACGGCCTCCCGCCACTCCGGCGTCCCGAGCGTCGGCGACGCTTCGACGATCGACTGCAACCCGCGCACGGAACAGGCGAGCACGACGGTGTCGAACTGCCCGCTCCCGTGGGACGTCGTGACGGCGAACCCGTCGGACGTGCGCTCGAGCGCCGCCACCGGGGTGCCGGTCCGGATGGTCACCCGCCGGTCGGCCAGGTAGCCGGCCAGCGGGTCCCACAGCGCCTGGGGGAACGGCTCGGTCGGCACGTCGAACACCAGGCCCTCGCTGGAGCCGAGGAAGTAGAGGTGGAACATGGTCGCGAGCTCCGCCGCGGACAGCTCGCGCGGATCGGCGAAGAAGCTGCGCGAGAACACCTCGAAGGCCAGGTGCTTGGCCGCGTCCGGGAAGTTGATCGCGTCGAGGAAGCTCGCCGCGTCGGTTTCGTCGAGCCGGCGGTAGGTCTCCGGGACGCTGACCGTGGCCAGCGGCAGGGCGCCGCGGCCGTTGATGCGGACCAGGTCCTTCGGCGTGAACGTCGGGCTGCGCCAGGCGAACGCCAGCGCGTTCCACGGCGGCGTGCGGGGGAGACCGGCGAAGGTGTCCGTGCGGCCCTGGGCGTCCAGTAGCGGGTAGTCGGCCAGCGGGGTCAGCCGGTCGAGCCGCGGATCGGTGCGCATGAGCAGTGACCGCAGGTTGTAGTACTGGCGGAAGAAGGCGTGGAAGCCCCGGCTCATGGTGACGCCGGTGCCGTCCGGCAGCCGGTCCGCCCAGCCGCCGACCCGCCCGCCGAGGAAGCCGTCGCGCTCGAAGAGCGTCACCGTGACGCCGCGCTCGGCCAGCCCGGTGGCCGCGGTGAGGCCCGCGATGCCGCCGCCGACGACCGCCGCGGTCGGGCGGCGGCCGAGCAGCCCGGCGTCGGCCAGGCCGGGTGCGGCCGGGTGCGTCTCGATCCGGCGGTCGGTGCCGAGGGGGCGGGTCACGGGTGCTCCTGCGGGTTGGTGCCGAGGACGGTGTGGACGATGCCGTGCTGCCAGCCGGGCACCGTGCCGGTGCGGACGTCGGTGAAGCCGGCGTCGGTGAGCCTGCCGCAGAGCGCCGCGATCCCGTCGAACTCGAGGACGCTGCGGCGCAGGTGGCGGTAGAGGGTCGCGTCGCCGGTGGTGACCTTCCCGAGCGGGATGATCACGCCGGCGCAGACGGCGTTCCACACCCAGCGGGCGCGCGCCGAATCCCGCACGGAGTACTCGTGGATCGCGATGCGGCCGCCGGGCTTCAGCAGCCCGCGCAGCCGCCGCAGCTGCGTGGCCGGGTCGGTCAGGTTGCGCAGCAGGTACGCCGCCAGGATCGCGTCGAACGGCCCGGAAACGCCGTCGAGGTCCTCCACCGGCGTGTGGACGAAGGTGACGCCGTCCGGCCAGTCCTTCGCCCTGGCCTGCGCGAGCATCTCCCCGGAGGCGTCGAACGCGGTGATCGCGGCGCCGGGCACGGTCGACACCAGCGCGGCCGTCGACGCGCCGGTGCCGCAGCCGGCGTCCAGCAGCCGCAGGCCCGTCCCGTCCGGCGGCAGCTCCAGCCGCCGGGCCGAGAGCCGCAGGTGCTCGTGGTAGCCGGGGTTGGCGCCGACCAGCTTGTCGTACCACCGCGCTTCGGTGTCGAACGCCGACGGCACCGCACCGCGCGGGAGACCGTCCTTGGCCATCGCGTTCACGCTCGCTCCTCCCGGGGACCGGTTCGTTCCCACACCAGCAGCACCGCGGTCACCAGCGCGAAGCCGAAGAGGAAGTCTTCGACCGGGATGTCCCACGGGAAGCGCCAGCCGCTGATGTGCTGCGGGGCGTAGCGCACGATCGGGTCGGAGAGCTTGGTCAGCCAGCCGTCCACCGGGATCTGGAACGCCGTCACGATGGCGATGGTGATCCAGTACGCCAGGCGCCGGAACAGGCCCGTGCGCAGCAGGAAGAGCTCGGCCAGCACGACCGCGGCCACGGCGGCGACCGCCGGCACGGTGTAGCCCCACGGGATCACCGGCGCGCCTCCTGCCGGACGAGCCGCCGGAGCACCGCGAGGGTGAGCTGGACGATCTCGTAGGTCAGCACCCCGCAGACCGGGATCACCACGAAGAACAGGATTTCCTCCAGCGGCACGGAAAACGGGGCCCGGATGCCGGTGACGTGCTCGGGCGCGTAGTCCCAGACACCGGCCGCGATCGCCACCGCGTCCCAGACCAGGAACACCAGCGCGACCGGCAGCACCGCGCGGGCCAGCCGCCGCGGCTGCCGGTAGACCCGCGCGCCCGCGATCTCCAGCGGCAGCGTGACCAGGACGCACGCGGCCAGCACGACCAGGTATTCGGCCTTGCCCACCTCAGCCCACCGCCACCGGCTGCACCGGCGCGGGGTGGCGCCGCCGCGCCCACTGCGTCCGCGCGACCGCCCCGCACGCCACCGCCAGCCGCTGCCCGCGCGAAACCGCCGCGCGCCCGGCGAAGACGTCGTGGCCGGCGGCCTCGATGCGGTCGAGGATGCCGCCGTAGAGCCGCGCCGCGGTGGCCACGCACGGGCGGGAGATCGGGTGCAGCATGGCGATGCCCGGCCGCGCTTCGGCGTAGATGTCGCGGGTGACGGCGATCTGGTTGCGGATCGCGGCCCGGACCCGCTGGTCGGCCCGGCCCTCCTTGGCGCACCACTGAAGCCGGTCGCGGTCGACGCCGTGCACGGCCAGTTCGTCGGCGGGCAGGTAGACCCGGCCGCGGCCGAGGTCCTCGGCGACGTCGCGCAGGAAGTTGGTGAGCTGGAAGGCCTTCCCCAGCGCGGCGGCCCGCGGCTCGGCCTCTTCGCGCGGGGCGACGGTGCCCAGCACCGGCAGCACCTGCAGGCCGATCACCTCGGCCGAACCGTGCACGTAGGTGTCCAGCTCTTCGCGGGTGGCGTAGCCGTCGACGGTGAGGTCCATCCGCATCGAGGTGAAGAACGCCTCGAAGTACGCCTTGGCGAGGGTGTACCGGGCCGCCGTGTCGATCACCGCGGTCAGCAGCGGGTCGTCGCTCGCACCGGCGTCCAGGTCGGCGAGGAAGCGCTTCTCGACTTCCTGCAGGCGCGTGTCGAGGGTTTCGGGGGTGGCATCGTCTTCGGGCTCGTCGACGATGTCGTCGAGCCAGCGGGCGAAGCCGTAGAGCGCGTGGATCGCCGGTCGCTGCGCCGGGGTGAGCAGGCGCGTCGCGAGGAAGTAGGTGCGGCCGTGCCGGGCGTTGAGCTCGCGGCACCAGGTGTAGGCGGCACGCAGCTCCGGCTCGCGGATGCCGGCGGCGTCGAGTTCACGTCGGGTCATCGGGTCCCTCCGGTGATCCGGTCGGCAGCCAGTCTGCCGGAGATGAGCACGGTCGGCACGCCGACGCCCGGCACGGTGGCGCCACCGGCCAGGACGGCGTTGTCCGTCCCGCGGGGGAGGTTCCGCGGCCGGAACGGGCCGGTCTGCCCGAAGGAGTGGGCATAGCTGAAGGGGGTCCCGGCGACCAGGCCGCGCTCCGCCCACTCGGCCGGGCCGATGACGTGGGTGAAATCCGGGGTGAAGCCGGGCAGCAGCCGCGTCCGGGCCACGTCGAGGACTTCTTCGGCGTAGGAATCCGTTTCGGCGGCCCAGTCCGCGGGGCCGCGGTCGAGGTTGGGCACCGGGGCGAGCACGGAGTAGAGCTGGCGGCCCGGTGGGGCGAGCCCGGGGTCGGACGCGGTCGGCCGGGTGATCAGCAGCGACGGATCGCTCATCCGCTTCCCCTGGGTGATGAGCTCGTCGAAGGTCGAGCGCCAGCCCTGCCCGAAGGAGATCGTGTGGTGCGCGACCTCCGGCTGTGTCCCGGGGCCGCCGGCGTGCACGATGAGCGCGGACGGCGCGGCCCGCAGCGCGACCGGCCGCCGCGGCTGCCGCCCGAGCAGCCGGTAGCTCTCCGGCAGTTCGGTGGTGAGCACGACGGCGTCGCACGGGTACCGGGACCCGGCGGCGGTGCGCACGGCGGTGACCCGCGACCCGGAGCGTTCCAGTTCGCGCACGGCGTCGCCGTAGGCGAACTTGACCCCGGCGTCGGCCGCGACGCGGGCGAGCGCCTGCGGCAGGGCGGCGATCCCGCCGGGCGGGAAGTACACCCCGCCGACGGTGTCCATGTAGGAGATCACCGCGTAGAGGGCCAGTGCGTGCATCGGGGATTCGCCGGCGTAGAGCGCCTGGAAGGTGAACACGCGTTTCAGGCGCTCGTCGCTGAGGAACCGGCCGACCTGGCCGTCGAGCCGCCGGAAGCCGCCCAGCGCGACGAGCCGGGCCAGCTCGGGCCGGAGCATGCCGAGCGGGGAGTCGATGTTCGCGTCGATGAACCGGCCGAACTCGGCCCGGTAGAGCCGGGTGAGCCAGTCGCGCAGGCGGGTGTAGCCCGCCGCCTCGGCGGGCCCGGCAAACTCGCGGACGGCCTCGGCCATCGCGGCGCCGTCGGTGTGCACCGGCAGCGTGCTGCCGTCGGCGAACTGGGCGACGTAGGCGGGATCGAGCCGGGTGAGCGGCAGTTCGGTGCTGAAGTCGGCCCCGACGGCGGCGAAGGTGTCGGCGAGGATGGACGGCATGGTCAGCACGGTGGGGCCGGTGTCGAGCAGGTAGCCGTCGCGTGCGACCCGCCCGGCGCGCCCACCGGGGCCGGCATCCCGTTCGACGACGGTGACTTCCCGCCCGCGCCCGGCGAGGTGCAGGGCGGCGGCGAGCCCGGAGAGCCCGGCGCCCACGACGACGACGCGGTTCACCGGGCCGGGCACGGTCTTCATCGGTCACCCTCCACGCCTCGGCGGGCAGTGGTCGCGCAAGTGCGGCCGGCGCGCTCGCGGATCGGACGGTGGGGCGTGGGCCGTGCTGCGTGGCGCGGCCGGCAAGCAGGCCGGCGGCCCGCTGCCGTGGCGGCGTGTTCGCCGGCGATGTGGCCCGTCATCGGTCGCGCTCCGTGCAGCGGGCCGCCAGCGCGGCGAGCAGGTCGACGGCGTGGCCGGGGATCACCGCCGGGTCGATGGCCGCCATGGCCTTGTCCGCCCGCTCGCGGATCAGCTCGCCCATCCGCTCGCGCGCGCCGGTGGCCTCGATCAGCTCCCGCCACCGCTCGACCGCCTCGTCGTCCACCGCGTCCAGGTCGATCAGCTCGGCGAACTCGGCTTGGCGGCGGCGGTCGGCCATCGCCGCGGCCAGCACGACCACGCTGGAAGCCTTGCGCTCGCGCAGGTCCTGCCCGGCCGGTTTGCCCGTGACCACCGGATCGCCGAACACGCCCAGCAGGTCGTCGCGCAGCTGGAACGCCTCGCCCACCAGGCCGCCGAACTCGCCCAGCCCGGCCAGCACCTCCGGGCCGCAGCCGGCCAGCGCCGCGCCGAACTCCAGCGGGCGCCGGACCGTGTAGTTGCCGGACTTGCGGCGCAGGACGTCGAGCAGCGTGTCCCAGCTGGGCAGTGCCCGTGCGTCGTTCACCAGGTCGGCGAGCTGGCCGACCGCCAGCTCGGCCCGCATCGCGTCGTAGTGTGGCCAGCCGCGCGCCAGCTGCTCCGCCGCGAGCCCGCTCTCCCGCAGCATCTGCTCCGACCACACCAGGAACAGGTCGCCGAACAGGATCGCGGCGGACTCGCCGAACCGCGGTGCCGAGCCGGCCCAGCCCTGCTCCTCGTGCCACCGGGCGAACCGGACGTGCAGCGCGGTGCGGCCGCGGCGCAGCTCGGCGCCGTCCATCACGTCGTCCTGGACGAGGGCGAAGCAGTGCAGCAGTTCCAGCGCGGCGACCGCGCGGACGGCGGCGTCGGAATCCGGTTGCCCGCACCGCCACCCGACGTAGGCGAATAGCGGGCGGAGACATTTTCCGCCCGCCACGAACTCCGGCACCACGGTTTCCGCAAGCGTTCCCTCGCTGCGCCCGGAAAAATGTTCCGCCGCTCGCGCGCTCACGAATCCGTGCGCTGCGGCGAGGCAGCGGCGGCCCAGCGCGTCCAGCTGCTCGGCGGGTGCCTCGTCCGCGGGGGTCACCCCCGTCGTCATGGTCGCGGTCATCCGCCCCTCCCGGTGTCGGCCATTCGATTCGCAACCGTTTCACATGTGGTGTAGCTTGTCTACTTGAACCCGGTGAAAACCGGGTAACCACCGTCGAACCCGCCGGTATGCCCGCGCGGTCGCCGAAGTTCGCGCGGCGGCGCGGATCGGCGTGGCTCGGCGTGGATCGGTGCCGAAACGCAAGACCACCCCGTGGCCGGGAGGGCGATGCCACACGCCGTCCCGGCGGGCCCGTCGTCACACCCCTCGGACGCGGGCCGCGCACCCGGCGGCGCCCCGCCCACACCCGGGGCGTCGCCGGGTGTTCGTCGTGCAATTCCGCGCGCATTTACGTCGCGATTCGGCGGCGAATTAAGGAAGTGCCGAAGAAATCGAGGCCGAGTGCCCCGCCGCTTTCCGCGCCGGTCTATTCTGCTGGCGTGATGGTTTCGCGGACTGCCGCATTCACCCGTCTCCGCCCCGCCCCGCCCGCACTGGCCGCCTGGCTCTGCGCCGCGGCGACGGTGCTCTGCCAGATCCTCTACTCGGTGACCGACCCGGGCGGCCGCACGCCGCTGACCGTGCTCACCGTGCTGTGCTTCGCGGCGGCGTCGCTCGCCGACGCCTGGTCCCGCTGCGGCGCCCGCGCGGCGGCCACGCTGGCGCTCGTCGCGGGCGGCGGCGGGCTGCTGGCCGAGGTGGTCGGCCTGCACACCGGATTCCCGTTCGGGCACTACGAATACACCGGCCTGCTCGGCCTGCCGCTGGCCGGTGTGCCTGCCGTCGTCCCGCTCGCCTGGCTGATGATGGCCTGGCCGGCGCTGCTGGCCGGGCGCGCGCTGGCCGTGAAGCCGGCCGGCGTGGTCGCGGTGGCGGCGGCCGCGCTGGCGGCGTGGGACGTCTTCCTCGACCCGCAGATGGTGGACGAGGGGTACTGGACCTGGGCCTCGCCCGAGCCGTCGCTGCCGCTGGTGGCCGGGATCCCGGTGACGAACTTCGCGGGCTGGCTGCTGGTCGCCGTCCTCGTCCAGGCGGCGTTGCACCGCTGGGTGCCCCGCCCGCCGGACCCGGTCCCGGCCCTGGCGGCCGGCCCGGCGCCCGCGTTGTACCTCTGGACGTGGTTTTCCTCGGTGTGGGCGCATTTCGCGTTCTTCGGACGGCCGTGGGTGGCCGTCGCCGGAGGTGTGCTCATGGGCGCGGTGGCGGTGCCGTTCGCGATCCGGCTGGGAAAGGGGATCCGGTGGGCCCGCGTTTCCGCGTGATCGTCCGCGCGGCCGCCGCGGCGGCGGTCGCCGGTGCCGCGCACGCGGCGTACAACGCGCGGATCGTCCGGGCACCGCGCGAAGGGCGGGCCCGGTGCCGGGAAGCCGTCTCGATCCTGCTGCCGCTGCGCGACGAAGCCGAGCGCGTCGGCCCGGCCCTGCGTTCCCTGCTGGCGCAACGCGGCCTCGACGACGCCGAAATCCTGGTGCTGGACGACTGTTCCACCGACGGGACGGCCGACGTCGTCCGCCGGCTCGCCGGGCCGCGGGTCACGCTGCTGACCGGCACCGAGCCACCGCCGGGGGTGCTGGGCAAGCCGCACGCGTGCCACCAGCTCGCCCAGCGGGCGCGGGGGAGCGTGCTGGTCTGCGTCGACGCGGACGTCGTGCTGGCCCCCGACGCCGTCGCGGCCGCGGTTTCCCTGCTGCGCGAGGCGAATCTCGACGCGGTGTCGCCGTTCCCGCGCCAGCGCGCGGACGGGCTCGGGGCCCGGCTGGTGCAGCCGCTGCTGCAGTGGTCGTGGCTGGTGCTGCTGCCGCTGCGGCTCGCGGAGACGTCCCCGCGGCCGTCGCTGGCCGCCGCCAACGGCCAGTTCTTCGTGATCGACGCGGCGATGCTGCGCAAGTGCGGCGGCTTCGCGGCGGTGGCGGGCGAAGTGCTGGACGACATCGCGTTGATGCGCGCGGTGAAGCGGGCGGGCGGCCGCGGCGTGGTCGCGGACGGCAGCCGTGTCGCGGAGTGCCGGATGTACGCGACGTGGTCGGAACTGCGCGAGGGCTACACGAAGTCCCTGTGGTCGGCGACGGGCTCGGCCCCCGCGGCGGCGGCGATCGCCGGGCTGTTCCTGGCGGTGTGGGTGCTTCCCGCGGTAGCGGCCCTGTGCGGTTCGCGGGCCGGCCTGGTGGGGTACGCGGCCGGGGTGGCCGGGCGCGCGGTGGCGGCCCGGCGGACCGGGGGCCGGGTGTGGCCGGACAGCTTGGCGCACCCGGTGTCGGTGCTCGCGCTGACGGGGTTGATCGGCCGGTCCTGGTGGGCCAGGACCACAGGCCGGCTGGTGTGGAAGGGGCGTTCGGTGGCGTCTGCGCGCCGCCTGCCGGGCGGAGGTGCCGCATGAGCGCCGTCGTCGTGGTCGGGGGCGGGATGGGCGGGCTCGCCGCGGCGGCCCGGCTCGCCGCGGCCGGGCACCGGGTCACCGTGCTGGAACGCGCCGCCTCCTGCGGCGGCAAGCTCGGCACCTTCACCCGGGACGGCTTCACCTTCGACACCGGGCCTTCGCTGCTCACCCTGCCGTCGGTCTACCGCGAGCTCTTCGCGGCCACCGGCGCCGACCTCGACGAGCTCGTCGACGTCGTCCCGGTCGATCCCGCCTGCCGCTACCGGTTCGCCGACGGCACCGAACTGGCCGTCCCGCACGAGCGTGCCGCGGTCCCGGACGCCCTGGAAGCGGCTTTCGGCGGCGGTGCCGGCGAAGAGTGGCGGCAGCTCATGCAGGACGCCGAGCGGCTGTGGGGTCTCGTCGGCGAGCCCGTGCTGCGCCGCCCGCTGAACGGGACCCGGGACCTCCTCCGGCACGCCCGCGGCGTCCGGGACCTGCTGGCGATCGCGCCGTGGCGCACCCTGCGCGGCATCGGGCGCCGCCGGCTGAGCGACCCGCGGGCCCGGATGCTGCTGGACCGCTACGCGACCTACACCGGCTCGGACCCGCGGCGGCTGCCCGCCGTGCTGAGCGTCGTGCCGTTCGTGGAACAGGAGTTCGGCGCCTGGCACGTCCGCGGCGGCCTGCGCCGGCTCGCCGACGCCCTGCTGGGCCGGCTGGCGGCGCTCGGCGTCGACGTCCGGACCGGCGCGGAGGTCACCGCGATCGAGACCGGCCCGGCGGGCGTCCGCGGAGTCCGGCTGGCGGACGGCGAGCGGCTCCCGGCCTCGATCGTGGTGGCCAACGCGGACGCGGCGCACGTGTACGGCGACCTGCTCGACGACCCCCGCACGCGCGCGCCGCGCCGGGCCCTGCGCCGGACGCAACCGTCGTCGGCGGGGTTCGTGCTGCTGCTCGCGCTGCGCGGCACGACACCGGACCCGGCCCACCACCGCGTGCTCTTCCCGGCCGCCTACGACGCCGAGTTCGACGCGCTCTTCGGCCGTGCGCCCCGGCCGGTGGCGGACCCCACGGTGTACGTCTGCGCCCCCGGCGACCCGCAGCTGCACCCGCCGGGCTGCGAAGCCTGGTTCGTCCTGGTGAACGCCCCCCGCCACGACCCGGCGACGGCGGTCGACTGGACGACCCCGGGGCTGGCGGAGGACTACGCGGACCGGGTGCTGGAGGTCCTGGCGGCCCGGGGCCTGGACGTGCGGGACCGGTTGCTGTGGCGCGAGATCCGCACCCCGGCGGACCTGGAATGCACGACGGGCGCCCCGGGAGGATCGATCTACGGCTCATCGTCGAACGGCCCGAGGGCAGCGCTCCTCCGCCCGGCGAACGCGACGCCGGTGCCGGGGTTGTACCTCGCCGGCGGCTCGGCCCACCCGGGAGGAGGGCTGCCGCTGGTGGCGATGTCGGCGGAGATCGTGGCCGGGCTCGCCGGGGGAGGACCGAGCCGATGAGGGAGGGACCGGCGCAGAACTACGGCTTCACGGAGCGGTGGGTGGGGCCGACGGCGGGAACCCGCGCTGCGCCGGGCAGGTTGCCGCGCCTCGGCTTCCCGGCGCCCACGCCGCGGTGGGTGGGCCTGGTGGTGGCCAGGTCGGTTCTCCGGCGGCTGCCGGCGGCAACCGGCGCCGTGCCGGGCAGGGCGCCGCGTTGCGGCTTCGCGCCGCGAACGGCGGGGCCGACGGCGGCACCCCGAGCGGCGCCGGCCAAGTCGCCCCGCGGTGGCTTCGCGTCGCGGTGGGTGGGGTTGATGGCGGTCGGGCCGGTTCCCCGGCGCCTCCCGTCGGGAATCGGAGCCGCGCCGGGCAGGGCGCCCCGCGGTGGCTTCGCGTCGCGGTGGGTGGGGTTGATGGCGGTCGGGCCGGTTCCCCGGCGCCTCCCGTCGGGAATCGGAGCCGCGCCGGGCAGGGCGCCCCGCGGTGGCTTCGCGTCGCGGTGGGTGGGGTTGATGGCGGTCGGGCCGGTTCCCCGGCGCCTCCCGTCGGGAATCGGAGCCGCGCCGGGCAGGGCGCCCCGCGGTGGCTTCGCGTCGCGGTGGGCCGGGTCGATGGCGGTCAGGCCGGTTCCCCGGCGCCTCCCGTCGGGAATCGGAGCCGCGCCGGGCAGGGCGCCCCGCGGTGGCTTCGCGTCGCGGTGGGCCGGGTCGATGGCGGTCAGGCCGGTTCCCCGGCGCCTCCCGTCGGGAACCGGCGCTAAGCCGACCAGGGCGCCGCGCTTCGGCTTCACGCCGCGGTGGGCGGGGCCGATGCCGGTCCCCTCGGCCGGAAGCCGCGCGGCGCCGACCTACCCGCGCTACCCGGCCTGCCTGAACGCCCGCACGACCCCCACCCAGAGATGGGCCAAGCCGATGACCGACAACCCGGTTCCCAGCACCGCGCACGTCGTTCCCCACGGCCAGCCCGTCCACGGCGTCCCCGCCGGGGCCAACGCCGCCCCGGTCACCGCCACCGCCGTCACCACCAGGCGGGTCGGGCGCTCGGCCGCCGTGATCGCTCCCGCTCCGCGCATGCCCGCCGCCTGGGCGCGGGCGCGGATGTACTCGTGCAGCAGCGACGTCACCGCCGCCGCCGCGCACCAGCCCGCGGGTGCGCCGAGGACCAGGAGCACCGCCACGAAACACAGCTCCGTCACGCGGTCCGACGCCGCGTCGAGGACCGCTCCCAGCGGGCGGGCGCGGCCGGTGCGCAGGGCCACCGCGCCGTCCAATCCGTCGAATACCCCCGTCGCCACGATCGCGGCCAAGGCGAGCCACAGCGCGTCGCCGCCCAGTGACGCCAGCCAGACCGCCGCCAGCGCGCTCAGCACCCCGCAGCCCGTCAGCACGTCGGGCGGCACGCCCAGCACCGGCCGGGCCAGCAGGTGGATCGCCCGCAGCCAGCCGACGGCGAGCGCGCTCCCCGAAACGTCGTGCTCGTGCACGCGGGACCAGCCCGCCACCCCGTCGTCCTCGACCGACACCGCCGGGGCACCGGCGTGAGCGGCCGGGACGTGGCCCGCCGGGCGGGCGCCGTCCTGCGGGACGCCGGCCGGGAGCTGCGCGGCCGGGACCTGTCCCTGTGGGCCGCCGGTGTCACCTTCTTCGCCGTCCTGGCCGTGGTCCCGCTGGCGCTCGTCGCCCTGCGGGGCGCGGCGTTCCTCGGGTCGCCGGCGTTCGTCCGGCACGGCGTTTCGCGCTGGGTCGACGCGCTGCCGCCCGGCCACGGGCCCGGACCGGCGCTGCAGGCCCTGACCACGGCCGCGCTCGGGACGCCGTGGACCGCGCTGCTGGTCACCCTGCTGCCGGCCACCTTCTACGGCGAAGGCCTGCTGCGCGGCCTCGTCCAGGTGGCCGGGCAGCCCGCCGGGGCGCTCGTCGGCTGGCGCGGGCGGCTGATGTTCGTGCCCGTGCTCGTCCTCAGCCCGACCCTGGCGATCGCGCCGCTGGCCACCGCCGACACGGTGGCCGGCTTCTACGCGCGCGGCGGCTGGGCGACGTTCTGGGGCATCACGCTGTCGTTCCACATCGACTGGCTGATCATCGCGGCGGTGACCGCGATCGTCTTCGCCGGCAGCGCCCCGCGCGGGGTGCGCCGGGGGCCGCTGGTGGTGGGCGCGCTCGCCGTGGCCGCCGTGCTGGCGGGGTTCTTCCACGGGTTCCTCCTGTTCCTGGCCATCCCGCTGGACTGGAGCGTGCCGTTCGGCGGCCTGGCGGCGGTCGGTGCGGTCTCGGCGTTGCTCCTGTGGCTCTACCTGCTCCACGTGCTGCTCCTGCTCGGCTACCGGCTGGCCCTCAGCGCCGAGCGCACCCGGCTCGGTGCCGAGGAGCCCGCGGAAAACGATGCAGAAGCGAGCGAGAATCCCGGCCGTTCCTGCAGGTCTGGCCGAGCCACCGGCTGAGACCCTGGATTTTTAACGCCCCCGTCATCAGTAAAGCGTTGCACAAGCGATTCGTTTGGGCCATCATCGGCCGTGCCGGAGCCGGACAGAAGAGCCGGCGCACGCCGGACCAGTGGTGGGGACGAGTGACGACCAGACCGGAACCGGAGGTCACCGACCGGGCCTCCTGGTGGACGACGGGGCAGATCGCCACCGCGATCGGGGTCTCGCCCGTCGTGCTGCGCGCGTGGGACAGCCGCTACGGCGTCGGGCCCGCCCGGCGCGGGCCCGGCGGGCAGCGGTTCTACGGGCCGCGCGAGCTGCAGCGGCTGCGCCGGATGAGCGCGCTGGTGAACCAGGGCGTCCGGGCCGGGACCGCGGCCGGGCTGGTCCTCTCCGAGGCCGTCACCCCCGCGCAGTCGCGGCTGCGGGCCGACGAGATCGACCAAGCCGCCGCCGCCATCGACCTCCCCGCGCTGGCCGTCCTGCTCGACGAGCTGCTGGCCGGGCACGGCACGATCGCCGCCTGGGTCGACGTCCTGGCGCCGGTGCTGCGCCGTCAGGGGGAGCGGTGGCGGGCCGGGGAAAGGGCCTTCGCGGCCGAATGGGCGCTGGCCGGGGCGATCTCGGCGGCGCTGCAGCGGCACGTCGTCGGCGCCCCGCCGCCCTCGGGCGAGCGGCCGGTGCTGCTGGCCTGCTGCGCGACCGAGCGGCACCCGCTGCCGCTCCAGGTGCTCGCGACGGTGCTGCGGGAAGCCGGCATCCCGGTGGTGTTCCTCGGCGAGATGGTGGCGCCCGACGTCCTCGTGCGGACGGCCGTGCGGATCGAGCCGGTGCTCGTGCTGCTCTGGTCGATGACGCCCTACACCGCCGACGCCCCGCTGCTGGCCGAGCTGGCCCGCCGGGGCGTGCCGGTGCGCGCGGCCGGGCCGGGCTGGTACCCGGTCGGCGGCCGGAACGGGCCGGTGCTCAACGGCCTCCGGGTCGCTCTGCGGGAAGCTTCCGCGCGCGCCGGACGCGTGTGGCCCTGACCGGTTCGGCCCCCGCTCGCGGAACGCGCACGCAAGCGCTGGGTAAACTGTGATTTGAGTCACAAAGGCACCTCTGTGGCGTGCAACTTGGGCACTGGGAGTGTCGAACGGGCGTCGGATGCCGTATCCGTTGAAGCGGACATAGCCGGTCGCAGGCTGTTCCGTCGCGTGTGACCACACCGGCGGACGTCCCTGGCGTGTGGGAACGTGGTGTTGATGGACGTCGACGGGGTGAGTGGCCGGGAACCCCGGGCCGGGGGTTCGTGGACGCCGGGCAAGGTCGCCGAACTGCTCGGCGTCTCGCCCGTGACCCTGCGCACCTGGGCCGCGCGCTACGGGGTCGGGCCGACGCTGCGCGACGACGGACGGCACCGGCGCTACTCCGACGCCGACGTCCGCCGCCTGCAGTACATGCAGCGGCTCATCGACCGCGGCATGCGGGCCAGGGAAGCCGCCGCGGCGGCGTTCTCCGGCGCCGACGAGACGGTGCCCGAGGTGTCGGTCGACCGGCACATCGAAGAGCTCGAGCGGGCCGCGGAAGGCCTCGAATTCGCCTCCCTGGCCGCGTTGCTGGACGAAACGCTGGACGCGCTCGGCCCGGCCGCGGCGTGGACCGAGGTGTTCGTCCCGGTGCTGCACCACCTCGGCGGCCGCTGGCTGCGCGGTGATGTCTGCTTCGAGTCCGAATGGGCGCTGACCGGCGAGATTTCGCTGGCCCTGCAGCGCTACAGCGCGGGGTTCGCCAACACCCCGCCCGGCCGGCTGGTGCTGCTGGCCTGCTGCCCGGAGGAGCGGCACAGTCTGCCGATGGAGGTGCTGCGGGCCGCGCTGGTGGAGGTCGGCATCCCGGCGGTGTACCTGGGGCAGATGGTGCCGGCCGAGACCACCATCGCGATCGCCTCCAAGCTGGATCCGGTCGTGGTGTTCCTGTGGTCGATGTCCGCCAACACCGTCGACGACCTGCTGGTCCAGCGGTTGCGCCGTCGTGGCTTCGACACCGCCACGGCCGGCCCGGGCTGGGAGAACCTCACCGAGCGGGACGTCCCGTTCGTCAACGACCTGCCCGGCGCCCTCGAGCTGGCCACCGAACGCCTGAAGGCGTGAACCCGTGCCCGGGCACCGGGCGAAAGCGTTGCGCAATCGCTCCAGATGCCCGAGGATTACTCGCGTGCCGGTCCTCTCGGCCGGCCGTGGCGGACGGGAGCGTCTCCGGTGGATCTCAAGCGGCAGGTGATCGAGCGCTGGCCGGCGCGGTGGCCGGTGCAGCCGTTCCGGGAGCCGGCCTGGGCTCGCCAGGAACCCACCTACGCGGAGTGCAGCCCCGCCCTGATCGAGGCGGCGGTCAAGCGGGCCGGTGCCCGGCCGTCGGGCAACTGGTTCGTCTTCGCCGCCGCCCGGGAAATCCGGGCCGACCGGCCGTTCGGTGTGCGGGTGGGCGGCCGGGAGCTGGTCGCCTGGCGCGGGCCGGACGGCGCACTGCAGATCGGCCCGGGCGCCTGCCCGCACCTCGGCGCGCCGCTGGAGCAGGCGCGGGTGCACTGCGGGGAGCTGGTCTGCCGCTGGCACGGCCTGCGCGTCGGCCCGGACCGTCCCGGGTGGACGGCGCTGCCGGCCCACGACGACGGCGTGCTGGCGTGGGTCCGCCTCGACCGGATCGGCGGCGAGCAGCCCACCGACCGGCCGATCGTGCCGGACCGCCCGGTGGGGACCACGGTCGACGCCGTGGCCACGCTGACCGGGGTCTGCGAGCCGGAAGACGTCGTCGCCAACCGGCTCGACCCGTGGCACGGCGCGTGGTTCCACCCGTACTCGTTCGCGCGGCTGCGCGTGCTCTCGGCGCCGCAGGGGGTCGACGTCGCGGAGGCCGAGGACCGGTTCGTCGTCGAGGTGACGTTCCGGCTGGCCGGGAAGCTCGGCGTCCCGGTGGTCGCCGAGTTCACCTGCCCCGGCCCGCGCACGGTGCTGATGACCATTGTGGACGGTGAGGGGGCGGGCAGCGTGGTCGAGACGCACGCCACCCCGCTCGGCCCCGGACCCGACGGCCGCCCGCGCACCGCGGTGATCGAGGCGACGATCGCCGCGTCCGACCGGCCGGGGTTCGCCGCGGCGGCTCGGCTGGCCCCGGCGTTGCGGCCGCTCATGCGCCGGGCCGCGGCCCGGTTGTGGCGGGACGATCTCGCGTACGCCGAACGGCGTTACGCGCTGCGAGGGGATCACCGCTGACTCGCCGTCGTCGGCTACCGGATCCGGTCGGTGCACCGCAGGGCCAGCAGGGACAGCGCCGACCGGGGTTCGGCCGGGACGGCCAGCCGGTCGACGATCTCGTGCGCCGCGGCGACCCGGGCCGTGATCAGTTCTTCGAGCTTTTCCCGCGCTCCGGTCGCCTCGATGACGTCCTGCCAGCGCCGCACGGCCGCGTCGTCGATGGCCCGCAGCCGGTCGAAGGCCGCGAGGTCCCGGCGCTGGGCCGGGGTGGCGAGCTCCCGGGCGAGCACGACCACGCTGGTCGCCTTGTGCTCGCGCAGGTCGTCGCCCACCGGCTTGCCGGTGACCGCCGGGTCGCCGAACACGCCGAGCAGGTCGTCGCGGAACTGGAAGGCCTCGCCGATGTGCGTGCCGTAGCTGCCGAGCAGCGCCGACACCGCGGGCGCGCAGCCTGCCAGCGCCGCGCCGAACTCGAGCGGGCGGCGGACGGTGTAGTTGCCGGACTTGCGGCGCAGCACGTCGAGCACGGACGCCCAGCTGGGCACCGACCGCGCGTCGTTCACCAGGTCACCGAGCTGCCCGACGGCGAGCTCGGCGCGCATGGCGTCGTACACCGGCCACCCGCGCGCCAGCTCGGCGGCGGCCAGGCCGGATTCGCGCAGCAGCTGCTCGGACCAGACGAGGAACAGGTCGCCGGAGAGCACCGCGGCCGACTCGCCGAACCGGCCGGGGTCGCCGCGCCAGCCCTGGCCCTCGTGCCAGGTGGCGAACTGGGTGTGCAGGGTCGGAGCCCCGCGTCGCAGCGGCGAGCCGTCCATGACGTCGTCCTGCGCGAGCGCGAAGCAGTGCAGCAGTTCGAGACTGGCGGCGGCCCGCAGGGCGGCGTCCGAGCCGTCGCGCCCGCAGCGCCAGCCGACGAAGGCGAAGGCGGACCGCAGGAACTTCCCGCCGGACACATAGGACGGCAGGGCGGTGGTGGCGAGCGCGCCCTCCCGCCGGCCGGTGAACAGCTCGGCACACCGCGCTTCGACGAACTCGAGCGCGGCGGCCCGGCTGCCGGCCCGGATGTCGCCGAGCCACGTCGCAGGAGCGAGCTCGGGGGCGGCCGTGGTGATCCTCATGGTCATCCCTCCCGCCGGACGCAGACCGCCCGAATCTGGTGTGGGCGGCGACCGGGCGCCCTGACGGGTAAGGTATCAGGATCCTTATAGTTCGGGCAAGGAGTTCGGCGTGAGGGCCGGGGCCGGGGTGGCCTGCGATCCCGGTGACCGGGCTTGGTGCGCCCTCGGGTGCCCGGCGCGGCCGAGCCGCACCGACCTTGCCGGTGCCGTGGCTGCGGCGGCGCGCACCGCGGCCGCCGGGAACGCCCGGCCGAACCCCGCCGCCTCGGCGGCGGCCGCGGGAGCGCCCGCCGAGCGGGCGTGGGCGACCCGCGCGAGCACGGACAGCCCCAACGCGGCATCGGTGGCCGGTGTCGGTCGCCCGAAATGCCCGGCGCGGCCGAGCCGCACCGTTCGTGGTGGCCGGTGGGCGCGGTGGTTCGCGGGTGCCGGGGCTTCGGCACCCACTCGGGGTGGCCGGCGGGCGCGGTTCACCCCCTCCGCTCACCTCCCGGGATCGCCGCCGCAAGGGCCGTGGCTGCAGCGGCCAGTACCGCCGCCACCAGGAACGCCCGGCCGAACCCCGCCGCCTCCGCGGCCGCCGCCGGTGTCCCCGATGCCGTGAGCCCGGAAGAACGCGCGTGGGCGACCCACGCCAGCCCGGCCAGTCCCAACGCCGCCCCGATCTGGCGGAACGTGCTCAGCAAACCCGCCGCCAGCCCCGTGTCGCCCTCGGCCGCCGCCCCCGTGGCCAAGGCCGCCAGCGGGCCGAACGACAGCCCGAGGCCGAACGTCACCAGCATCCCCGGCGGCACCACCCCGGTCAGCGCCGCACTGCCCGCGTCCACAGTGGAATACCAGCCCAGCCCCGCCACGACGCACACCGTGCCCGCCAGCACGATCCGCTTCGGCGGGATCCGGCCCGGCAGCCGGCCGGCGAGGCGGGCGCCGGCGATGATGCACGCCGCCTGGGGGAGGAACGCCAGACCCGTGTGCCACGCGTCGAGACCCGCCACCCGCTGCAGGAACAGCGCCCCGAAGTACCACGTCGTGAACGCCACGCAGCCGAGGACCGCCATCGTCAGGTTGATCGTCAGCCCCGGCCGCCGCAGCAGGGTGCCCGGCGGGACCAGGGGCGCCGCGGAGCGCCGCTCGGTCCGGACGAACGCCGCGAACAGCCCGATCGCCAGCAGGAACGGCAGGTACGCCGCGCCGCCGTCCTGGAGGCGGGTGGCGCCGTACACCAGCGAGACCAGCGCTCCGGTCGCCAGCGCCGCCCCCACGACGTCGAGGCGCGGCCGTTCCCGTGCGCCGCCGGTGCGGGCCAGGAACAGCACCGCGATGACGCCGATCGCCAGCGCGATCGGCACGTTGATCAGGAAGATCCACCGCCAGCCCGCCCACCGCACCAGCGCGCCGCCCAGCAGGCCGCCCGCCGCGCCGCCGACCGCGCCGACCGCCGACCACGTCCCCAGTGCGCTGCGCCGGGCGCGCTCGCCGGTGAACGTCGTCGTCACGATGGCCAGCGTCGCCGGGGACAGCACCGCGCCGCCGAGGCCCTGCAGGACGCGGGCCGCCACCAGCCAGCCGGGCCCGGGCGCCGCCCCCGCGAGCAGGCTGGCCGCGCCGAACACGGCCACGCCGGCCAGGAACACGCGCCGGTGCCCGAACAGGTCCGCGCAGCGGCCGCCCAGCAGGAGGCAGCCGCCGAAGGCGAGGCTGTAGCCGTTGGCCACCCAGGTCAGGCCGCTGTCGCCGAAGCCGAGAGCGTCCTGGATGGCCGGCAGCGCCACGTTCACGACCGAGACGTCGAGCACCGTCATGAACTGGGCGAGGCAGGCCGCCAGCAGGATCAGGGCACCAGCGTGCCGACCACCTTGCGCAGCAGTTGGACCAGGGTCCGCTGCTCGGCCGCCGTCAGCCCCATCGCCGCCGGGGTGTTGACCTCCAGCACCGCCTTCGTCGCCTTCCGGACGAGCCGGCGGCCGGCGTCGGTGATGTGCACCGGGATCGGGTGGCCGCGGCCCGGGCGTTCGCCGCGCACGATCAGGCCGAGCGCCTCCAGCGGGAGCAGGGCCTCGCCCATGCTCTGCGGCGTCACCAGGCATCGGCGTGCCAGCGCGCCCTGGGCGATCCCGGGGCTGTTGTCGATCTGCACGAGTATCCCGAACTGGGCCGGGGAAAGCTCGGCGGGGGCGAGTGCCTGTGCCATGCGCGGGACGAAGGCGAGGTAGGCGCGGATGACGTTCCAGCCGGCCAGGCCGTCGATGTCGCTGTCGGTCCACACCGGCGCTTTGCCGGTGCGGACCGGATGTTCTGCGTTGGGCACGGCATCACGATATCGTAGCCCACATCCATAAGGAACCTTACTCTTCGGGAGGGTGCCGGATGTCCGGACGCAGCCACGTGATCATCGCCGGCGCCGGCATCGGCGGGCTCTGCCTGGCGCACGGCCTGCGCCGGCACGGGATCGACGTCACGGTGTACGAACGCGACACCGGCCCCGACGAACGGTGGGCGGGGTACCGCCTGCACCTCACCGGGCAGGCCAACCGCGCGCTGCACGCGTGCCTGCCGCTGGAGACCTACCTGGCGATCCTCGACAGCGCGTCCCGGCCGCTGGACGCCTTCCGCATCCTCGACGAGCACCTCGAAGAACTGCTGGTGTCGCCGACCGAGGCCGACCCGGCGCTGCTGGTGGACGACGACACGCTGATCGGCCGCCGCCCGCTGCGGCGGCTGCTCCTGCGCGGCCTCGAGGACGTGGTCCGGTGGGGCCGGGCCGTCGAGCGGTACCGGCTGCTGCCCGGCAACCGCGTCGCCGTCGACCTCGCGGACGGCACGACCGACGAGGGCACGCTGCTGGTCGGCGCGGACGGCCGGGCGTCGGCGGTGCGCCGCCAGCTGCTGCCGCACGCCGAACCCGAGGCGTGGGACGTCGCCTGCGTCGCGGGGACGACCCCGCTCGAGGCGGCCGTCGCCGCGGGTGTCCCGGCGGCGATGGTCGACGGGGCCGGGTTCGCGATCGGCCCGGCCGGGCACAACATGTTCTTCTCCGGCCACGACCCCGCCGGGCGCAGCCGTCCCGACCTCCCGCCGGGCGGCGGCCCCCGGGAGCCGGACGACGCCTACCTCCTCTGGTCGGTGGGCGCGCCGTCGGCCGAATGGCCCGAGGATCCCCGCACGAGCGACGGGAACCTCGGCGAGGCGGCCCGGGGGATGGTGGCGGACTGGCACCCGGCCGCCGGGCAGCTGATCGCCGCTGCGGACCCGCATTCGTTGTCCCCCTTGACGTTCTGGGTGGCGCCGGAGATCGAGCCGTGGCAGACCCAGCCGACGGTGACCCTGCTCGGCGACGCCGTGCACGTGATGCCCCGACCGGCGGCATCGGCGCGAGCACGGCCCTGCGCGACGCGGCCGCGCTCACCGAGACGCTGGCGTTGTGCGAGCAGGGCCTGGGCCGTCCGGTGCCGGCGATCGCCGCGTACGAACGGGAAATGCGCGAGCGAGGCCAGGAGGCGATCCGCGCGTCGGTGGCGAACCTCCAGTGGGCGCAACGCCTCGACGGCCCGGTGTCGTTCCGGCTGGGCAAGTTCGGCCTGAAGTCCGCCGGCGGGATCCGCACCCTGCTGCGGACCCTCGCCGGCAAGGGCGACGCCGGGTGAGCGTCAGATCATGTACTGCATCGAGTGGTCTCCCAGGTAGCAGACGCGGGCCATCCGGCGCTCGGTGACCAGCCCGAAGGCCAGGTGCGCCCCGGCGGCGTGCACGTCCCGCCACAGCCGCTGCAGCGGGTGCTCGTCGCGCAGGGCCGCCGCTCCGGCCAGCCGGTAGGCGCCGTCGACGACCCGCTCCGCGACGCGCTGGGAGTGCTGGACCGCGCCGGCGAACCGCGCGCGGGTCTCCGGCCGGGCCGAGCCCGCCGTCGTGACCTCGTCCCACACCCGGGCCGCGGCCTCGTGGAGCAGGCACCGGGCGGCCAGGCGTTCGTTGTCCAGCCGCCAGAACTCGACCTGGGCGGCGGTGTCGGCCAGATCGGCCTCGGGCAGCGCGCGGAACTCCTCGACCGCGCGCCGGGCCAGGCCGACCGAGAACCCGCCCATCATCATCATGAGGAACGCGAAGTACGACAGCCGGTACAGCGGCCCCTCGTGCTCGCCCGGCTCGAAGAACGGGCTGAACGTCATCGAGTGCGGCACCTCGACGCCGCGGATCTCGACGTCGTCGCTGCCCGAACCCCGCAGCCCCAGCACGTGCCAGGTGTCGAGCACCTTCACCTCGCTGGCCGGCAGCACCGCGAAGCGCACTACGTCCTCGCCCCACTGCGGGGAGTCGACGCCGGGTTCCTTCTTGGCGAAGGCCGCGATGAACCAGTCCGCGTGGCGGCACCCGGAGTTGATCGCCCACCGGCCGTCGAGCCGGTAGACCGGACCGTCCTCGCCCTCGGCTTCGGTCGCCGGCAGGATCGTGCCCTCGCCCATCGGCGCCAGCGCGCACGCGATCAGCGGGTCCGGGCGCTCGGCCACCACCCGGCGGCCCAGTTCGGCCGAGCCCCAGCCGAGGAACCCGGACGCCTGGCCGATCATCAGCGTCCAGCCCACCGACGGGTCGGCCCACGAAATCTCCTCGACGACCGAGAGGACGGTGGCCGGGTCGGTCTCCGAACCGCCGAGCACCCGGGGCAGCGTCAGCGAGAAGAGGCCCGCTTCGCGCAGGGCCTCCACCGCGGTTCGGCTCGGGGTCCGCGCGCGTTCGGTCGCCGCTTCGCCGCCGACGAGGTCCCGGGCGATCCGGCGGGCGTCGCCGAGGAGCTGCTCGGGGGTGCGCACCGTTTCCGTTGCGGTCATGACGCCTTCCTCGGTTCGTCGGAGAACAGCCGGTCCAGGTCGGACTCGAGCGCGGCCCGCTCGGCCAGCAGCCGCGCGGGCCGGTCGAACCACGGGTGCGCGCCGAGCGCGGCGAGGTGGGCGAAGGATTCCTGCATGGGGTTGCCGTCGTAGAGCGCGCTCGCGCCGGTCAGGGTCATCACCTGGGTGGTCGCGGTGCGGGCGGCGTCCAGCGCGCCGATGCCGGTGACGACCAGCCGGGCCAGCGCGGCCGGACCGGTGGCCGGCTTCGCGGTCCGGGCGGTGAGCAGCGCCGCGGCGCCGTCGAGCAGCGCTTCGGCGGACAGCAGGATCGACAGCACCATCGGGTCGTCGATCGTCTTGACCGCGGCCCAGCCACGGGCGCTGGCGGCGGCCTTGCGCAGGAAGGCGTCCCGGAACCGCCCGGCGACGCCGAGGGCGTGCGCGCCCGCCGCGACCACCGCGAGCACACTGGGCGGCAGGGACAGCAGGTCGTCGCCGGGCGCGGCGGTGTCGTCGACGACCGTCCCCGCGCGGGCGCCGTCCCGCAGCCGCACGCGGTGCCCGCCCCAGACGTCCATCGCCGGGGCGAGCGGCACCGGCTCGGTGGTCACCGCCTCGCCCGCGTAGGCCGTCCAGGTCGCGGTGCCGTCGTCCGACCGGCCGGCGAGCACGACGCACCCGCTCGCGTCGACCGGCCGGTCCACCGTCCACTCCGGACCGCCGGTGCTGCCGGCCGGCCAGCCCAGCGCGGCCTCGCGCGGCACCGCGCTGTCCCGGATGGACAGTGCGTGGACGACGAGGGCGGTGACGCCCAGCCAGCCGGCCCGCGGGTCGAGGTGGCCCCGGGCGGCGATGTCGACGAGGTTCATGCGGGTTCCTTCCGGGCGGCGGTGAGTTCGGCCAGGAGGTTCGGCACCACCTGCTCGGGGCCGGGCAGGCCGGCGATCTCGTCGGCGACGTCCCGCGCCGTCTTGGCCGGCCGCGGGTCGTGGAGGACGTGGTCGAGCGCGTCGTCGAGCACGCCGGTGTCGCCGCCTTCGGGCACGGCGAACACGCCCGCGCCCCGGCGGGTGACCGCGTCGCCGTTGAACGCGTGGTCCGCTTCGCGCGAGACGATCACCTGCGGCACCCCGCGGGCGAGCGCGGCCAGGGTCGAGCCGGCCCCGCCGTGGTGGACCAGGACGTCGCAGCCGGGCAGCACGGCTTCCAGCGGCAGCCAGCCGTGGGCGAGCACCGAACCCGGGTCCGTGCCGGGCGGGAGGTCGCCGGCGACCAGCACGTCGAGGTCGTGCCGGGCCAGTGCCCGCAGCAGCAGCGGGGCGAGCTCGCCGTGCTCGGCGGTCGTGCCCAGGGTGACCAGCGCGCGCCGGCGGCCCGGCCGGGCGGCGAACCCGCCCGGGTCGAGCACCCGGGCGCCGCTGTAGGGCCGGTAGCCGAGCACCAGGCCGGTCGGCCCGCCCGGGTACATGCTCGGCGGGCAGACGTCGAGGGCCTCGTCGGGGTCGGCCAGCCCGGCGACGCCGTGCCGGCGGCACGCCTCGGCCAGGTGCGGGGCCATCCGGTCCTGCGTCCGGGCCACACCGGTGAGCTGGAACCCGTGCTCGACCGACGGCACGCCGAGCACCGCGGCCACCAGCGGGCCGACCGGCTGCAGCGCGGTGTGCACGACGACGTCCGGCCGCCACGCCCGGCCGAGCGCGACGGCCGCGTCGGCGACCCGGTCGGCCAGTGCCGCGAACAACTGCATCGCGAGGTCGAACCGCTCGGCCTCCGCGGCACCGGGCATCCGGCGCAGGAACGACATCCGGATCGCGGCCAGCTCGTCCGTCCCGCCCGGCAGCAGGTCGACGGCCGGGAGCCCGGCGGACACCGCCCCGGCCACCGCGGGCCCGGTCGCGCCGACGAGCACCGTCGCGCCCGCGCAGCGCGCCGCCCACAGGCTGGGCACCATCGGGAACAGGTGCCCGAGGCCCGAGGAGGTGAAGGCGAGAACGCGGGTCACGGCTTCCTCCTCAGCACGGTGACGTGGAAGGGCAGCCCCGGCACCTGCCGCGTCGCCTCGGCTTCGAGGCCGGCGGCGGCGTACATCCGCTCGTGCGCCGCGGTGGTGTGGACCTCGCCGGCCTCGGTCCAGGCCAGCATCAGCACGGAGAACAGGTGCGGCTCGGGGTCGTCGGCCGGGGCGTCGCCCGCGACGAACCCGACGACGCCGATCCGGCCGCCGGGGGCGAGCTGGGCCGCGGCGTGGGCCAGCAGTTCCGCGGACCGCTGTTCGGAGAAGTGGTGCAGCACGTTGGTGACCAGCACGAGGTCGTGGCCGGCGCCGAGGTCGAGCTCGAACATGTCGCCGGGGACGAACCGCGCGCGGTCGGCCAGGCCCTGGTCCTGGGCGTGCTGCCGGGTGATGGCCAGCACGTTCGGCCAGTCGACGCAGGTGACGGTCGAGCCGGGCAGCCGGCGGGTGAGGGTGAACCCGTAGATCCCGTGCCCGCAGGCCAGGTCCAGGATGCGCGGTGCCTCCCGGCCCGCCGACCACGGCTCCAGCAGCTCGGCCAGCAGCCCGGCGGTGGGCACGGTGACCGGCCCGACCGAGCGGGCGAAGGTCTCCCAGTAGTGGTAGCCGGGTGTCTCGGCGTTGACGTCGCGGACCGACCCGCCCTGCCGGACGGCGCCGGCGAGGTCGCGCATCGCGTCCCACTCCTCGTCGCTCGCCACGACGTCGACCATGCCGCCGTAGAAGCCCGGTTCGCCGGTCACCAGCAGGGACTTCGCGCCTTCGTCCAAAGTGTAGGGTCCGTCGGCGCCGCCGTGCACGAGCCCGAGCGCGGTCAAGGCGTTCAGCAGCAGCCGGATCCCGCGCGGCTCGGCGCCGGTCGCTTCGGCGACCTCGGCGGCGGTGGCGTGGCCGGCGCCGAGCGCGTCGAACACGCCGACCCGCAGGCCGGCCCGCAGCAGGCTGGTCTCCTTGTAGACCCGCATCATCCGGTACAGCCGCTCCCGGGTCACCGGCGCGGCTTCGAGCGTGGTCATGGGCGTTCCTCCGGGTCGGCGGGCGGGCTGGTGCGGACCTGGCGCATGCCGGTCATCGAAACGGTGCGGCCGAGCGCCTTGAGCGCCTTCGCGAGCTCCTCGTGCGCTTCGCCGGCGGAGAAGGCCCGGAAGTCCTCCGGGGTGTCCCATTCGCTGACGACGAAGTAGCGGCCGGTTTCGCGGGTGTGGGCGTTGAGGGACTGGGCGAGGATGCCGGGCGCCCGGCCTGCGGTGGCGGCCATCCGGTCCCACGCGGCGAAGAAGTCGGACGGCGGGGTGTCGCCGATGTCGATCTCCAGCAGCACCCGGAACACCCCGGTTTCGGTGGTGGTCATGCCGGCCTCCGCCAGTCGTAGAAGGGCTCGGCCTGCGCCTGGGCCATCGACGGCTCGTCGGGCCGGTAGGGCAGCAGCAGCTGCGCCAGCTCGCCGTCGATGGCGCGGAAGCGCTGGTCGCGCACGGCGGTGTAGAGCCGCTGCTGGAAGCCGTCCTCGCCTTCGATGAGGTGGAAGTAGAGGTCGTGGAAGCCGAATAGGGTCCGCCGGGTCGCGCCGATCTGCGCGGGCAGGGCGGTGCGGTCGTGCTCGGCGAACAGCTCGGTGATCCGGTCGCGGTCGGCGGGGTTCCACCGGCGGACCATCAGGGCGCGGTGCACGGGTTCTCCTTTCCGGTCTCCGCGGTGGGAGACGTGGTGGCCGGGCCGAGCCGGACCGGCAGCGTGCGCAGGCCGCGGACCAGCGAGCCGCGGCTCCACACGAGGTCGGCTTCGGCCGGTTCGGCCCGGGGGTGGCGGTCCAGCACCGCGGTGATGCCTTCGGCCAGTTCGATCCGGGCCAGCGCGGCACCCAGGCAGAAGTGCGGGCCGGTCCCGAAGGCCAGGTGCGACGGCGGGGTGGCGGCGAACCGGTCGAACCGCAGCTCGTCCGGGGCGTCGAACGCGGCGGGGTCGCGGTTGGCGGCGTTGAGCGCCGGGATGACGAGGTCGCCCGCCTCGACGGTGACGCCGGAGAGGTCCACTGTGGACGTCGCGACCCTGGGGAAGCCGCCGACCGAGCCGAGGGAGATCGCCCGTAGCAGCTCCTCGACGGCGTGGCCGACCTTGACCGGGTCACCGCGCAGGGCCGTGGCCGCGGCCGGGTCGGACAGCAGCAGCATCAGCGAGCTGGCGAGGTGGTTGCTGGTGGTCTCGTGCCCGGCGATGAGGATCGCCATGGCCAGCGGGACGAGTTCCCGCGGGCTCGCGTCCTGCGCGGCCAGGTCCGAGAGCAGGTCGTCCTGCGGCCGGGCGGCCCGGCGGCCCAGTAGCTCGCCGAAGTAGCCGGCGAGTTCCCCGCGGGCCCGGCCGACCTCCGGCGCGGACCCGGGCGCGGTGGAGAGGAACGCCTGCGCCCAGACGAAGAACCGGTCGTGGTCGGCCTCGGGGATGCCGAGCAGCGCCCCGATGACACCGGTGGACAGCGGCCGCGTGTAGCCGGCGACGAGGTCGGCCGGGTCGTCTTGCGCGCAGACGTCGAGCAGGGCCTGCGCGCGGGCCGCGATCCGGGGCCGCAGGGCGGCCATCCGCCGGGCCGAGAAGGCACCGCTGACGAGGCTGCGCAGCCGCGTGTGCTCCGGCGGGTCGAGGGCGAGCAGGGACCCGGCGGGCGGGGAGAGCCCGGCCGTGGGCGCCCCGGCGGCTTCGACGGCGGCCGCGCGGGAGAAGCGGGGGTCGGTGTGCACGGTCCGGACGTCGGCCATGGTCGTGGCGAGCCACGCCCAGCGTCCTTCGCCGAGGAAGACCGGGACGGGGGCCCGGGTGGCCCGGGCGGTCGCGTAGCCGGGATCGGGGTCGATGCCGTCGCGGGCGGCGAAGGGGTAGGTGGTGGTGGGCTGCGTCTGTGCTGTCATGCGGCTTCCCTGTGGGGCGTGATCCGGTTCTCGCGTGATCGGAGGCGGAACTCGCGTGATCGGGGGCGGACCTCGTGTGTCCGGAGGGGTTTCTCGGGTGACGGGGGAGGCATCTCGCGTGATGGGAGGGGCATCACTCGTGATCGGGGGGACGACACGGTCATGCGGGGTCCGCGCGGAGGACGGTCCAGCGGCCGGTTTCCGGCTTGCCGGTCAGGCGGAAGCCGGTGTCGGCGAACAGGTCCCGCCATTGGGTGACCGTGCGTTCGCGGCCGCCGAAGAGGACCAGCATGTCGATGTCGAGGACCTTGCCGTGGTCGAAGCCGTTGCCCGGTGAGACCACCTGCTCGACCACGAACAGCGGCGCCTCCCGGTCGCCGATCGCGGAGCGGACGCGGCGCAGCAGGGCCTCCGCCTGCGCGTCGGGCCAGTTGTGCAGCACCGCCTTGAGGAAGTACGCGTCGGCGTCGGCCGGCAGCGGGTCGCCGAAGAAGTCGCCCGGGCGCAGCTCCACCCGGTTGTCGACGCCCTCGGCGGACAGCACCGGCCCGGCGTCCGCCAGCACGCTGGGCCGGTCCACCAGGATGCCGCGGGTCTCCGGGGCCCGGCGCAGGGCCGCGCCGAGGAAGTGCCCGTGCCCACCGCCGAGGTCGGCGATGCGGGCGTACCGCTCGGGCTCGATCCGCGCCAGGTGCCGCTCGGTCTCCCACCGGCCCAGCTCGGTCATCATCGCGTCGAAGAACTGCTCGTCGTCCGGGTGCTCGCGCAGGTAGCCCCAGAAGTCCGTGCCCAGCACCGGAACCGTGGCCGGCCGCCCGGTGCGCAGCGTGTGCAGCAGCGCCCCGTACGGCTCGGTGAAGAACCGCTTGCGGCCGTAGGCGATCAGCGGCCGCAGGCTGTAGGGCAGGTCGGCGCGCATCGGGCCGGACAGGGGCGTGCCGTCGAACACGCCGGGCTCGGTTTCGGTGAACACGCCGAAGGATGCGGCCATCCGCAGCACCCGGTACAGCGCGTCCGGGTCGGCCCCGCACTTCCCGGCCAGCTCGTCCACCGGCCGCGGTCCTTCGGCGAGGATCTCGGCGACGCCCAGTTCCGCCAGCGCCCCGACGACGTGGGCCAGGCGCAGCCCGCAGGTGAGGATGGTCAGCCGCTCGCGGTGGGCGTCGGCGCTCCCGGGACCGGCGCCGGCGCGGGCCTCGATCACGGACTTGATGTGCTGCAGCTGCTCGGCGGAGGTCCGGTTCAGCCGCTCGGTCATCGCGGCGTCGTCGAACGGCAGGCCGGGCCGGACCGCGAACTCCTGCCGCCAGCGCAGTTCCACCCCGCCGTCGACGTCGCGGTAGTCCCAGCGCAGCCGCATGTACTCGAACGGGCCGGTCTCGATCCGGTGCGCGGTCACCCTGCGGGCGTCGCGGTCGGGGAACCGCTCGGAGACCCAGGTCCAGACGGACCCGTCCGGATCGGGCACGGTGGTCAGCCGGAACCGCACCGAATCCGCGCTCTCGCCGAGGATCTCGGCCTTCGCGTACTCGGTGAACAGCGTGGGCCAGGACGCGACGTCGTTGGTCAGGTCCCAGACGGTGGCGAACGGGGCGTCGATGACGACGCGGTTGTCGGTCGTGGCCGGCACGGGTGGCTCCCTCTCTGGCGGTGGTGGTCAGGACGGGTGGCCGACGCGCGGCGGCGGCGCGTCGGGGTGCGGGACGGGGGCGGTGTCGACGTGCCCCTCGGCCGGGCTCGGCGCGAGCGGGCCGAGGAACAGCACGACGCGGGCGGGCACCGGGCCGTGCTGGCGCATCACGTGGCGCGCGCCCCGCCGGACGAAGCTCGCGTCCCCGGCGGACAGCTCGACGGCGTGCCCGTCCACTTCGAGCGTCACGGCACCCTCGACGACCAGCAGGTGCTCGTCGGACCACGGGTGGTAGTGCTCGCTGACGGCTTCGCCGACGTCCAGCACGGCTTCGGCGAGGAAGCCGGCGCGGGTGCCGGCCGAGGTGGGGGTCAGCAGCGGGCGGATGTGGCCGCCCTGGCGGCGGCCGGCGGGCACGTCCGCGGTGCGGATGCGGATCGGCGGGACGGGTTCGGGCACGGGTTCCTCCTGGGGTGTCGGGTCACGGGCGGACGAGCCGCAGGCCGGGGCGGGCGGTCAGGGCCGCCCGCACCACGCCGTCGAGGCCGTCTTCGAGGCGGACCGCCGGGCGCCAGCCGGTGATGTCCACAAAGGACGAAGGGTCGACGGCGACGTCCTCGAAGTCGCCCGGCGCCGCGTAGTCCGGTGGCGGCACGCGCTGCAGCGGCACCGCCGGGACGCCGGTGCGGCGGGCCGCGGCGGCGGCGATCAGCTTCAGGACGTCGCCGAGCGGGACGGCGTGCCCGGAGCCGACCGGCCACGCGCGGCCGTCGAGCGCCTCGGCGTGGCACACCGCGAGCCACAGGGCCGCCGCTACGTCGTCGACGTGCACCAGGTCCCGGCGCACCGACCCGTCGTGCCACAGCGTCAGCGGCAGGCCGGCCACCGCCCGCGCGGCCATGACGGTGACCACGCCGGTCCCCGGCGAGCCGGCGCCCGCGCCGTAGACCGTGGGCAGCCGCAGCACGACCCCGCGCACCGCCCCGGCCGACGCGGCGCCGAGCAGGGCTTCCTCCACGGCTCGCTTGTGCCGGTCGTAGCCGGCGTGGCTCGACGAGGGGACGGTCCCGGCGGTCACCACCGTGACCGGGCGGCCGCCGACGATGTCGAGCAGATCGACCATCGGCTGCACGGTGGTCCGGTGCGCTTCCGGGTCGTCTTCGGCCACCCGCCAGGAGCGGCCGTCGCTCATCCGCGCCACCAGGTGGACCACCACGTCGGCGTCGTGCACCACCGAAGCCAGCTCGTCCTTGCGCGTGACGTCCGCGCGGACGTGCCCGGGCACCGGCCGCCGTCCCACCGCGCGGGTCCGGACGCCGAGCGCGGCCAGCCGCGCCACCAGCGACGAGCCGAGGTAGCCCGTGCCGCCGAGCACCACGACCAGCGGATCGCGGGCACTCACCGGGCACCCAGGGTCCGCCGCAGCGCTTCGATCACGTCGTCCTGGCGGCGCTTGTCGAGGGCGGCGTACATCGGCAGCGAGAAGATCTCCGTGGCGAGGTGCTCGGTGACCGGCAGCGAGCCCGGCCCGTAGCCCAGGTGCGCGAACCCGCTCATGGTGTGCACCGGCCAGCGGTAGCTGACGTTCAGCTCGATGTCCTGCTTCGCCAGCTCGGCGAGGATTTCGTCGCGCCGGGGGTGGCGGACGACGTAGAGGTAGTAGACGTGCTCGTTGCCCGCGGTGACCGACGGCAGCACCAGCTCGGTGTCGCCGAGCCCCTCGGCGTACCGGGCGGCGATCTCCCGGCGGGCGGCCACGTAGGTGTCGAGCCGGCGCAGCTTGCGCCGCAGGATCTCGGCCTGGACCGCGTCGAGCCGGGAGTTGTGGCCCGGCGTCCGGACGACGTAGTAGCGCTCGGCCATGCCGTAGTAGCGCAGCCGGCGCAGGGCCTCGGCGGTCTCCGCGCTGCGCGTGATCGTCGCGCCGCCGTCGCCGTAGGCGCCCAGGACCTTGGTGGGGTAGAAGGAGAACGCGGCCGCGTCGCCCATGGTGCCGGCGAGCCGGTCGTGCCGGCGGGCGCCGTGCGCCTGCGCGCAGTCCTCGAGCACCCGCAGGCCGTGCCGGGCGGCGACCGCGTTGACCGCGTCCATGTCCACGCACTGGCCGTAGAGGTGCACCGGGACGATCGCCCGGGTCCGCTCGGTGATCGCGGCTTCCAGCAGCGCGGTGTCCAGCAGCTGGTCCTCGGCGCGGACGTCGACGAACCGCGGCGTCGCGCCGGTCCCGTCGATCGCGACCACGGTCGGCGCGGCGGTGTTGGCCACCGTGATCACCTCGTCGCCGGGGCCGACGCCGAGGGCCTCCAGGCCGAGCTTGATCGCGTTGGTGCCGTTGTCCACGCCGACGCAGTGGGCGACCCCGTGGTAGGCGGCGAACTCCGCTTCGAACCCCTCGACGCTCGGCCCGAGCACGAGCTGCCCGGAACCGAAGACGGTTTCGACCGCGTCCAGGATGTCTTCGCGCTCGGTGGCGTATTCGCTCAGGTAGTCCCAAACCCGGATCGTCATGCGGTCTCCTCAACCGGTCGGGGGAGGCGGCCGCCGAGGGCCGCTTCGAGGGCGGTGCTGGTGGAGTGGTCCGGCAGCAGGCCGGCGGCGTCGAGCTCGGCGAGCGTCGGCGCGTCGCGGTCGCGGGCCGACAGCACCGGTGCGTCCCGCCCGACCGGCCGCGGCAGCCGCAGGCGGATCCGCGGGTCGTGGATCGACAGGGCGAGCTCGTTCTCCGGGACGTAGGTGCCGGAGAGCAGGTAGGTCATCGTGGCGTCGTCGGACAGCGCGGCGAAGGCGTGCCCCACCCCGACGGGGAGGTAGACCGCCCGGCCGTGCTCGGCGTCGAGGCGCACCACGTCCCACGCCCCGAAGGTCGGCGAGCCGGTGCGCAGGTCCACGACGTAGTCGAGGACGCTGCCGTGCACGCACGAGACGTACTTGGCGACGCCGGGCGGCGTGCGCGTGAAGTGGATGCCGCGCACCACGCCCGCCCGCGACCGGCTCGTGCTCACCTGCGCGAGCGGGAAGAGCGGCGCTCCGGCGAACGCGCGGTGGTCGCGCTCGTCGTAGGCGGTGCGGAACAGCCCGCGGCCGTCGCGGTGGGTGGCCGGGGTGAAGGTCCAGGCCCCGGCGACGGCGAGCGCGCGCCGGGTCCCGGGTGCGTCCGCGGTGGACGCGTCGACCGGCAGGGACAACGGGACTCCCGGGGGAAGGCGGGTCAGAGGACCCGGACGTCGGGCACGTAGGTGATCCAGCGGCCGCCGCGTTCCCGGAACTCCGTCTCCCGAGCCATGATCTCCGCGGCGTGGTTCCAGGCGAACAGCAGCGCGTAGTCCGGGTAGGGCGCGTCGAACGCCGACGCCGGCGAGACGGGGATGTGGGTGCCCGGCGTGACCCGGCCCTGCTTTTCGGGGGTGGTGTCGTAGACGGTGGTGACGAGCTCGGGGCCGATCCCGCAGAAGTTCGTCACCGTCGCGCTCTTGGCGGTGGCGCCGTAGGCGGCGATCGTGTGCCCGTCCTCGCGCAGCCGGGTGAGCAGGGCGATGAGCTCGCGGGCGTTGTGCCGGACGCTGTCGGCGAAGGCGGCGAGGGTGGCGGGGTCGTGCAGCCGGCGTTCCGCTTCTTCGGCGACGAGCTCGGCGACCGCGGGGCTCGCGGGCCGTTTTCCTTCACGCGCCAACGTGTAGCGGACTTCGCCGCCGTGCACGGCCAGGCGCTCGACGTCGACCAGCGCCAGCCCGTGGCGGCGGGCCAGCTCGGCGACCGTGGTGGCGCTGAAGAGGAAGTAGTGCTCGTCGTAGATCTGGTCGAACGACGTCGCCGCGACGACGTCCCCGAGGTAGGGGTCTTCGAAGACGAAGATCCCGTCGTCGGTGAGCAGCTCGCTCACGCCGTCGAGCACCGAGCCGATGTACGGGATGTGGCAGAGGGTGTTGGCCGCGTAGATGACGTCGGCCGGCCCGTCCTCGGCGGCGATCGCGGCCGCGGTCTCCTTCTCGAAGTAGGCGGTGAGCACCCGGACCCCGCGTTCCTCGGCGGTCCGGGCGATCCCGCCGGAGGGTTCCACGCCGAGGTGCCGGACCCCGGCTTCGGCGATCGTCCCCAGCATCACGCCGTCGTTGCAGCCGAGCTCGACGACGAACGGGTCGGGCTTGCCGGCGAGTTCGGTGCCGAGCAGGTGCTTCGCCCAGTCCGAGAAGTGCGTCCGCATCACCGACGATCCCGATGAGCGGTACGGGTAGTGCTCGCCGAACATGCGCTCGCGCGGGACTTCTTCGAGCAGCTGGACCGTCGCGCACCCGGCGCACCGGCCCAGCTGCAGCCGGTAGAAGAACTCCTGGCCCGCGGCCGGGGGTTCCGGCGGGAAGACGTCGGACAACGGCTGGCTGCCGAGGTCGAGCACGAGCTCGACGGATCGGCCGCAGACCCGGCACTGGGACATCGGGTTACCCCCTCGGGAAGTCGGATGCCGGGCAGCCTGGGGAGCGCGGCTCGAGAAGTTCTCGAAGTTCTCGAAGCTCGCTCGACCGGCGGGCCGGCAACCGCTGGAGCCGCACGTCACCGGGAGCAGGAGCCCCGCTGGGTGGCAAATCGTCGCACACCGTCGAGAAAATCGTTGCAGTGCGTTCACATCTGTCGATCAAAGCCAAGGGCAATGATATGTGAGATAGGTCACAAAACCGGTTCAAGCTGTCAGGGTCCTTATAACCGGATCTAGCATGAAATTCGCCACCGGGGGACGGCATTCACGGTGAAAGACTCACGACACCGATATCTGTCCGCACCCCGGTCCATTCCGGTGCGGAAATATTCGGAGGTGTTGGGTGGATTTCACATTGCTCGGCGGCATGGAGATTCGATCCGACGAACGCGGTGGAATCCCGTCGGCGCCGAAACAACGGCAGGTGCTGGCCATGCTCCTGCTCAACGCCAACAAGGTCACCTACGTCGACGAGCTGTCGGACGAGCTCTGGGGTGACCGGCCGCCCGTCAGCAGACACACGACCCTGCAGACCTACGTCTACCAGCTGCGCCGCCGGCTCGAGAGCCCGTCGCGGCGGACCACGATCGTCACCCGGCCGCTCGGGTACATGCTGCAGGTGCCCGACGGCTCCATCGACGTGCTGGAGTTCCAGGCGAAGATCGAGCAGGCCGCCCGGGTCCTCGAGCTGGAGCCGGACGTGGCGGTGGAGCTGCTCGAAGGCGCGCTGAGCCTGTGGCGCGGCCCGGCGCTGGCCGACGTCGTCTGCGGGTCCGTGCTCACCGGGTACGTCACCCAGCTCGACGAGCTGCGGATATGCGCCACCGAGCTGCTGATCGAGGCGCGGATGAACACCGGGCACTACCGAGAGCTGGTCTCCGAGCTGAAGCGGCTGGTGCACACCTACCCGTTCCACGAAAACTTCCACGCCCAGCTCGTCCGCGCGCTGTCGATGAGCGGGCGGCGGCAGGAGGCGATCGCCGCCTACCGTTCGGTCCGCTCGATGCTGCGGGCCGAGCTCGGGATCGACCCCTCGCCGTGCCTCGACGACGCCCTGCAGCTCGCGCTGAACGGGCCGCGGCCGGCCGGTGTCCCCTCCCTGCCCGGCGTGCGCCAGGAGCGCTGCGGGTGACCCCCGATGCTTCCGGAGCCCGATCGTGGGTATACGGCACCTGATACCGACGACACGGAGGCCGTCCCTTGGCGCACACGACGGAGCACCCACCCGCTGAGCGGCAGCGGGCCACCTCGTCCTGGCGGACCATCGCCTGGACCCTGCTGCTGGACGTGGCGCTGCCGTTCGCCTCCTACCTGGTCCTGCTGGTGTGGTTCGGCGTGCCCGAGGCGGCCGCGCTGGCCGCCGCCGGCGGCGTGGCGTTCCTGCGGGCCGTGGTGATCTGGGTGCGCGAGCGGCAGATCGGCGCGCTGTCGATCCTGCTCGTGGTCCGGTTCTTCCTCGGCGTGCTGGCCGCGCTGATCACCGGGGACGCCCGGTTCGTGCTGGCCAAGGACTCCGTGGTGACGGCGGTGGTCGGGCTCAGCGTGCTGGCCAGCCTGGTCCTCGCCCGCCCCGCGATCTTCTACATCCGCCGGAGCCTGTCACCGCGCAAGCACGCCTTCGACCGGCAGTGGCGGGAGGCCGCCGGGTTCCGGCGGCTCAACCGGCGGATGACCTGGGTGTGGGGGCTCGGCCTGCTCGGCGAGTCGACGCTGCGGATCGCCGTCATCTACCTGCTGCCGATCGGGGTCGCCGCCTTCCTGTCGCAGGCGATGGCCGCGCTGGCCATCGTGGTGCTCGTCGCCTGGACGCAGTGGCGCGGACGGCGCAGCCCGGTCGACCCCGAGGAGTGAAACCTCGAGCCTGGCTCGAGCGGGGTAACAGGAACCTGACACCCGCGGCCGATTTTGCCATAGTGGGCCCATGCAGACGGCGATCGAGGCCGACGGCCTCGGCAAGCGCTTCGGCGACACCCACGCCCTGTCCGGCACGACGTTCACCGCGCGCCGGGGCACGGTCCTCGGCGTCCTCGGCCCCAACGGCGCGGGCAAGACGACGGTGGTCCGGATCCTCAGCACGCTCATCCGGCCCGACACCGGCCGGGCCAGGGTGGAGGGGTGCGACGTCGTCACCGACGCCCACCGCGTCCGCCGGCTGATCGGCGTCACCGGCCAGTACGCCGGCGTCGACGAAAAGCTGACCGGGCTGGAAAACCTGGTCCTGATCGGGAAACTGCTCGGCCTGTCCCGCGCGGCCGCGCGGGAGCGCGGTGCGGCGCTGCTCGACCGGTTCGGGCTGAGCGCGGCAGGCGGCCGGGTCGCGGGCGGCTACTCCGGCGGCATGCGGCGGCGGCTGGACCTGGCGGCCAGCCTGGTCGGCCGTCCCCGGGTGCTGTTCCTCGACGAACCGACCACCGGGCTCGACCCCGCGGCCCGCGGCGACCTCTGGCAGGTGGTCCGCGACCTCGTCGGCGACGGCACCACCGTGCTGCTGACCACCCAGTACATCGAGGAGGCCGACCGGCTCGCCGACGACGTCGTGGTCATCGACCGCGGGGTCGTCGTCGCCAGCGGCACCCCGGCCGAGCTGAAGGGCAGGCTGGGGACGTCGACGCTGGTGGTGCGGCCCCGGGACCCCGGCCACACGGGACGGTTGCGCGAAGTGCTCACCGCGTTCGGCCACCCGGTGACCGAGGAGGACGGCGCGCTGGCCACGACGGCGGGCGACGACGACCTGCTGCCCGCGGTGGTCCGGCGGCTCGACGAGCGGGGCATCCCGGTCAGCGAGCTGGCCCTGCGGCGCTCCACGCTGGACGAGGTGTTCCTCGCCATCACCCGCGGCGAGTCCACTGTGGACGTGGTCCGGTGACCGCCGCGCCCGGGCACGTCCCGCCCCTGCTCGCCCTGCGCCAGTCCGGCACCTTCGCCTGGCGCAGCATCCTGCAGATCAAGCACAAACCGGCCGAGCTGCTCGACCTTTCGGTGCAGCCGATCATGTTCACGCTGTTGTTCACCTACGTTTTCGGTGGTGCGATCGGCGGAACACCGCGGGATTACCTGCAATTCGCCCTCGGCGGGCTGATTGTGCAGAACGCGTTGTTCCTCTCCATCTACGCGGCCATCGGACTGTCCACGGATCTCCAGAAGGGCCTGTTCGACCGCTTCCGCAGCCTCCCGATCGCCCGCGGCGCGCCGCTGGCCGGCCGCGTGCTGGCCGACGTCGTCCGGCAGCTGTGGTCGCTGATCGTCCTGCTGGTGGTCGGGGTGGCCCTCGGCTTCCGGTTGACGACCGGGTTCCCGGCGCTGCTCGGCGCCTTCGCGGTCCTGACGATGTTCACCGTCTCGTTCGCCTGGCTGCCGGTGTGGATCGGGGTCCTCGCGCGTGATCCGGAGAAGGTCCAGGTGTTCGGGTTCGTCGTGGTCCTGCCGCTGACGTTCACCAGCAACGCCCTCGTCCCGACGGCCACGATGCCGTCCTGGCTGCGGTCCTGGGTGGACGTGAACCCGGTGACGCAGGTGAACGACACGCTCCGGGCGCTGCTGTCCGGGGGATCGGCCGGCGGGCCGCTGGGTGGGGCGGTGCTGTGGTCGGCCGCGCTGGCGGCGGTGTTCGGCACGCTCAGCGTGGTGGCCCTGCGAACCCGCGGCTGAGGGGACTCGCCCGGGTTCGCCCCGGCTCCGGACCCGCGGCCGAGCAAGCGCTTCCTCGAGCGAGCCGTCCGAGAACTCTTCAGCCGTCGTCGAGCCCGTACCGGCAGGCTTTGCCGCAGAAAGCGTTGCCTAGCAAAGGAGTTCGCATGACGGACGAGTCCGGGCCGGACGGCCGGGTGTCCGCATGAGCGGACCGTTCACCATCGTCCGCCCGCCGGAAACCCTGGTCTCCGGGGACCGCGGGATGCCCGCCGCGGTGGCCGGGTCCGCACTGGCCGCCGGGGAGGCCGGGCCGGTGCGCCGCTGGCTCGCCGAGCGCGACCGGCTCTCGGCGATGACGGTGACCCGGGTGGATCTGGCCGGCCTGCGCGGCTGGCACGACGACGGCGTGCTCCGCCACCACACCGGGCGGTTCTTCACCGTGGAGGGCCTCGACGTGCGGGTCGAAGGCGGCGCGGTCCCGCACTGGCGGCAGCCGATCATCTGCCAGTTCGAAGTCGGCGTGCTCGGCATCCTGGTCGCCCGGATCGACGGCGCGCTGCGGTTCCTCATGCAGGCGAAGGTCGAGCCCGGCAACGCGCGGGGCCACCAGCTCTCGCCCACCGTGCAGGCCACGCGCAGCAACTACACCCGTGCCCACGGGGGCCGCTCCGTGCCCTACCTGCGTCACTTCGCCGACGCCCCGCCCGCCCGGGTCGTCGTCGACGTCCTGCAGTCGGAACAGGGCTCGTGGTTCCTGCGCAAGCGCAACCGCAACATGGTCGTCGAGGTCGACCCGGGCATCGAGGTCCTGGACGGCTTCCGCTGGTGCACCCTCGCCGAGATCCACGCCGCGCTGGCGGTCGAGGACCTGGTCAACATGGACGCCAGGACCGTGCTGTCCTGCCTCCCGCTGCACGGCCCCGGCCTGGCGGAGCGGCTGGACGTCACGGCGGCGGGGTTCACCGGCGCCCTCGTCCGGTCGATGGCCGGGACGCACGGGGGAGTCCACCACCTGGAGGAGATCCTCGGCGCGGTCACCGCGGCCCGCGCCGAAACCGCGGTGAGCGCGCGGCGGGTGCCGCTGGCCGAGGTGTCCGGGTGGCACCGCCGCGACGGGGCGATCGTGCACGAGAGCGGCGCCTTCTTCGAGGTGCTGGGCGTCGACGTCAAGGCCGAGGGCCGCGAGGTCGCGGAGTGGTCGCAGCCGATGTTCGCCGCGCGCGGCACCGGGCTGGTGTGCTTCCTCGCGAAGGCCTTCGACGGCGTGCTGCACGTCCTCGTCCAGCTGCGCCGCGAGCCGGGGTTCCTCGACTCGGTGGAGCTGGCCCCGACCGTGCAGTGCACGCCCGCCACGCACGCCCGCACCCCGCCGTCGGCCCGGCCGCCGTTCCTCGACGTGGTGCTGGCCGCCGACCCGGCCGCGTTCCGCTTCGACACGGTGATGTCCGAGGAGGGCGGCCGGTTCCACCACACCCGCACCCGCTACACCGTGCTCGAAGCCCCGGACGTCACCGAACGGCCCGGCTTCCGCTGGATGACCGTCGACCAGCTCGCCGGCCTGCTGCGGCACAGCCACTACGTCGACGTCCAGGCCCGGAGCCTGGTGCCCTGCCTGCAGGCGCTGGCCTGCGGCCCCGCCGCACGACCGGCGGCCTGACCGAGGAGAGGGAGGAATCCGTGCACCGACGCGTCGTCATCACCGGACTGGGCGTGGTCGCACCCGGGGGAACGGGCACCGCGGCGTTCTGGGACCTGCTCACCGCGGGCCGCACCGCCACCCGGACGATCAGCTTCTTCGACCCCGCGCCCTTCCGGTCCCGGGTGGCCGCCGAATGCGACTTCGACCCGGCCGAGCACGGGTTCACCGCCGAGGAGGCGGCGCGGCTCGACCGGAGCACGCAGCTCGCGCTGGTCGCGGCGCGCGAAGCCCTCGCCGACGCCGGCACCGCGCCGGGGGAGGACGCCCACCGCTGGGGCGTCACCGTCGGCAGCGCCGTCGGCTGCACCATGGGGCTGGACCGGGAGTACGCCGTGGTCAGCGACCGGGGCCGGCACTGGGAGGTCGACGCCGGCCGCGCGGTCGGGCACCTCTTCGACTACTTCGTCCCCAGCTCGATCTCCGCGGAGGTCGCCCGCCGGTTCGGCGCCGGCGGCCCGGTCGCGATGGTCTCGGCCGGGTGCACCTCCGGGCTGGACTCGGTGGGGTACGCGGCCGCGCTGGTCGCCGAAGGCTCCGCCGACGTGGTGCTCGCCGGCGCCACCGACGCCCCGATCTCGCCGATCACCGTGGCCTGCTTCGACGCGATCAAGGCCACCACCGCCCGCAACGACGACCCGGCGACCGCGTCCCGGCCGTTCGACCGCTCCCGGGACGGGTTCGTGCTCGGCGAAGGCGCCGCCATGTTCGTCCTGGAGGAACTGGGCGCGGCCCGGCGGCGGGGCGCCCGGATCTACGCCGAGATCGGCGGGTACGCCGCCCGCTGCAACGCCTTCCACATGACCGGCCTGCGCCCGGACGGCCGCGAAATGGCGGCGGCGATCGACGCGGCGCTCGGCGAGGCGAAGCTCGCCCCCGAGGACGTCGGCTACGTCAACGCGCACGGCTCGGGTACCCGGCAGAACGACGTGCACGAGACCGCGGCGGTCAAGACCAGCCTCGGCGAGCACGCCCGCCGGACGCCGATGAGCTCGATCAAGTCGATGATCGGGCACTCCCTCGGCGCCATCGGCGCGATCGAGCTGGCCGCCTCCGCGCTCGCCATCGACCGCGGGGTGGTGCCGCCGACGGCGAACCTGCACGAAGCCGATCCCGCCTGCGACCTCGACTACGTGCCGGTCACCGCGCGCGAGGCCCGGGTCGACGTCGTGCTCAGCGTCGGGAGCGGGTTCGGCGGCTTCCAGAGCGCGGTCGTGCTGGGCAAGCCGGAACGGCTGAGCCGGTGAGCGCGGCGATCGTCACCGGCCTGGGCGTGCTCGCCCCGAACGGCGCCGGCACCGAGGAGTACTGGAAGGCGACCCTGGCCGGGTGCGGCGGGATCGGGCCGCTGACCCGGTTCGACGCCTCGGGGTACGCGGGCGGGCTGGCCGGCGAGATCGGCTTCGACCCCGGCGAGCTCCTGCCGCGCCGGCTGCTGCCGCAGACCGACCGGATGACGCGCCTGGCGCTGGTGGCCGCGGACTGGGCGCTCGCCGACGCCGGGATCGTCCCGGGCGACCGGCCCGAGTACGCGATGAGCGTCGCCACGGCCAGTTCGTCCGGCGGGTTCGAATTCGGGCAGCGGGAACTGCAGCGGCTGTGGGCCGACGGGCCCGAGCACGTCAGCGCCTACCAGTCGTTCGCGTGGTTCTACGCGGTCAACACCGGGCAGATCTCGATCCGCCACGGCATGCGCGGCGCGAGCGGGGTCGTGGTCACCGAGCAGGCGGGTGGGCTCGACGTGCTCGGCCAGTCCCGGCGGCTGCTGCGGCGCGGGAGCGAGCTCGTCGTCACGGGCGCGGTCGACGCGTCGCTGTGCCCGTGGGGCTGGGTCGCGCAGCTGGCCAGCGGCCGGATCAGCACCGAGACCCGGCCCGAGCACGCGTACCTGCCGTTCTCCCCGGAGGCGCACGGTTTCGTGCCCGGCGAGGGCGGCGCGCTGCTGGTGGTCGAGGACGAGGCCGTCGCCAGGGCCCGGGGCGCCGCGGGGTACGGCAGGCTCGCCGGCTACTGCGCGACCTTCGACCTCCCCGGGCGGCCCGGCCTGGAGCGGGCGATCCGCGGGGCGCTCGCCGACGCCGGTCTCGAGCCCGGCGACGTCGGGGTCGTCTACGCCGACGCGGCGGGCGTTCCGGAGCTCGACGCGCAGGAAGCCGCGGCGGTGTCGGCGGTGTTCGGGCGGCACGCCGTCCCGGTCACCGCGCCGAAGACGATGACCGGGCGCCTGTCGTCCGGCGGCGGCGCGCTCGACGTCGCGACCGCGCTGCTGGGCCTGCGCGACGCCGTGATCCCGCCGACGGTGAACGTCTCCGGGCCCGTGCCCGGCTACGGGCTCGACCTCGTCGTGGGCGAGCCGCGCCCGGCCGCCGTGTCCGCCGCCCTGGTACTGGCCCGCGGGCAGGGCGGGTTCAACTCGGCGGTCGTCGTCACGCCCGTCCGACCGTCCGAAGAGGAGTGACCATGCTGACCGCAAGTGCACTGAGGGACCTGATCGTCGAAGCGGGCGGCGACGCCGACGGCGCGGCGGACCTGGAGGAGTTCCTGACGACCGGGTTCGACGACCTCGGCTACGACTCGCTGGCGTTGCTGCAGGCGGAAGCTCTGCTGCGCACGAGGTACGGCGTGGTGCTGCCCGAGGGGACGACCGCGGAGCTCGCCTGTCCCCGCGACCTGCTGGCGGCGGTGAACGACCGGCTGGTGCCGGGCTGAGGTTTCTCAGCATCCTGCCAGCGGCGCGTGGCTAGCTTGGCGGGGCCGGGAACGGAACCGCCGTTTCCCCGAACTGGGTGGGGTGCGCGCCATCAGCGAGAAGTCCCGCGGCTCCGCGCTCGCGTCGTTCCACGTCCTGCTGGCGCTGGCCGGGATCCTCGCGCTGGTCGGGGTGGTGATGGTGCTGAGCGCGTCGTCGGTTTCGTCGTACGACCCGCGCACCGGCGGCGGGCAGTACGACCTGTTCTTCCGGCACCTGACCTACTTGGGCCTCGGTGCTGGCGTGTTCTGGCTGGCGCTGCGCCTGTCGCTGCAGCGGATCCGGGCGCTGGCGAGCAAGGCGATGGCGGTGGCGCTGGTGCTGCTGGTCCTGGTGCTCACCCCACTGGGCGCGGCCGGCGGCGGCGCCCAGCGCTGGTTCGTCGTCGCCGGGCAGTCGGTCCAGCCGATCGAGTTCGCCAAACTCGCGCTGGTGCTCTGGGGCGCGCACGTGCTGGTGGCCAAGCAGCACCTGCTGCACCGCTGGCGGCACCTGCTGGTGCCGGTGGTCCCGGTGACGCTGCTGATGTTCGCGCTGGTGATGGCCCAGCCGAACCTGAGCGGGACGGTCACCCTGGGCGTGATCGTGCTGGGCCTGCTGTGGTTCGCGGGCATCCCCGGGCGCCTGTTCGCAGCCTTGGTGTCCGGGGCGGCGGCCGGGTTCGCGGTGCTGGCGATGAGCGCGGACTACCGGCTGGGGCGGGTACTGGCGTTCCTGTCGGACTCGTCGGCGTCGTACCAGACGACCCAGGCACTGTACGCGCTCGCCGACGGCGGGGTGTTCGGTCGCGGGCTCGGCCGGGGCAGCGCGAACTGGGGCTACCTGCCGGGCGTGGAGAACGACTTCATCTTCGCGCTGGTGGGCGAGGAACTGGGGTTCGTGGGGTGCGCGGCGGTGATCGGCTTGTACGCGGGGGTCGCGATCGTGGGAACGCGGATCGCGCGGCGGGTCCGCGATCCCTGGGCCCGCCTGGTGGCGGGCACGCTGACGCTGCTGGTGGTCGCGCAGGCGGCGATCAACATCGGGTACGTGGTGGGGTTGCTGCCGGTGACGGGGGTGACGTTGCCGTTGGTTTCCTACGGTGGATCGTCGTTGCTGGTGACGGCGGCGATGTTCGGGATCCTCGCGAACATCGCCCGCACCGAACCCGAGGCGGCGGCGGCTTTGCGCCACCGCGCGCCGGGCCGGTCCGGGTTCCTGCGGTGGCCGCCCCCACCGCACGCATCCCGCCCGGCCCCGGCGGGCGACCGCCGCCGGACGGTGCATCCGCCGGGCGAACCGGCGCGGGCGCGTCCACCGAAGGGCTCGGGGACGCAGTCTCGATTGCGCCCATGGCAAGGCGATGTGCCGCAGGGACAGGGCTCCCTTGGCCTGCCCGAGCTGCCCAGCCGGATCGGCGCGGCGCACCCGCGGAGGTGCCGGTGACCGCCGCCCTCAGTCCTTCACCGCTCCCGCCGCGAGCCCCGTCCGCCAGAACCGTTGCAGTGCCAAGAAAGCCAGGATCAGCGGGATGATCGACAGCAGCGATCCCGTCACCACGATCGCCTTCAGGTCCGGGTCTCGCGTGATCTGCGTGTTCAACGTGTACAGCCCCAGCGTCACCGGGTACAGCCGGTCGCTGGTCAGCATCACCAGCGGCAGCAGGAAGTTGTTCCAGATCGCCACGAACTGGAACAGGAAGATCGTGATCAGCGCCGGGGCCATCAGCCGCAGGCTGACCGTGTAGAACATCCGCACGTCGCCCGCGCCGTCGATGCGGCCCGCCTCCAGGATCTCGTCCGGGACCGATGCCGCCGCGTACACGCGGGCCAGGTACACCCCGAACGGGCTGATCGTGCTCGGCAGGAGCACCGACCACACCGTGTTCGTCATCCCGACACCGGCCAGCATCAGGAACAGCGGCACCGCGAGCGCGGTCGGCGGCACCAGCACCCCGGCGAGGATCGCCGAGAACGTCACCGAACGCCCGCGGAAGGTGTACTTGGCCAGCGCGTACCCCGCCATCGCCGACAGCAGCGTGGCCGCCGCCGCGCCCACCACCGAATACAGCGCGCTGTTCGCCAGCCAGCGCAGGTACAAGCCGTCGCCGAAGGTCACCGTGTCGTGCAGGTTGGTGCCCAGGTGGTTGCCCGAGAACCACAGGCCGAACGTCGTCGACAGGTCGGACGCCGACTTCGTCGCGGAGATCGCCAGCCAGGCCACCGGCAGCAGGAAGTAGACCGCGGCGACGAACATCGCCGTGGTCACCACGAAGGACGAACGGTGGCCGGTCACAGGGCGGCCCTCGCGCGGGTGATCCGGAAGAACAGCCACGAAAGGACCGCGATGAGCAGCGTCACCAGCACGCTCATCGCCGCTCCCAGGCCGTAGTTCTGAGCGGAAATCTGGGCGTAGGCGGCCATCGACGGCGTGTACGACGAGGAAACCGCACTCGAAACCCCGGCCATCACCTGGGGCTCGGTGAACAGCTGGAACGTGCCGATGATGGAGAACACCCCGGTCAGCACCAGCGACGGCGCGATGATCGGCACCTTGATCCGCCACGCGATCGCCCAGCCGGACGCACCGTCGAGCCGGGCCGCCTCGTACAGCTGGGGCGGGATCGCCTGCAGCGACGAGTAGAGGATCAGCATGTTGTAGCCGGTGAACGTCCAGGTGACGATGTTCGCGATCGAGTACAGGATCACGCTGCCGGACAACAGGTCCGGGTGGAGGCCGAGCGGGTCGAGCAGCTGGTTGACCGGCGAGAGGTTGGGCGCGTAGAAGAAGCCCCACATCACCGCGGCGATCACCCCGGGCACCGCGTACGGCAGGAAGAACGCGAGCCGGAAGAACCGCCGCAGCCGCACCACCGCCGAGTCCAGGGCCAGGGCCAGCACCAGCGCTAGGCCGAGCATCACCGGGATCTGGACCACCCCGAACAGCAGCACCCGCCCGACCGAGCCGGTGAACCCGGCGTCGCCGAGGGCCGCGGTGTAGTTGGCCAGGCCGGCGAACACCTCGACCGGGCGGCCGTAGGTGGAGGTCCGGGTGACCGCGGTGAAGCTCTTCACCACGGCCACGACGATCGGGGCCACATAGAACACCGCGAACCCGAGCAGGAACGGGGCGAGCAGCAGCCACGCCGCGCGGGTGCTGCCGTTCGCCCGCCGCCGGCGCGCCACCCGGGGGCGGGGCGGCGCGCCGGCGACGGTCTGGGACGCTGCGACAACCATCGTCGTCCCTACTTCGCCACGGGGATGGACTGGCGTTGCAGGTCGGTGATCGTCGCCGCGCCGGCCTCGGAAAGCGCCTTGCCGAGCGTGCCGTTGCCGGACAGCGCGGCGCCGAAGCCGTCACGGACGTGGGCGTAGGTCTGCTCCATCGACGGTCCCCAGGTGAAGTCCTGGCTGACACCCTTGCCCGCTTCGCGGAACACCGCGTCGACGTCCTGGCCGCCGAAGAACCGCGTGTTCTCCGGCGACGCCTTCGCCGACTCCTGGGCCGACACGGTGGCCGGGTAGATGCCGCCCTGGGCGGTCAGGATGGCCAGTGCCTGCGGGTCGCTGTCGAGCCACAGGGCGAACTGCGCCGCTTCGGCCGGGTGCTTGGTGCCGGCGAACACCGCGGTGGTCGAGCCACCCCAGTTGCCGGAGCGCTGCTCGCCCTTCGTCCACTGCGGCAGTGGCGCCACGGCCCACTTCCCGGCGGTCGAGGGCGCGGCCTTCGCGATCGTGCCGACGCCCCAGACGGCCCCGGTCCAGGTGGCGATCTGCCCGGAGTCGAGGGCCTTGTTCCAGGATTCGGAGAAGCCCTGGTAGTTCGAAACCAGGCCCTGGGAAAGCAGGTTCTGCCAGTAGTCGGCGACCTTGGTGGACGCCGGGTCGGTCAGGTTCACCTTCCACTGCTGCCCGTCCTGGGTGAACCAGTGCCCGCCGGCCTGCCAGACCAGCCCGGCGAACCAGTTCACGTCCTTCTGCGGGAAGTGCGTGATCGTGAGCTTCGGGTCGGCGGCGTGCAGGGTCTTCGCGGCCTGGGCGTACTCGTCCCAGGTCGTCGGCACCGGCACCTGGTACTTCTCGAACAGGTCCTTGCGGTAGAACAGGCCCATCGGGCCGGTGTCCTGCGGGATGGCGAAGACGCCGTCGCCGCCCACCGAGGCCTGCGCCCACGTCCAGTCCACGAACTTCGATTTGGCGTCCGCGACGCCGGGACAGGCCGAGATGTCCCGCAGGCCCTGCTGGACGCGGAACCCGGGGAGCGAGTCGAACTCGACCTGCCCGAGGTCCGGCGCCTGGTTCGCCTTCAGCGCGGTGAACATCTTGTTGTAGGTGCCCTGGTTGCCCTGCGGGGTCTGCTCGACGGTGACGTGGATGTCGGGGTGCCCCTGGTTCCACAGGGCGACGGCCTGGTCGATGCCGGGCAGCCAGGACCAGAACGAAAGCTCGACCTTGCCCCCGGCGGGCGCGCAGCCGGCCGCGGCGGCGGGCGCGGCGGAGTCGGCGCTGCCGCAGCCCGCCAGCGCGAGCGACGCGGCGGCCAGGGCGGCGCCCAGGCGGCGGAGCCGGTTCGTCGGGGGAGAGGTACGCGTCATTGCGTTCGGTCCTTTCGCGGGGCGGCCCGGCAGCGGTCGATCGTGCCTCGGGAACGTTCCCGGGAATGTTCCCGGCCGCGGCACCCGGGGAGTATGCGCACCTCGGAGCCACCCCGTCAAGGGCGTCGTGCGGACGGATTCGATTCAGGCGGTCGCGCGCGTGATCAGCGAAACCGGCAGCGAGATCCGGTCGGCGGTGTCCGCGAGCAGGGCCCGGACCAGCGCCTGGCCGTGGTCGTACTTGTCGATCCGGACCGTGCTCAGCGGTGGGTTCAGGTACGCCGACATCTCCAGGTCGTCGAAGCCGACGACCGCGCAGTCCCGCGGCACCGCACCGCCCCTGGCGAGCACCGCCTGGACCGCCCCGATGCCCATCAGGTCGTTGAACGCGAAGATCCCGTTGACCTCCGGCGACGCCGAAAGCAGCCGGCGGGCTGCGTCCTTGCCGCCCGGGATGGTCGGCGGTCCCTGGACGATGCGGGCGGTGACGTCGCCGAAGCCGAGCGCCGCGCACGCGGTCACGAAGGCCAGCCGTCGCTCGTCGACCGCGACGCCGACCGAGCTGTCCAGCATCCCGAGGCAGGCGTCCGGCCGCCGGGCGAGCAGCTCCACCGCCGCGGCGGTGCCGGCCGCGAAGTCGTTGCTCACCGAGGCCGCCACCTCCGCCGGCAGTTCCCGGTCGGCCACCACGAGCGGGACCGAGCGGGCGTAGTCGGCGAGGACGTCGTCGGGCATGCCGTAGAAGAAGCCGACGACCCCGCGCGCGGAGCGGGCCAGTGCGTCCTCCATGGCGTCGCGTTCCCGGCCCGGGTCGGCGTCTGTGTTGTACAGCACGACGCTGCACCCGGCCGCCTCCGCCGCGTCGTACACCCCGCGCGCCACCGCCGGGTAGAACGGGTTCGCGATGTCGGAGACGATCAGCGCGATGACGTCCGAGCGCTGGGTGCGCATGCCCTTCGCCAGCGCGCTCGGCCGGTAGCCCAGCCGGGTCGCCGCCGCCAGCACGCGCTCGCGGGTGTCCGGGGCGATCTCCGGCAGGTCGCGCAGGGCACGCGAAACCGTTTGCCGCCCCACGCCCGCTTCCCGGGCCACGTCCTCGATCGTCACGCGCTTGACGCGTGGCAGCCGTCCGCGTTCGGTCACGCCGTCCCCTCCCTTCGCGTAAGACGCCGAGCCTAAGGGGTCAGGGCGCGGCGCCACTGGGCGGTGACGCTCCGGCGCAGCGCTTCGGTGTCGACGCTGTCCGGATCGAGCAGCCGCTGCAACGCGATCCCGCGCAGCTGGCCGACGACGGCGGTCGCGACCTCGTCCGCCCCGGTGTTCGCGTCGATACTGCCGTCCGCGATGCCGGCTTCGACGTCTTCGCGCAGGTCGGCGCGGAAGGCGGCGTCCCGCTCGCGGAAGATCGGGGCCAGCTCCGGCTGGGTGGCGGCTTCCGCCCACAGCAGCAGGAAAGCCTGGTTGAACGCGCCGATCCGGCCGAGTTCGCCGAGGTAGCCGTCGATCAGCCGCAGCAGGCGGTCGAGGCCGGGCGGGAGGTCTTCGAGCCCCGGGACGAACCCGGCCTGTGTGGCGCGCGCCAGCCGTTCGACCAGTGCCTGCTTCCCGCCGAAGTGGTGGGTGACGATCCCGCGGCTGTACCCGGCCCGTTCCCCGACGCGGGCGAGCGTCAACGACCGCACGCCCTGCTCGACGACGAGTTCGGCAGCGGCGGTCAGCAACGCGGCTTCGGCCTGGTCGCGGCGTTCCTGCTGGGTGCGGCGCATGTCCGGAGTGTAGCAAAGTAACTTGCGTGTTGCCCAACAAGTATGTGTAGAGTGCGTTGCCAGGAGGTCCTGATGATCGAAATCGAAGACCGAGCCCTCGACGCCCTGCTCGCCGACGACCCCGGCGGCCCGGTCGTGATGCTGAACCTGCTGCGGTTCCGCCCGGACGGCGGCCGCGAGAGCTACCAGCGCTATGCCGAAGCGCTTCGCGCCGAACTCAACCCCCGCTACGGCCTGCAGGTGGTGTACCTCGGTGCCGGCGGTCCGGCGCTGGTCGCCGAGCCCGGCCAGGCCTGGGACATGGTGGTGCTGGTCCGCTACCCGGACCGGCAGGCCTTCGCGGCCATGGTCCGCGATCCCGAGTACCAGGCGATCACCCACCTGCGCACCGAGGCGCTGGTGGAATCGGTCCTGCAGCCGACCACGCCGGCGGTGGCGTGATGCCCGCGGTGTTCGTCCACGGCAACCCCGAGACGGCGGCGGTCTGGGACCTGCTGCTGGCGGAACTCGCGCCCACGAGAACGGACGTCATCTGCCTGTCCCCGCCCGGTTTCGGCGCGCCCCTGCCCGCCGGGTTCGCGGCCACCCCGGCCGGCTACCGGGACTGGCTGGCCGTCGAACTGGCGGCCTTCGGCGAGCCGGTGGACCTGGTGGGGCACGACTTCGGGGGCACTCACGTCCTCAACGTCGTGCTGAGCCACCCGCACCTGGTCCGCAGCTGGGTCAGTGACACCCTCGGAAGCTTCGACCCGGACTACGAGTGGCACGAACTCGCCCGCCGCTGGCAGACACCGGGCGTCGGCGAGGCCGATGTTGCGGCCCGGTTCGGTGCGGCGCCCGAAGAACGCGCCGCGGTGCTGGTGGAACGCGGGATGGGCCGGGCGGTCGCGGCCCGCGTCGCGGCGGGGCAGAACGAGGCGATGGGCCGCGCGGTGCTCACCCTGTACCGAGCCGCCGCGGCCGGCGCGCCCGGCCTCGGCTTGCCGCTGGAACGCGCGGCGGCCCGGCCCGGGCTCGCCATCCTGGCCACGGCCGACCACGTCGTCGGCAGCGAGGAGCAACGGCGCCGGGCCGCCGCCCGCGCCGGGGCGCGGGTCGCCGTCCTCGACGGCCTCGGTCACTGGTGGATGACCCACGAACCGGACCGCGGCGCCGCGGCGCTGACCGGGTTCTGGGCGAGCCTGCCCTGACCTCAGCGGGCGGTGCAGGCGAGCCCGGCCAGCGGCTGGGACGTGCCGGTCACCACGGCGCCCCAGGTCGTCGCCGCGCCGGCGGCCAGTGTCCCGTTGTAGTTCTGGTTGGCCGCCTGCACCTGCCGGCCGGACTGGGTGGCCGCGGCGTTCCACGAGTTGGTCAGCTGCTGGCCGCCGGCGAAGGAGAACGCCGTGGTCCAGCCGGTCAGAGCGGTGGATCCGGTGTTCTTCACGGTGAACTCCAGCTGGTACCCGCCGTTCCACGACGAAGTGACCGCCGGGGTCACCGTGCACGACGCCCCGGCCGGGGTGGTCGTCGTGGTCGTGGTCGTGGTGGTGGGGCTGGTCGGCGTGGTCGTCGCGGTGCTGGTCCCGGTCGTGTAGCTGATCCCGGTGTAGGCGGCCGCGCACCCGGAAAGGCACTGGTCCGGCAGGGAAAAGCGGTACACGCGGCCGTCGTTGACGAGGGTGTCGCCCGCGTCGCGGACCCGGATCGCGTAGGAGGTCCCGGCCGTGGTGGTCGGGCCGATGAGGAAGGCCTGGCCGAGGTCGCTGTCCGGTGGTGCCTGCTGCCAGCTGCCGTCCGCGCCCTGGAACTCCACGCCGTGGACGCCGTTGGGCAGGTGCGACACGGCGACGGCCGTCCAATACCGTTGCGAGCCCTGGAGGAAGCCGAGTTTCAGGTCGCCGGTGTAGTTCGGCGCGGGCACGTAGGACCACGAGACGCGCCGGTTGTTCCAGTGTCCGGGGTTCATGTCCCCGACCGGGACGCCGTTCTTCACGAACCGGTTCAGCGACGCGGTCGAAAGGTCGAGGTGGCCGGGATCGTCGCGGCACCAGGCGTTCGAGTCACCGCAGCTGTCGGCGACGACCATGGTCAGCTGGGCGCCGGCGTAACCGTCGGTCACCCAGGACCCGTTGCGGCAGAACGGCTGTCCCGGCGCGCCGTCGTTCACGCCGGTGCAGTACTCGCCGATGGTGACCTGCACGAACCGTCCGCAGTTGCGGCCGTTGTCCCACAGCCCGATCTTCGCGGCCTGCGAAGGCGGGATCGGCCGCGGGTAGAAGCTGTAGTCACCGGGGGTGTTGTAGACGTTGAGGGCGACGAAATCCGGCGCGTCGAGCACGTCCTGCGGGAGGCCGCAGCCGCCGTAGGGCGCACCCAGCGCGTCGAAGTGGGTGGCGTTGCCGGTGATGGGTGCGGCCGGTGCGGCGCCCGACTTCCAGGGCCACAGCACGGAAACACCCACGACGAGCACGGCGATCACGGCGAGCACACCCGGGCGTGCGGCCGGCCGGCGCGAGGCGGATCCCATCGGCTCTCCTTCCGCGGTTCAAGTACCGCGGCAGGCGGAAAGCGGCCCCGGCGGCGTCGTCTGGAAGCGCTCCCAGAGTCCACCGTGCCCCCGTCGTTTGTCAATCGCCTCCTCACGCCGGGCCGCGGGCGACGACGGTCAGCCGCTCGAGGGCCAGCTGTCCCGAGGTCAGCCGGAGGCCGATCGCGGGGGACCAGCCCGTGCCGATCACCGGACCGCCCGGGATCGTCCGCAGCAGCTGCCACCGGCCCTGGTGGCCGAGCCAGCTGGTGAGCCCGCCGCGGTGGTCGGACACGACCGCGAACCGGTCGCCCGGCGACCACTCGACGGCGGCGCAGCACCCGCCGGTCACGTCGTCGCCGTAGTCGCGCCCAGCGGCCCGCACGTCCGCGCCGGAGGTCCCGAAGTGGTGGTTGTACCAGGCCAGGGCCAGATCGTCCGGCCCGGCGGCGCGGCCGAGCAGCACGCTGTCCTCCGGGGCGCTCCCGGCGAAAGACCGCGGTTCGAGGACCACCGCGAAGTCACCGGCCGGGGCGGCCACCGGTGCCACGAGCACGGCGGCCGACTGCCGGCTCGCGGACGCGACCAGTGCGCCGTCCGCCTGGCTCAGCGCGGGCACCGGCTCCCCGAACCGCGGGCCGACGCGGTAGTCGTTCAGCCGGTCACCGGTGAAGTCGTCGTCCCACACCGGCGTGGCGAAATCGGCCGGGTCGAACACGACCTCCGCACCCACGAGGTCGGCGGTGCTGCGCACCGGGACGCCGTGGTCGAGCGTGGACACCAGCAGCCGCGCCGGCGCCCGGGTGCCGACCGGCGTGTCCGCGGGTGCCGTCACCCGCCACCGCAGCGGCACGTCCCGGCCCGGGGTGAGCCGCAGGTCGCCGGCCGGGCCGACCGGCTGGGCCGTCCAGCCGCGGGGGAGGGTGAGCGCGGGCCGGACGGTCAGCGGCTGCGAACTGCGGACCGAACCGGTGATTTCGGCCGTCTGCCCGGGCCGCAGCCGCGGCGGATCGTCCTGGAGCCGGACCCTCAGCCGGTCGTCTTCGGCGCGCCACGCCTGCACCGCGGTGATACCGGTCGCGCCACCGTCCACTCTGGACGGCCGGACGCGCAGCCCGTCGGTGCGGACCGCCGGCTGGACGACGACCCGGTTCGGCCTGCCGCGCACCGGCGTCGCCGGATCCCTTTGCCCGCCGGGAAGATCCGCCCAGGTCCCGTCCGCGGCGCGGTACTGCAGCGCGAAGGAATCGGGCGTGCGGACGCCACCGCCGTCGTCGTAGAAGGAGATCCGGACGTCGGAGACGTCGGTGGCCGCGCCGAGGTCGACGGCCAGCCAGTCGTCGCGGTTCGGGCTGCCGTAGCTCGTCCAGCGCGTCGACGGGACGTCGAGGTCGAAGTCCTGGCCGTCGATCGCGTTGGCCGGGCTGTCCGCGGGCCACGTGTAGGACGCCGAGGCCGCCGGGTAGCCGGTGCGGGCCGGGTTCGCCAGGTCGTCGACCAAGTGGTCGGCGGCGGCCGGCTTGCCGGGCCGGACCGGCACGTCGACCGCGGTCAGCCCGGCCTGGCGGTGCACGAGCTTGCCGTCCAGCCAGACGCTCAGCCCGGCGCCCTGCCGGTAGACGTGGCCGTCGCGGTCCCAGGCCACGGTCAGGTTGCGCCCGTGGTAGGGCACGTTCTCCACGGCGAAGTGGTCCCAAGCCGCCGGAACGAGCGGCGCGAGCCGCACGTGGTCGCCCTGCTGGGGCCGGATGCCGAGCAGCCCGGACAGCACGAGGTCGTCGAACGTCGAGTGGTTGTAGTCCTCGCTGTGCCCGCGGGAGTCGTAGAGCCAGCGGTCCTCATCGGGGTGGTGCGCCTCGGCGACGTACGGCACGCCGTTCTTGCGCTGGGTGAGGGCGTAGCCGCGCAGCAGGGCGTAGTAGTCCTGAGTGGACACGTACGGCTGCGGGGGATAGTCGGTGAGCAGGTTCGCCAGCGCGGTCAGGGTCTGGCTGGTGGCGTAGGGCCAGCTCGGCCCGGACCAGCGGCAGCACCCGGCGGCGGCGTCGTGCATGAACCACGGGCTCCGCCGCTCGACCGTGGTGGGCCCGAACGGGGCCGCGAAGCCGGCCGGATCGGTCAGCTGCGCCCACGCGGCGGCGGCACCGGCCGGGGCCATGTGGAAGTACCAGGGCACGAAGCCCATTTCCTCCCGGTCGGCGATCTTGGTGCGTGCCGGGTTGCCGTCGCGCATCACGTGCTTGTAGAACGCGTCGCCGCTGTCCCACAGGACGCGGTCCTGGTTCGCCTGCAGGCCGCGGGCGTCCCGGTCGTAGGAGTCGGCGAGCTGCCGGTCGCCGGGTGCGCCGCGGCGGCGCAGCAGGTTCGCGATGGCCTGCGCGTCGCCGTACTGGTAGGCGTTGAGCGTGGGGCGGAACCCGGCGCCGCCGTGGTAGGGATCCGGGCTCTGGTAGGAGCTCGCGGTGTACTCCATCGCGTCCCAGACCGGAACCTGCCAGTACAGGCCGAGCTGCGGATCGAACTGCGGCGCCCAGGCGGCCCACTGCCGCTGCAGCTCGGGGAGCCGGTCGACGGCGAAGTCCCACCGGCCGTCGACGGAGGCCCGGGCGAGCACGGCGTCGGCGGCCCAGAAGGAGTACTCGTGGGCCCAGTCGGTGGTGTTCTCGTTGAGGCCGTCGGTCGCCGGCTTCGGGCCCGCCCCGCTGCCGCGCAGCCAGTAGTCGACGTAGTCGTCGAGGTAGCGGGGGTCGCGCAGCCACCGGCCTTCGTACAGGTGGTGCCCCGAGGCGGCGTCGATCCCGCCGCCGGGGGCGGAGTAGCCGACCGGGCCGAGGAACTCGGAGACGATCCAGCCGTCCTCGGGCCCGGTGTACTTGAGGGCCTCCTTGAAGGTGCGCCACCGGTAGTAGTAGGTGTCCTCGATCGCCTTGTCGGGCAGGTCGACGAACGGGATGTTGGCCTCGTACCAGCCGGGGTCGCCCAGGCCGGCGAGCTTCGCCGGGTGGTCGAGCAGGTGCGTCCCCGGGCCGACGGCGGGGTAGACCGGCGGCGGGCCGGCCTGCGCGGCCACCGCGGGGACCACGGCGGCCGACAGGGCGACGAGCGTGGTGGTCAGGACCGTGCACAGACGGCGAAGCGAGCGCATGCCGACGCTCCTCGTGCTCCTGGGGGACCGGGCAGGGGAACGGTAGCCGGTCGGATACAACGTTGTAAACAGGGATTTACAACGTTGTATCCGGGTAACCACCGGAAATGCACCGCAGTCGCTTGTTCGGGATCTTCATCGACACGCCCGCCGCCGAAGCCGGCCGGGCCGCGCAGTTCTGGTCGGGCGCGCTCGGCGCGCCGGCCCGGCCGGTGGCGGGCGAAGAGCAGTTCACCACCCTGGAGGGTGCCCTGCCCGGCCTGCTCCTCGACGTCCAGGCGATCGACGGCGAACCCCGCTACCACGTCGACATCGAGACCGACGACGTGGCGGCGGAGGTCGCCCGCCTGACCGCTTCGGGCGTGCAACCGGTGTCCCACTGGCTGGAGTGCCACACCCTGCGCGCGCCCGGCGGGCACCTGCTCTGCGTGGTGCCGGTGCACAGCGATCCGGAGACGTTCGGGAAGCTGGCCCGCACCTGGCCGTGACCGGGCTCGACGGCCCCCGCCGTCCGCAACTGCTCAGGCGTGCCAGGCCGGATCGCGCCCCAGGAAGCCCATCAGCCTGTCCTGTGCCGGAGCGTCCTCGGCCACCGGCACCGCGGGGCCGAACTGGCCGCTGTCGCGCAGCAGCTGCTCCATCGGCCGCATCGCCGCCAGCGCCTCCGCACAGCGCTCCGCTCCGAGGTCGGGCTCGCGGCCGAGTGCCTTCGCGAGATCCCAGGAGTGCATCCAGACATCGCCGGTGTAGAACTGCGCGATCGCCTCGTCCACCGGCCGGTCGCCGGTGTGCGGGTTGCTGAGCACGCGGCCGGCGGGGTCTTCGAGGATGGCCTGGATGTCGGCGACGTGCTGCTTCCACGCCCCCGCCGGGTCGGCGTCGACGTCCAGCGGCGGGAGTTCGATCCCCGCGCCGAGGAGGAAGCCGCGCGGCCACTCGACCAGGTGCCGGACGACGTCGAGGGCCGTCCACCCCGCCACCGGGGCCGGACGCGCCCAGTCGCCGGACGAGGCCGATTCGACGAGTTCGGTGAAGCGCGCGGCGTCGGCGGCGTGCTGACCGGCCGGGGTCATCGGGCGAGCAGTTCGTCGAGCTTGGCGTACCCCTCGTTGACCCCGACGTCCATGCCGCCGGCCAGCATGCCGTCGCGGGTGGCGAAGTCCGGCACCACGCTGAGCACCCGCAGCCGGGTGCGGCCGCCTTCGAGTTCCTCCAGGGTCAGCGTTTCCAGTGCGACGCCGTCGGGCTCGCCGTCGTAGGTGAACGTCGACACGATCCGCTCGTTCGGCCGCACCTCGTGGAAACTGCCGTGGAAGGCGGCGATCTCCGTGCCGTCGCGGTCGTTGGCGAAGGCCCACTCGCCGCCGGTGCGCGCGTCCCAGCGGATGATCCGCGTGGTGACCGAGTGCGGCCCGACCCACTGCGCGTACAGCTCGGGGTCGACATGCGCGCGGAACACCTGCTCCCGCGTGGCGTCGAAGTCCCGGACGAGCTGGATGGTCGGGACCTTCTCGTCGGCCAGGATGTCGGTTTCGTACTTCGCCGTGGTCATGACGCGTCCTTTCGCGGGCGGGTTTCGCTGCCGTTCATGCGGCCCAGCAGCGTGTCGAGGCGCCGGTAGCGCTCCTCGGCCTGCCGCCGGTACCGCTCGATCCACTTGGTCATCAGGTCGAACACCTCCGCGTCCAGGTGGACCGGACGGCGCTGCGCGTCCTTGCTGCGGGTCACCAGCCCGGCCTCCTCCAGCACCTTCACGTGCTTGGAGACCGCCTGGAGGCTCATGTCGTAGGGCTCGGCCAGCTCGCCGACGGTCGCGTCCGCGCCGGCCAGCCGCGCCACCAGGTCGCGCCGCGTCGGATCGGCCAGTGCCGCGAACACCCGGTTGAGCCGTTCGCTGTCTTCGTCCACCGGTTTCTTCCTCAACTCTTCGGTTGAGCAAGACCGTACGACGGCGCCGGAACTGTTGTCAACCTGAAGGTTGAGAACGGGTGGGGCTCCGCGGAGCCCCACCCGGTGCCTCAGAAGTGGTCGGCCGTGCTGATCCGGCTCCGGACCAGTGCGCCGGACGCGGTCAGCCGCCCGGTGCCGTAGTCACCGCCCGCGCAGGTGCCCGGTTGCAGCGCGGCGCTGCTTTCGTCCGCGTCGGAGTACGTCCAGTTCGCGTAGCCGATCTGCAGCTGGTCGAGCAGGTCCAGCCAGGCCGTGGTGCTCGACTGATCGAGGGTGCCGCCGCCGGTCGCGGTCACCGTGCCGAACTCGGTGACGAACAACGGCAGCTTCGTCGCGGCCCGGCTCACCGTGGCGCGGTAGTTGTCCTTGTGGCTGGCCGCGTAGAAGTGGAACGTGTACATGATGTTGGTGGCGTTGACCGGGTTGGTGACGACCTCGGTCTCGTCGGACCCGTCGGAGACGCCGAGCGAGGACCACCCGCGGGTGCCGACGATCACGACGGCGTCCGGGTCGGCGGCCCGGATCACCGGGATGACCTGCTCGGCGTAGCTCTTGATGGCGCCCCAGCTGACCCCGTTGGGCTCGTTGGCGATCTCGTAGATCACGTTCTTCCGGCTCGCGTTGCGGGCGGCCACCGCGGCGAAGAAGGTCTTGGCGCGGTCGAGGTTGTAGTTCGGGTCGCCCGGGGTGAGGGTGTGGAAGTCGACGATCGCGTACATGCCGCGTTCCTCGGCCTCGCCGACGAGGCTGTTGACCCGGTCGGTGAACCAGGCCGGGTTGGTCTCGTACCCCTTCTCCTGCACGTACATGGCGATGCGGAGCAGGTCGGCGTGCCAGTCGTTCGCGAGCGCGTCCAGGGACGCGTCGTGGTAGCAGGAGTCGAACCACTGGAGGCCGTGCGTGCTCATGCCGCGCAGCTGGATCGCCCGGTTCGCCTCGTTGCACAGGTGGACGCCGCAGACGTGCAGCTGCCCGTTGGCCGCCAGCGGCGTGCCGCCGGGGGACGGCGTGGTCGTGCTGGTCGTCGGCGTGGTGGGCGTGGTGGTGGTGGTCGTCGTCGAGCCGGTGCAGGTGACGCCGTTCAGTGCGAACGACGCCGGGATCGGGTTGGCGCCGGTGGTGGTGCCGGTGAAGCCGAGGTCGGCGACGGCACCCGGGCCCAGGGTCCGGTTCCAGTCGGGGTTGGCCGCGGTCGCGGTGGTCCCGGACTGCGACCAGGTGGCGTTCCAGCCCTGGGCGACCTTCTGGCCGGCGTCGGGGAAGGTGAACTTGAGCGACCAGCCGGTGATCGGGTCGCCCAGGTTGGTGACCTTGACCCCGGCTTGGAACCCGCCCTGCCACTGGTTGGTGACGGTGTAGTCGACCCGGCAGCCCTGCGCGGCGGCGGAGGCTTCGGGCATGGCCAGCACGGCGGTGCCGCCGAGAACCGTCGCGCCGGCGGCCGCCAGCGCAGCGATGGAGCGCTTCATTGAACTCCCTTGGTGTGGTGTTCGAGTGTTTCGACGGGCTGAGAGCGCTCCCAGAGAGGAGAACATCCGGCGCCGGTCGTCGTCAAGAGCGCGCCCCCTGATGCCCTGCGGGTATCACCGGCGCCGGAAGAGGTCTTGGACGCGGGTTCCCCGCCGGGGCAAGAGTGGCGGGGTAAGCGAAAGGAGCAGGCATGAAGGTCTTTCTGACCGGCGGGTCCGGCTACATCGGCCGGGCCACGATCGCGGAGCTGGTGCGGGTGGGCCACCGGGTCGAGGCGCTGGCCCGCAGCGACCGCGCGGCAGCGGCCGTGGAGGCGGCCGGAGCCACCGCGATCCGCGGCGGCCTCACGGATCTCGACGTCCTCGGCGCCGCCGCCACCCGCGCGGAAGCGGTGATCCACCTGGCCCAGGCCACCTCGGGCGAGGAGGACCTCGCCGCAGCCATGGCCATGGCAGGCGGCGGGACGTACGTGCACACCGGCGGCACGTGGGTGTACGGCGACACCGGCGGCGTGCGGGACGAGACGGCGCCGTGGCGGCCGCCGGCGGTGGTGGCGTGGCGCCGGCCGGTGGAGGAAGCCGTGCTGGCCCGCGCGGCCCGCCCGGTGATCGTGCAGCCGGGACTGCTGTACGGCGGCGAAAACCGCCTGATCGACGCGTTCTTCGTCCAGCCGGGCAAGAAGAACGGCGCGATCCCGTACATCGGCGAGGGGGACAACCACTGGGCTCTGGTCCACGTCGACGACCTCGCCCGGCTGTACGTGGCGGCGCTGGCGGCCGAGCCGGGGTCGGTCTACGTCGGCGTGGGTGGCGTGAACCCCACCGCGAAGCAGGTGGCCGAGGCGTGCGCGCACGCCTCGGGCCTGGACGGGAAGACGGTGTCGATCACGCTGGAGCAGGCCCGCGCCGAGATGGGCCCGATCGCGGACGCGTTCGCCCTCGACCAGGAGTTCAGCCCGGCCAAGGCGCAGCGCGAGCTGGGCTGGGCGCCGCGGTACCGGGATCCGTTGCGGTTCCTCGCGGAAGGCCGCTGAAACCGTCTACTGTGGACCGATGGTGCCGCAGCGCCGGAGGGCGAGCCGCCACGGCCCGCACACCACCACCAGCTCGGGTTCGGTGCGGCCGCATCCGCTGGTGCGCACCGGTCCCAGCGCGCCCAGTCGCCGTCCGGTGGTGAGCCACAGGTGGGCGGCCAGTGCGGCGAGGTCGGCCGGAACACCGTCGGCGAGGGCGGTCTCGCCGGATCGGTCGCCCAGCAGGCACCGGCCGCCGCCCAGGGGGATGGCCACGATCCCGAGTCCTGGCCACCGGTCGAAAGCCGCGGCCGCCTGTTCTTCCGCCCGGTGCGGCCGGGCGGGCGCGATCGCGAAGTCCGCCAGGGCCGGCAGGCCGTGCCCGTCGGCCAGCACCGTGCTGAAAGCCGTGCTCCAGCGGGATTCGCGGCCGTACCACCAGCAGGTGAGCGCGGGCCGCGGCAGGCGCCAAGCGGTGATCCGGTGCGCAGTCGTCGTCATGGTGCCACCGGTTCCGGGAGCGGGACCGGCGAAACCGGGACCGCGCGCGCCGGCTCGGGCAGGCCGAGCAGCCGGTACATCGTGTGCCGCAGGAGCCGCCCGGCTTCCCCGGGCCGGGACGTGAGCAGCTCGCGGATCAGGCGCGGCAACCCGGTGCGGTCACGGGCTTCCCGCGCCGCCGACAGCTGCGGGCCAGCGGCCGGTCGTGCCGGCGGCGGGGTGCTTCGCGGGCCAGGACCGCGGCCGGCGTGCCGTCCAGCAGCGGCTGCCCCGGCGTGTCCTCGAGCAGGACGGCCGCACCCGCGGCCGCCGCGTAGGCGGTGACCGAGCCGTAGTCGCCGAGGACGTGGTCGGCCGCCGCCAGGGCCGCGCGCCAGCCTTCTTCCGGCGGCAGCAGGACCAGCCCGGCCCGCAGGGCGTCGGCGAGCCAGGCCCGCACCTGCCAGGCGCCGTGGTGGGCCCAGATGTTCGGGTGCAGCGCCCCGACAACGCGGAAGCGGTCGGGCGGCAGCTCGGCGAGCACTCCGTCGAACAGGCCGGGGTCGCGCCCGAACGCCGAGCGCGGCGACCAGGTCGAGGTGACCACGACGACCTCCTGGTCCGCGCCGACCCCGAGTGCTCGCCGGTAGTGGTCGCGGTGGGGGAGGCTCGCGGTGAGCCGGTCGAGTGCGATGTCCCCGGTGACGACCGCGGCGGGCAGCGCCTGCGGGCACTCCTCGGCAAGCAGGGCGCGCTCGCGCTCGTGGACCAGCGCGAGCGCGTCGGCCCGCAGCCTGCCCTCGCGCAGCAGCTGGTCCGGGCTCAGCCCCGTGCCGTGCCGCCGCGGCCGCGGCACGGCGGTGTCCGGCGGGCGCCACGGCCGGTACTGGCCGAACCCGCCGCCGTGGGGCACCAGCAGAGTCGGCGCGGCGAGCGCGTCGAGACCCCGGGTGCTGCCGGCGAGGACGAGGTCGAACTCGCTGCGCCGGGCCTGGGCCCAAGGCAGCACGACGCCGCCGTGCGCGCGCAGGAACGCTTGGCCTGCTTGCCAGTTGTCGCCCGATTCGGGGTCGGCGAAGACGACCTGGATGCGGTGATCGGCTTCCAGCAACGGCAGCAGGTCCAGCAGCCGGGTGCCGGCGACCGGGTGCGGAACCAGCACCAGAACGGTTTTCGTGCCGCGCCGGGTGGCGTAGTGGCGGTCGGCGCGGCCGACCGGGCTGCGGACCCAGGCTGTGTCGCACATGTGTTTCTCCCTCGCTGTCCGAAAACTGTCACCAGACTGCGCGGAGAGCCGGAAAAACCGGTTTGGCCTGCTGTTCCGCATCTTGACAATCGATCGACAAAGATCGTCATTTCAGGACACTTGTGGCTGTGACCTGGTAGTTCGTGGTGGGGAATGCGAAAATGCCGTGGGCGGAGAGGGGCGGCGTCACGGCTCGCCGCGGGGAGGGGATCTGATGGAAATCGGGTTCGGAATTCTCGGGCAAACGGCTCTGCTGCTGCACGGGAACATGGACGTGAAACCGGTGCGCGGGCGGCCGGGCCAGGTGCTGGCGGTGCTGCTCGCGAATCCCGGACGGCTGGTTCCGGTGGACACCGTGGTCGACTGGGTGTGGGCCGACCACGAAAACCCGCCGCAGGACGCGCTGGGCACGCTGCACCAGGCCGGCGCCCGGTTGCGGCAGGCGTTCCAGGCCGACGGCGTCGACGCCGACCTCACCATCGGCAAACCGGGCTGCCGGCTGGACGTCGACCGCGGGCGGATCGATTACCACCGCTTCCGGGCGATGATGGCCCGGGCGCGGCAGTTCCACGAACAGGGGCAGCACGACCGGGCGCACGTGGAGGCACTGGCCGCGGTGCGGCTGCGGCGCGACGAGCCGCTGGCCGGCCTGCGGACCGCCGCCGCCGCCGGGTGGCGGCTGCGGTGGGCGCGCAACGAGTGGGTCCCGGCCAACGCCTTCGTTGCGGCGCAACAGCTTCTGCTGGGCCAGACGGAACTGGCGGTGGCGCGCCTGGAGGAGCTCGACCTCGCCCACCCGATGGAACTGAGCCTGGCGAAGCTGCGGATCCGCGCCCTGCTCGCCGCCGGGCGCGCCCTGGAGGCGACCGAGTACTTCCGCCGTCTCCGCCGCGAGTTCCAGGAGCACGGCGACCTCCACGCGGCCGGCGAACTGCTCGCCGTCTACAACGAGGTGTTCGCGCCCGGCGCGGCGTCCTTCCCCGCGCCGGCGCCGGCGGCCGAGGAGGCCGAACCGCGGCTGCCCGCGGTCTGGCACCTGCCGCCCGACGTCGACGGCGTGGTGGGCCGCGAAGCGGTGCTGGCCGAGCTCGACGCGTTCACCGCGGACTCGGCCGGCGTGCCGCGCGCGGACGTGGTCGTGCTGACCGGCGGCCCCGGCGTGGGCAAGACGACGGTGGCGCTGCGATGGGCGCACCGGGCGGCGAAGCGCTATCCGCACGGCGTGGTGCTGGTGGACCTGCGCGGCGACGGCCAGGCCGCGGACGCGTCGGCGGCGGACGTCATCGAGCTCCTGCTGGCGCTGCTGGACGTGAAAGTCGACGAAATCGTCTCCCCGGTGGCGCGCGCGGCGCGGCTGGCCCGGCTGCTGCGGCGGCGGCGCCTGCTCGTGGTGCTGGACAACGTCGCCCGCACCGACCAGGTCGAGCCGTTGCTGCGGGTGCTGGCGGAGTGCACGGTCGTGGTGGTGACGCGGCAACGGTTGTCGGCTCTGCTCGCGGCCCGGCCCAGCCCGGTGGTGACGGTGGCGCCGCTGTCGGACGACGCGGCGCGGGCGCTGCTCGAGCGGCGGATCGGGTTGCGCGCCCGGCAGGACCCGGACGGCGTGGCCGCGCTGGTCCGGCTCTGCCAGGGCAACGCGCTCGCGCTGACGCTGGTGGCGGTCCGCGCCGCGGCCCGGACCGGGATGCGGCTGGTGACGCTGGCGGAGGCGCTGCGCGACGCGGACATGCTGCTCGACGTCGGCAACGACGGCGACTGGCCCGGCCGCAGCCTGCGCTCGGCGTTCACCGTTTCCTACCAGGCATTGCCGCCCGCCGAGCAGCGGACGTTCGCGTTGCTGGGCCTGCACCCCGGCGCCGAAGTCGCGCCGGACGCGCTCGCCGCGGCGGACGGGCGGCCGCTGTCGCAGGTGCGGCAGTCCCTGGCCGTGCTGGTGGCCGCGCACCTGATCGAGCAGCCGGGCGACCTCGACCGCTACCGCGTGCCCAACCTGCTGCAGCTGTACGCGGAGTCGCTGGCCCGGCAGCTGGCCGACAACGCGGCGGCGCGCCGCCGGTTGCTCGAGTTCTCCTTGCTGACGGCGTACGAAGCCCACCGGACGGTGTTCCCGGCGAAGCACCGCCCGGAGCTGCCCCGCACCGGCGGCGACGTCACCCCGGCCCGGTTCGCCACCCCGGCGGCGGCCCGGCAGTGGGTGCTGCGGGAGCGCACGACCCTCACCGCGGCGGTCCGGCTCGCGGCGGAAGCGGGCCTGCCGGAAATCGCTTTCACGCTGCCCTCGCTCACGGCCGACGTGTTCGACAGCCACGGTCACTTCGGAGACATCATCGCCGGGTTCACGGTCGCGGCCGCTTCGGCCGCGGCGGTGGGCAACGCGTACGCGGAGGCGTCGAGCCTCAACGACCTCGGGCAGGTCCTGCTGCTGATGGGGCAGGACGCCGAAGCCGAGCCGTACCTGCGGGAGGCGCTGCGGCTGGTCGACGCCCACGGGATCGGGATCGGCCGGGTGACGGTGATGCTCAACATGGCCCGGCGCCACCTGCACGCCGGCCGGATCACCGAGGCCGTGAAGATGTCCCGCGAAACCCTCGAAGAGGCCCGCGCGCTGGACGAGCCCGAGCGCTGCGCGGCGGCCCTGCACCGGCTCGCGGACGCGTTGCTGGAACAGGGCGGGCACCAGCGCGAGGCGCTCGGGCTGTACCGCGAGGCGCTGGCGCTGCGGGAGCGCATCGACTACCGCCCCGGTCGCGCGCAGACCCACATCGCGCTGGCCGACCTGCTGACCCGCATGGGCCGGTACGAAGAAGCCGCCGGCCAGTGCGCCCGCGCGGCGCGGCTGGTGAACGAGAGCCAGCACCTGCCGACGGCGATGAAGCTGAACACGGTCCAGGCCCGGCTGTGCCACGCCGAAGGGGACGACCGCGCGGCCCTGCGGCACGCCCACCAGGCGGTCGAGCTGGCCGACCGGTCGGGGCACGCCACGGGCCGCGGGCGGGCGCTGGACACGCTCGCGGGCATCCTCCTGGACCGCGGCAACATCGAGGACGCGCGTGAGCTGTGGGAACGCGCGGCGCGGCTGTTCCGCGACCGGGAGCGGGTCGGGCAGGCCCAGCGGATCGAGGCCAGGTTGAAGTCGCTGGCGGCGGCGGTGATCCCGGAAGCCCGCGACGGCGAGCGCGACACGGTGGCGATGCCGTCCCCGCGGCTGTCGTCATGGGCGGCCGAGCGCGCCTGACGGGCCTGGCCGAATCGACTGCTCGACGCGGCGGTTGAGGCCGTTCGTGCGGTAGCTGTGGGTTACCTGCGGTTGATCCCTCGCAGTTGCGCTGAGTGATGACCAGGAATGACCGCAGGTCATCATTCGTGGGGCGTGACTAAATGAAGTCGTATGTCACGCGATAGGGTTGTAAATACACACGATAGTGCGAAAGCGATTCACGTTGGCCCAAAATAGTTGCCTTGGGTAACTTTATCTCATGGTCTCGTAGGGGACCCCCGTAACGGGTGAAGAAAGCGCTGCGCTAGCCTGCCGCCTAACAAAGACGGTTTTCAATCCGAAGGCCGCGCCAAGTACTTTCGAGGTGAACGTGAACCGTCTCAGGCGGCTGATGCTGGGCTTGTTCGGCATCGTGTGCATGCTCGCTGTGATGCCCGCCGTGATGCCCGCCGTGATGGCGTGCTTGCCGGCACACTGGCGTTATTACTGAGCGTGCGGAGGCGCCCGGTCAGAAATCGGTGAAGTCGGATCCGGCGGCCGTCGATCGTGGCGGCCGCCCCCGTCCGCGCAGTTGCACGCCCGCCTCGAGCAACATGCGTTTGGTGATGTCCCGGCCGAGGCCGAACGCCTTCCCGGCGTCGGCGATGGATTTGCCACTCAAATAGGTCTCGACCAATCCCGCGGGCGCGGGCGGTGTCATCGGCTGCGGCGCCCGGAACGTGACACCTTGTTCCTGCAGGACGGCACGCAACGTCCGGTAACTGCCGTCGAAATCGGCCAGCAGGGTGTTCAGCGTGGCCCCGGCCAGGTACCGCCGCTTCAGTTCGGCGGCTTCTTCGGCCGGTACGTCGGCGGGGAGCCGGTGGGCCCGCCGGTTGGGTCTGTGCGCTTCTCCGGCCTCGTTCACGAGATCATCGCCGCCCCGAACAGCTGATCCGGTATCGCCGGGGCGTGCGGAGCCAGCCTTGCCGCGCCCGGCGATCTGAGGTGTTCCTCCAGGCAAGGCGATGAGCGAGGAGGCGTACACCGCCAGACGTGTTCTACCCGCTCGCTCGTACGAGCGAGGTGGGGGTTTTCCGTGGTCACCGCGGGCTCACCCCTCGGTTCGCGGATGTGTTCCCGGTTGCGGGAGCGGTTGCCGGGCCGGACGTTGAGGAGACGGGCGACCTTCCGGTTCGTGATGGGGTTCGTCGCGGCGGGATGTGACGATCTTGACTGTCGCCCCGATGTGACACCAATGCCCGCCGGGGGTGAACCCGCGGCAGGCCGCCCCCGGCCCCTCTTCGCCCGCCTCAGCCGGTCAGTTCGCTCAGTTCGGCCAGCAGCTCCGACGCGGTCACCGGGTCGAGTTCGCCGAACACCCTGGCCCCTTGCGGGCCCCAGCCTCCCTCGGCCTTCTCGGCCAGCCAGATGTCCGTCAGCTTCTGCTCCGGTTCCTCGGCCGGCATGCCGACCTGGAGACCCGGCTCGACGTTGACCACCACCGCCCCGCCGTCCGGGGTGGGCCGCAGGAGCCAGCACTCCACGCCGTTGTCCAGTACCGGCCCGCGCAGCCAGCCCCGCTTCGTCAGACCCAGGAGGCGGCCCGTCGGGACCGTGCGGTTCTCGAACCTCCGCAACGTCGGTGCCGCCCGCTCGGCTTCCGCCAACCGGGCCGTCGGACGGCCCAGCTGGGGGAACGGCTGGCGGATCCCGTGACCCGTGAACCGCGCCGACCACGACGGCAGCTCGCCCGCGATGTCCAGGGGGTGGGCCACGCCGACCTCGTCTTGTTCGGAGAGCACGTACTCCTCGTCGTGGACGTCGGCGTACGTGCCGTCCGCCCGGCAGCGGAAGGTCTGCCCCGCCGGGGTGCGCCAGACCAGGCGGCGGACCAGGTGGACCAGCAGCGGGTGGCCGGCCAGCAGCTCGGTGAACTCCGCCGCCGGCCAGCGGCGGCCCAGCACCATCGCCGACTCCAGGCGGGGGATCTGCTCCGCCGCCACCGCGCGGACCTCCTTCTTCAGGACCGCGAACCGCTTGTACTCCGCCGTCGCGCGCTCGGTGTCGTCCTTGGCGCCCGGTTTGGGCAACGCCTTGAGACGCTGGCCGTCGGGGTCCGTGGCATACGGCTTGAGCTGCTCGTCGAACCCGATCGCGAACCGGCGGGGGCCGTAGTCGAGCACCGTGGTGGCCGCCTCGCCGAGGTCGAGGTCCGGGACCAGCCGGTCGGCGAGCTGCTCGGCGGACAGCCCCAGGCCGGCCGCCACCGCCGCGATCTTCTCCTGCGCGCGGAGCTTGAGCGCCTTGAACTTCACCTTCTGCGCGATCGAGTTCAGCTGCCGCAACGCCGGATCGGTGCCGATGCGGGCCAGCACGTCCAGCGCCGCGGCCGCCCGCGTGTGCCCGCCTTCCCCGGGCCACGCGCGGATCAGCGGGCTCAGCCCGCGCGCCACGTCGTCGTCGCCCAGTTCGGCCAGTGCGGTGAGCACCCAGCTGTCCTTGGCCGGGTGGTCCGCGGCCCGCCAGCGACCGAACAGCGCCCACGCGAACCGCGCCAGCGAATCCGGGTCGCAGAAATCGCGCAGGTGCGCCACCCCGGGGTGGACCTCGTCCGGCTTCGACAGCGCGAACAGCATCAGCACGTGCGGGATCACGTGGTCGGGCAGGGCCCGGTCGCCGCCGCGGACGCGGATCTGGGGCAGCACCGCGGGATCCGCCCACGCGCCGGGGACCGGCAGCCGCACCGGCAGCACTTCCAGGGGATCGGTGACGAGCAGCGCGGCGACGGCCTCGGCTGCCTCCGCACCGTGGCGGGCGGCCGCCGCGGACACCGCCGCCTCGTGGCCGCTCTTGGCCAGCGCCCGCAGCGCGGCCTCGGCGGTGCGCCGGCTCGTGCCGAGCGGCCCGAGCGCCACCGGGACCAAGAGCGCCGTGGCGTCGGCGAGGTGCCGCTCGAACCACGCCGACGCGACCTCCCGGGCCTTCTTCAGCCGGACCAGCCAGTCCGCCATGAGCAGGGCGATCTCCGGGCTCACGTACGGCAGCAGCGCTTCGCCCCGCCGACCCGGGTTCGTCGTCGCCATCGCCAGCAGCGGCCGGTAGGCGAGCAGGCCGTGACGGCTCGCCAGGACGCGGCCCCAGATCTCGCCGTGCCAGGTGTCGGCCGGGCGCCACGCGGCGAGCCGCTCGCGCACCCAGTCGTCGGGCGCCTTGAGGAACAGGGTGGGCGCGTCCGCCGCGTACAGCTTCCCGGCGTCGTACTCCTCGGTCGCGCGCGGCCAGCCGCCGTGGAGGCCCCGGTGCAGCCGCGTGTGCCACTCCGTCCACTCGGCCTGTTCGCCCGGCAGCCACACGAGTTTCGGCTCGGCCGGGACCGAAAGTCCACTGAGGACAACGGGTGGCCGCTTCGGGCGGCGCGAAGCCCACGGCGGGTCCGCGAGCACCCGCGGCAGTGCCTCCACGACCGGCAGCCGCTCTTCGCCTTCCAGGGCTCGCTCGACCACCGCGCGTTCGTCGCCGTCCAGCTCGGTCAGCACCCTGGTGGCGACCTCCGGATGCGCCGCGACGTGGGTCCGCAGCAGGAAGCCGGCTTCTTCGGCGTAGCCCGCCGAAGCGGTGGCACCCCGCGCCAGGAGCCGGACCGCGCGCTCCGGCTCGCGGGCCATCACGGCGGTGAGCAGCGGCTGCACGTGTTTCTGCCCCAGCCGTTCCACCAGCAGCTCGAACGCTTCGTCACCCGGGAGGCCCGCCAGCAGGGACAGCGGCAGCTTGCGGGTGTCGCCACCGTGCGGATCCGCGTCGGCCGCTCGTGCGAACACCGGCGCCGCGGCGGCCCCCATCGCGTCGAGCAGCGTGTAAGTGACCTCTTCGCGCTGCAGGGTCCAGTGGAGCACCTCGCCGGGGACCAGTGCGAGCTGGTCCCTTGTGGACAGTGACTGCAGCACCGACGCCCAGTCGAAGGCGTGGTTCCGGATCGGCCGGGCTTCCGCGACCAGCTCGCTTGCCCAGTCCGCGCGCGTGGGCACCAGGTAGGAGGCCACCACCTTGCCGGCCAGCCCGGCCCGGCACGCGGCCAGCGCCGTCACCGCCGCCTCGTAGCCGGCGTCGCCGGAAGCGGCGAGGAGCGTGCGCAACCGCCGGAACACGGGCTCCTCACGGAGACCGGGGTGCCGGTACCCGTCGGTCCACCGCCGCAGCACCTGCGTTCCGTCGACGCGGATCTGGTGGACCACCCCGGTCAGCGCGGCCGCGGCCCCGACCGCGAACCCGGTTCCCCGCGCCCACCACGCGTCGGCGATCCGCCCCAACTTCCGGTGCCCGCCCGGTTTCCGACGCAGCCCGGCGGCCAGGAGCACCGCCAGGACGGCCGCGCCCAGCATGCTCTCGTCACCCGCCCGCGCGGCACCCACCAGCTCCGGGTCGCTCTCCGGGTGCGTCAGCGCGGCGGTCGCCAGGTCCTCCCCGGCGACGGCGGCCCGCCACCAAGCGGCCGCGCCCGCCTCGGGTTCGGCCTCCGGTGCGAACCACCCGCCGCGCCGCACGTGGACGAACGGACGCCACGACGGGTCCGGCACGAAGGTCTCGTTCACTGGTTTCCCCCCAGTTCGGTCGATGCTGGGCCGAAGGCTACGGGAGGGGTCCGACAATTCCGGGGCGCCCGCAGCTCAGGGGCGCTTTCTGGCACAGTGGGGCGCATGGGGGATGACTTCGCCGCCGCCGTGGCGGCCGCCGTACCCGCCGTCCGCGCGATGATCCCGGCCGCGCCCGCCGCCGTGCTGGGCCGGCTGCGGTGCACGCCCGAGCCGCACCGATTGCGGGACGAGCCCGACGTCGTCCGGTCGCTGCGGAGCCTGCCGTCGTGGGTCGTCGAGCGCGTGCACGGCGCGGTCGAGCTGCCCTTGGCCAGGCTCGAGATCCCGGCCCCGCCGGTCGCGGCCGGACTGAAGCCACCGCCGGACGGGACGTTCGCCTTCATCACTTCCGACAGCGAGGCAGAAGCCTTGCGGGAGACGCGGTTGCTGCCCCGGACCCGCCCCGGTCTACCGGAACTGGTGGCGGACCTGACCGCGCGCGCGGCCGACGACGACCGGCTGACCCTGGCCGCCGAAGGCGACGAAGCCGCCATCGCGGCCGCGCACGGCGCCCACCACCTCGCGATCGCGCTGGTGACCGCGACGATCGTCGCGCGCGAGGCAGGCGAGCCGAGCACCGCCGCGATCGTCGGCACGGCACTCGGCGTGGCCGCGAGCCTGCTGCGCACCAGGCCGATGCCCGGCGGCTACGCGGCGGCGCTGCGGGAGAAGGAACGGGCCGAATACCGCCTGCCCCAGCACGGAAGCACGTCGGCGGAAGTCCGCGACCACGTCTTCGCGTTGACCGAAAACGGTGCCCGCGAAGCCGTGGGCCATCGCTTCACGGACAGTGTTTTCCGGGACAACGGCCTCGCGGAGGCCGTCGAAGGCGGCGTGGTCATCCGCACCGGCACGGAGAACGGGCACGTCCGCGTCGGCATCCGGGTGCTGGCCGAGCCGCCCGCGACGGCGGAAACCCTGGGCTGGGAAGAAGTCGTCGACCTCAGCTGGCGCGCGGAGCACGGCTCGGTCGGCGTCGGCGGGAGCGTGACGACGCCGCCGTGGCCCGGCGACTACCGCGTCCGCGTGCACGCCTACGGCCGCGACGAGCCGGAGACCGAGGGCTACGACCTCTGGATCTGGGCGGCCCCGCCCGGGCCGCCGGTCGTGCACGCCCGCGCCGACCGCCTCGGCCACCGCCTGCGCGGCGAGCCCGAGCCGCCGGTCGTCGACCGGCCCGAGGCGCGCTACCGCTGGGTCGACCGGTCCCGCCTGACGGTGGCGGCGACGGTCACCGTGGTGACCGGCCTGCCTGCCGAGGACGTCATCCGCGCGTTCGGCGCGGACCCCGCCCGCCCCGAGCCGCTCGAAGACCTGCGCGAGGCGTACGCGGACCCGTGGCTGGCGGTCCTCGGCCTCGACGGGGTCGTGGTGGCGATCGAGGAGAACGGCTACCACGGCTCCCACGCCGAGGTGCTCACCGCGGTGTCCCGGGCCGGCCGGGCGGCGAGCATGTTCTGGAACGTCAACGGGGTCAGGCGCCTGTCCTTCGCCCGCGCCGGCGAAGTCCTCGCCTCCTTCGAACCGGGCCTGGGCGAGCCGTCCGCGGAGGACGAGGTCGTCGCCGCGCTGGCCGGTCTCGACCTGGAGAACTACCGCGACCGCACGGAAAAAGGCCTGGTCGCCGTCGAGCGGTTCACCGGCCGGGGCCTGTACCCGGAAGACCTGGAGGACATCGACCGCCTCGCCGTGGCCTACCGGATCACCGGCCCCGGTTCACCGCGCTGATGTCGTCCTGCAGCCGTTCCCGGACGTCCGAGAAGGCGTCCCGCGGCGCGGGCGACGTCGCCTGGGACGGCTCGCCCGCCGGCCCCGGCACCGGGTACACCCGGTCTTCGCCCGGCAGCGGGACGCCGGGGCAGATGGTGGCCGCCGGCCGGGCAGACCCCAGGTAGAAGCCGTTCACCAGATCGTCCACACAGGAGTTCCCGCTGACCGCGTACTGGCCGTGGAACGGCGAATCGGCCACCGAGATCATCGGGATCCCGGCCGTCCGCGCCGCCGCCTCCGCCTGCTCGTAGCCGGTCTGCGGATCGAACTCGCCCTGGACGACCAGGATGTTCTTCGCGGCCCGCGGCGAGAGCGTCGGCAGTGCGTTCCGCGGCGGGTCGGACCAGAAGCCGCACGCCTCGCTCAGGCCGTAAGCCCAGCCGAAGAGCGGGTAGGCCGGCCCCTGCAGGTCGCTGAGCAGCTTGTACCAGCTCGCCGTCCGCGTCGGCTGGTCGCCGCACGCCACCGCCAGCCGCGTGCCGGGGACGTCGGCGTAGTCGGGCTCCGGCGGGTCCGCGGCGACGTCGGCGGCGGTCAGCCGGTCCGCCGGACGTCCGAAGACCGCCCGCGAAGCCCGGTCGAGGTCGCTGCGCAGCCCGGCAGGCGGCGGGGTGGCGGCCGCGCCGTCGAGCGCCGCCGCGCCCTTGGTCAGGACCAGGGCGCCGGTCATCCACTGCCGGGTGCTGCCGTTGCCGACGAAGACCGAGTCGAAGACGTCGGGCGGCACGCCCTTGGTCTTGAAGAAGGTGCGCAGCCGCTCCCACTTGGCGCGGACCTCGGTGGCGGTCTTGCCGAGCTGGTCCGGGAACCGGCGGGCCAGCCACGGCGCGTAGACGCGGTCGAACTGGCGCTGGTCGATCTTCGGGAACGCCTCGAACGCGGCCTGGAGGCGGCCTTCGAAGTTGACGCTGGAGTCGAGGACGAGCTTCCCGGCGCGGTCCGGGAACAGCGACGCGTACTTCGCGCCGAGCCAGGTGCCGTAGGAGAAGCCGAGGTAGTTCAGCTTCTCGTCGCCCAGCAGGCTCCGGATCAGGTCCATGTCGTGCGCGGTCTGCCAGGTGGTGATGTACGGCGCGAGCGCGTCGCTCTGGCACGCCTCGGCCAGCACGCGCGGCGTCCGCTGGTGCTCCGCGATGCTGCCGGCCGAGCGGTCGCGGGCGTCGAGGTCGTCGTCGTCCTGGGGCAGCCGGCCCAGCGGCACGTGGCACACGTACCCCTCATCCGTGCCGCCCTCCTGGCCGGTGCCCCGCGGGTCCATCCCGACGATGTCGTAGTGCGCGTTGACCTCCGGTTCGAGCCCGGCGAGCGCGCCCGCGAGCGACGTCCCGCGGCCGCCGGGCCCGCCGGGGTTCACCAGGATCGCGCCCTGCCTGCTGCCGGTCGCCGCCACCCGGCTGATCGCCACCTGCAGGTCGTTCCCGGCCGCCGGCGCCGCCCAGTCGCGCGGGACGGTGATCCGCGCGCACTGCGCGACCGGTGGCTGGCGCTGCTTGAACGGGCAGGCGCCCCAGGAGACCTCCTGGCCGCGGTACGGCGCGAGCGGGTCGGGCGTGGTCGCGGCGGCGGGTGCGGTGGTCGCGACGAGGACCGAGACAGCCACCGCCAGCCCAGCTCGGGACGTTCGCACCGCACTCTTCCTTCCTCGCGCACCGGCCGGGCAAGATCCAATCACGGCCGGTGGGGGAGCGGCAGCGCAAAGTCGCGGCTCGCCGCGCGGATTCCGTCGATCCGGTGAACGTCGCGGCGCCGGTCAGGTGCGGTACGGCCCGTGGTTCCCGAGATCGGGGCTGACCCGCGGCTGCGGGCCCTCCTGCCCGGGCACCGGGGTCACGGTCGGGCGCCACGCCGGGTCCGTCGCCGCCGGCTCGACGACCACCTCGGTGGCCGGCCGGACGTAGGTCTCGGTCGCCGTCCGCTCGGGTTCGCGCTCCTGGAAGTGCTCCTCGACGATCCGGTCGTGACGGCGCTGGGAGAGCACGGCCAGCGTGAGCACGTGGGCCACCGCCATCAGCAGCAGGAAGACGCCGAGCCTGCCGACCAGCGCGGCCGTCGAGCCGGACCACTGCGGGCCGACCACCGAGAGCAGGGCGAGCACGCCGAAGGAGACGAGGTGGAAGACGGTCACCACCATCCACGCCATCGACCCCGACCCTTCGCCGCCGTCCGGCCCGCTGAGGTAGCGGCGGCCGCCGCGGTAGAGGACCTGGCCGTCGGCCACCACGAAGACCAGGCCGATGATCAGGAAACCGGTGAGGTCGTTGTCGGGCATGCGTCTCCTCCTCGTTTCCGACGGGGTACCCGGCCCGGCCGGGCCCGGACGGCGTTTCACCGGAACGAGCGACGACGGCGGTCACACCCGGGAATCAATCGCGGCTCCCGGACGTCTGAGGGGGCGTGAAGAAGATTGGGTTCCTGTCGTTCGGCCACTGGTCGCCGGGCGCGCACTCCGAGACCAGGTCGGCCGCCGACTTCCTGCACCAGTCGATCGACCTGGCGGTGGCCGCCGAGGAGCTCGGCGTGGACGGCGCCTACTTCCGCGTGCACCACTTCGCGCGGCAGGCGGCGAGCCCGTTCCCGCTGCTCGCGGCGATCGGCGCGCGGACGTCGAAGATCGAGATCGGCACCGGCGTGATCGACATGCGCTACGAGAACCCGCTGTACATGACCGAGGACGCGGGCTCCGCCGACCTGATCTCGGGCGGCAGGCTCCAGCTCGGCATCAGCCGGGGATCCCCCGAGCAGGTGATCGACGGCTGGCGGTACTTCGGGTACGCCCCCGGCGAGGGCGAGACGGACGCCGACATGGCCCGCCAGCACACCGAGGTGTTCCTCAAGCTCCTGGAGGGCGAGGGCTTCGCGCAGCCGAACCCGCGGCCGATGTTCGCCAACCCGCCGGGGCTGCTGCGGCTCGAGCCGCACTCCGAGGGCCTGCGCGAGCGCATCTGGTGGGGTTCGGGCTCGAACGCGACGGGCGTCTGGGCCGCGAAGCTGGGCATGAACCTGCAGAGCTCGACGCTCAAGGACGACGAAACGGGCGAACCGCTGCACGTCCAGCAGCGCAAGCAGATCGAGGCCTACCGCGAGGCGTGGACCGAAGCCGGTCACGAGCGGGAGCCGCGGGTTTCGGTCAGCCGCAGCATCTTCGCGCTGACGAACGACACCGATCGCGCGTACTTCGGCCGTGACCGCCAGTCGCGCGACCAGGTCGGCATGATCGACGAGAACACCCGGGCGATCTTCGGCCGCTCCTACGCCGGCGAACCCGACGAGCTGGTGCGGCAGCTCAAGGAGGACGAGGCGATCCAGGCCGCGGACACCCTGCTGCTCACCATCCCGAACCAGCTCGGCGTGGACTACAACGCGCACGTGCTGGAGAACATCCTGAAGCACGTGGCCCCGGAGCTGGGCTGGCGCTGACGAACGGCGGCCCGGTGGCGGCCGGGCCGCTCGTCTCAGCCGTGGGTGACCTTCAGGCCGTAGAACGCCACCCGCGCGCCCTTCGTCGTGCTGTCCGAAGAGGACTGGTTGTACGAGCCGGCCTTGAAGTACTGCTTGTACGCCTTGAACGACGACGGGATGCTGTAGTGCGTGGTGCTGCCGTTGACCGTGAGGTCGATGGTGTTGCCGCCGGAGATGCCGATCGTGTAGGTCCACGTCTTGCCGATCGACACGTGCCCGACGGTGTGCGGCGTCTGCCCGCCGTCGGGGGAGTTCTCGGTGCCCAGCACGATGTCCCCGCTCGCCCGGTAGTACAGCTCCAGCAGCGGTTTCGTCGACGAGCCGCCGGTGCCCAGGTGCACCTGGCCGACGCACACGTTCGACGTCACGGAGACCACGCGCAGGGTGGCGCTCAGCTTGTGCGACCCGCTCAGCGACCAGTTCGCCGCCGAGCCGTCGCGGTTCATCTCGCGCAGTTCCGACCGCGCGTAGTTCGAGTTCGGCGTGGTGACACCCTTTTCCGGCGCCCAGAAGGTCATCGCGCCGTCACGGGTGTCGGTGTAGAAGTAGCTGTCCTGGAAGCCGCTGGGCCCCTGCAGCCGGGACGAGGAGATGGTCGTCGGGCTGCCCGGCGAGCCGACCGGCTCCTGCAGCTGCCAGACCGAGAGGTCGAAGTTGCCGCCCGGGGCGACGGACGGGTCCGCCGCCAGCGCGGGGGAGGCGGTCGCCACGGCCAGGGCCGGGACCGCCAAGAGGGCGAGCAAGGCGCGCACACGCATGGTCGGGTGTCCTTTCACACGGATAACTGGTCTGGACAACCCGGCGGCGTGGCACTCACGGTAGGTCGGCGCTCACCCCTTGTCAAGATCGCCGGAGACGCGAACAGGCCCGGCCGGAAAATCCGGCCGGGCCCGTTGCTTCGGTGGGTCAGGCAGTGAAGATCAGGCGAGGTCGAAGCGGTCCAGCTCCATGACCTTCGTCCACGCGGCGACGAAGTCCGCCACGAACTTCTCGCGGGCGTCGTCACTGGCGTAGACCTCGGCCAGCGCGCGAAGCTGCGAGTTCGACCCGAAGATCAGGTCGACCGCGGTGGCGGTCCACTTGACCTCGTCGGTCGTCACGTCGCGGATCTCGTAGACGTTCTCCGCCGACTCCGAGGCCTTCCACTTGGTGCCCGGGGCGAGCAGGTTGGCGAAGAAGTCGTTGGTGAGTGCGCCCGGCTTGTCGGTGAGGACGCCGTGGGCGGCACCGCCGTGGTTGGTGCCGAGCGCGCGCAGGCCGCCGACCAGGACGGTCATCTCCGGCGCGGTCAGGTCGAGCATGTACGCGCGGTCGACCAGCAGCACCTCCGGCTGGCGCTTCTCGCCGGCCCGCAGGTAGTTGCGGAAGCCGTCGGCCCGCGGCTCGAGGACCTTGAACGAGTCGACGTCGGTCTGCTCCTGCGAGGCGTCGGTGCGGCCGGGGTGGAACGGCACGGTCGTCTCGACGCCGGCGTCGCGCGCGGCCTTCTCGACGGCGGCCGAGCCGGCCAGCACGATCAGGTCGGCCAGCGAGATCTGCGCGCCGCCGGCCTCGTTGAACTCGCGCCGGACGCCTTCGAGGATCTCCAGGACCTTGCCGAGCTGCTCGGGCTGGTTGACCTCCCAGTTGCGCTGCGGCTCCAGGCGGATCCGGGCGCCGTTCGCGCCACCGCGCTTGTCGGTGGAGCGGAAGCTCGCGGCCGACGCCCACGCGGTCGAAACCAGCTCGGAGACCGAAAGACCGGACTCCAGCACCTTCGCCTTGAGGGCGGCGATGTCGGCGTCGCCGACGAGCTCGCCCTCGACGGCCGGGACCGGGTCCTGCCACAGCTGCGGCTCGGCGACCCACGGGCCGAGGAAGCGGCTGACCGGGCCCATGTCACGGTGCAGCAGCTTGTACCAGGCCTTGGCGAAGGCCAGCGCGAACTCGTCCGGGTTGTCCTTGAACCGCTGCGAGATCGGGCCGTAGACCGGGTCGAAGCGCAGCGACAGGTCCGTCGTGAGCATCGTCGGCTTGTGCTTCTTGTTCGGGTCGAACGGGTCCGGGATGATCTCCGGCGCGTCCTTGGCGACGTACTGCTTGCCGCCACCCGGGCTCGTGGTGAGCTCCCACTCGTAGCCGAAGAGGATCTCGAAGAAGCGGTTGCTCCACTCGGTCGGCTTGTCGGTCCAGGTCACCTCGAGACCACTGGTGATCTGGTCCGGGCCCTTGCCGCTGCCGAGCGTGTTCAGCCAGCCGAGGCCCTGGGCCTCCAGCGGGGCGCCTTCCGGCTCCGGGCCCACGTGGTCGTCGGCCACGCCGGCGCCGTGGGTCTTGCCGAAGGTGTGGCCACCGGCGATGAGGGCGACGGTCTCCTCGTCGTTCATCGCCATCCGGGCGAAGGTCTCGCGGATGAAGTGGGCCGCGGCCTCGAAGTCCGCGCTGCCGCGGGGACCCTCGGGGTTGACGTAGATGAGGCCCATCTCGGTCGCGCCGAGCTCCGGCACCATCTCGGTGTCGGTGGCGTAGCGCTCGTCGCCCAGCCAGTCGTCCTCCGGGCCCCAGAAGATCTCTTCCGGCTCCCAGGTGTCGACGCGGCCGAAGCCGAAGCCGAAGGTCTTGAAGCCCATCGACTCCAGGGCCACGTTGCCGGCCAGGACGAGCAGGTCGGCCCAGGAGATCTTCTGGCCGTACTTCTGCTTGACCGGCCACAGCAGGCGGCGGGCCTTGTCCAGGTTGGCGTTGTCCGGCCAGCTGTTCAGCGGGGCGAACCGCTGGCCGCCGTCACCGGCGCCGCCGCGGCCGTCGTAGATGCGGTAGGTGCCCGCCGCGTGCCAGCTCATCCGGATCATCAGGCCGCCGTAGTGGCCGAAGTCCGCCGGCCACCAGTCCTGCGAGGTGGTGAGGACGTCGGTGATGTCCCGCTTGAGGGCCTCGACGTCGAGCTTCGCGAACTCCTTGGCGTACTCGAACTTCTCGCCGAGCGGGTTGCTCTTCGACGAGTGCGCGCGCAGCGGGCTGAGGTCGAGCTGGTTCGGCCACCAGTCCTGGAGGGTGCGCGGCCGGCCGCCGGTCTTGGGGGTCGGCGAGTCGATCGCCGGGTTCTCGCTCTCGCTGCCCTGCGAAGTCACCGAGTCGTGCGCGACCGGGCAACCGGCCGCCGCCTTCTTGTCCACGCCCTGCGCGGAGGACGGGTTGTCCTGGGTGGAGCTCATTTACTTCCTTCCGGGAGCGGCGAATCATTTCGGGGACGGGCGGCCGCGCAGTCGGGGCAGGTGCCCCAGTAGACGACCTCCGCCTGGTCGATCACGAAACCGTGGTCGTCGGAGGCGGTGAGACAGGGGGTGTGGCCGACGGCGCAGTCGACGTCGGCTATCGCCCCGCACGAGCGGCACACGACGTGGTGGTGGTTGTCACCCACCCTGGCCTCGTAGCGGGCGTTCGCGCCGGCCGGCTGGATGCGCCGGATGAGCCCGGTTTCGGTGAGCGCCCGCAGCACGTCGTAGATCGTCTGGTGCGACACCGACGGTTGCTCGGCGCGCACCAGGTCGATCACCGTCTCGGTGTCGACGTGGGGATGGTCGCGCAGCGCGGCCAGCACGGCCAGCCGGGGTCGCGTGACCCGCAGCGAGACCGCCCGCAGCTGTGCTTCGAAGTCCGACATCGCCGCCGACCCTAGGACCTTTTCTGGAATGGGTCAAGTTTTGGCCCCCATCCGTGTGGCCGATCCGGGGTTCACGCTGAGTCAGCGGCCCGGTTAGGCTCGCGGGCATGCCGGACACGCAGTACGAAGACCTCCTCCGCCACGTCCTCGACACGGGCGCCCGCAAGGGCGACCGTACCGGCACCGGCACGAGGTCGATCTTCGGGCACCAGCTGCGCTACCGCCTGTCCGAGGGTTTTCCGCTGATCACCACGAAGAAAGTCCACTTCCGCTCGATCGCCTACGAGCTGCTGTGGTTCCTGCGCGGCGACGCGAACGTCTCGTGGCTGCAGGAGCACGGCGTCACGATCTGGGACGAGTGGGCGGCGGCCGACGGCGACCTCGGCCCGGTCTACGGCGTCCAGTGGCGCTCGTGGCCGACCCCGGACGGCGGACACGTCGACCAGATCGCCGAGGTGCTGCGCACGCTGCGTGAGAACCCGGACTCGCGGCGGATCATCGTGTCGGCGTGGAACGTCGCCGACATCCCGCGGATGGCGCTGCCGCCGTGCCACGCGTTCTTCCAGTTCCACGTCGCCGACGGCGAGCTCTCCTGCCAGCTCTACCAGCGCAGTGCGGACCTGTTCCTCGGCGTGCCGTTCAACATCGCCAGCTACGCGCTGCTGACCCACATGATCGCCGCGCAGGTCGGGCTCGGCGTCGGCGACTTCATCTGGACCGGCGGCGACTGCCACATCTACGACAACCACGTCGACCAGGTGCGGACGCAGCTGGCCCGCGACGCGCGGCCGTTCCCGACGCTCGGGCTGAAGCCGGCCGACAGCCTGTTCGACTACACCTACGAGCACTTCGCCCTCGACGGCTACGACCCGCACCCGGGCATCAAGGCGCCGGTGGCGGTGTGATCGGGCTGGTCTGGGCCCAGTCGGCGAACGGCGTCATCGGCCGCGACGGCGAGCTGCCGTGGCACCTGCCGGAGGACCTCAAGCACTTCCGCGCGGTGACCTCCGGGGCGGCGGTGCTGATGGGGCGGCGCACGTGGGAGTCGCTGCCGCCGCGGTTCCGGCCGCTGCCGGGGCGCCGGAACCTGGTGCTGTCGTCGACGCCGCAGGACGGGGCCGAAACGTTCCCGGACCTGCCGTCGGCGCTGGCCGCGGTGCCCGGCGACCTGTGGGTGATCGGCGGCGCGGCGGTGTACCGGGCGGCGCTGCCGCTCGCGGACCGGATCGTCGTCACCGAGCTGCGGGAGTCCTTCGAGGGCGACACGTACGCACCCGAGGTCGGCCGCCCGGCGGACTCCGTCGGCGAGTGGCTGGCGTCGTCGACCGGCCTGCACTACCGCTTCCTGACCTGGGGCTGAACCCCGCTCCCGCCGCCCGGGCCGTTGCGCTCGCCGGGGTCGGCGCTATACGGTTGCCTTGAACTAGAACACGTTACAGTTCTGGTGGCCGGTCGTAGGGAGGAGCGGACATGGCGAAAAGGGCGGCGCGCGGCGACGAGGCCGACTACGTCGTCGTCGGGTCGGGGAGCTCGGGGGCGGCGATCGCGGGACGGCTGGCACAGGCCGGGGCCAGCGTGATCGTCCTCGAAGCCGGCAAGAGCGACGAGCAGCTGCTGGTGAAGAAGCCCGGGCTGGTCGGGCCGATGCACGCGGTGCCGCAGCTCAAGAAACCGCTCGACTGGGGCTTCTACGGCGTCCCGCAGAAACACGTTCTCGATCGGCGGATGCCGGTGCCGCGCGGCCGGGTCGTCGGCGGCTCCAGCTCCATCAACGGCATGGTCTACGTGCGCGGCAACCGCGCCAACTTCGACTCCTGGGCCGCGGAGGGCAACACCGGCTGGGACGCCGACAGCGTCAACGCCGCCTACAAGCGCATGGAGGACTTCGAAGACGGCGAGAACGCCTTCCGCGGTGCGGGCGGCCCGATCTGCGTCACCCGCGCGAAGAACCCCCAAGAGGGCTCGCTGCAGTTCATCGACGCCACGTCCGACGCGCTCGGCTGCAAGATCCTCGACGACTACAACGCCGAGTCCCAAGAGGGCGTCGGCCGGATGCAGCAGAACGCCGCCGACGGCCTGCGCTACAGCGCCTCGCGCGGCTACCTCCACCACCTCGCGCCGCCGACGCTGGAACTGCAGGACCGGGTGCTGGTCGAAAAGGTGCTCATCGAGAACGGCCGCGCCACCGGCGTCGAGGTGCTCGACCGCGGCCGCCGTCGCACCATCCGGGCCGGCAAGGAGGTCATCCTCTCCGCCGGCGTCATCGGCTCCGCGCAGCTGCTGATGCTCTCCGGCATCGGCCGCGCCGAGCACCTCGAGGAGCACGGCATCGACGTCGTCGCCGACCTGCCCGTCGGGGACAACATGCACGACCACATGTTCCACGCCCTGACGTTCCACGTCTCGAGCAGCAAGAACAAGGGCACGGCACCGTACTTCGCCCGCGGGCTGGCCCGGGAGCTGCTGCGCCCCGGCACCACGTTCCTCGCCAACTCGGTCTTCGAGGCGGTCGCGTTCCTGCGCACCTCGCAGGCCGGCGCGGTCCCCGACCTGCAGCTGCACCTGCTGCCGTGGGCCTACGTCTCGCCCAACCAGGACGCGCCGATCCGCCACGACGTCGACAAGCGCCCCGCGCTCACCGTGCTGACCACGCTGATCTACCCGAAGAGCCGCGGCACGCTGCGGCTCGCCTCGCCCGACCCCGCGGTGGCCCCGCTCATCGACTTCCAGTACCTGTCCGACCCGGCCGACCTCGAACTGCTCGGCGAGGGCTCCGAGATGGTGCGCGAGATCTTCGCGTCCAAGGCGTTCAAGGGCGCGGTCAAGGAAGAGATCCACCCGGGGGCCCGGCTGAAGGGCCAGGAACTGCGCGACGCGATCCTCAACCGCGCGACGTCGGTCTACCACGGCGTCGGCACCTGCCGGATGGGCGTCGACGAGCTCGCCGTCGTCGGCCCCGACCTGCGCGTGCGCGGCGTCGAGGGCCTGCGCGTCTGCGACGCCTCGATCATGCCGTCGATCACCGGCGGCAACACCAACGCGCCCTGCATCATGATCGGCGAAATGGGCGCCCAGCTCGTCCTCGGGAGCCGGTCATGACCCTCACCCCGCTCGGACTCACCCGCCCCGCGTCGGTCACGGACGCCTTCCTGCAGCAGCTCGTGGCCCGCGTCCCCGGCTCGGCCGGGGGAACCTGGAAGCTGACCGAGGTCTACACCGGCGACCTGCTCGTCGAGCTGCCGCAGTCGACGCCCGAAGACATCGAGCGCGCGTTCACCGTGGCGCGCGAAGCCCAGCGGAAGTGGGCGGCCACGCCGGTCAAGGAGCGGCTCGCGGTCTTCAAGCGGGCGCACGCGCTGTTCGTCGAGCACGCGCGGACCGTCGCCGACCTGATCCAGGTCGAGAGCGGCAAGAACCGGCGGATGGCGATCGAGGAGACCTGCGACCCGCCGATGGTGATGAGCCACTACCTGAAGCGGGCCGCCCGCCTGCTCGCGCCGGTCCGGCGGGGCGGCCCGGTGCCGCTGCTGACGACGTCGACCGAGGTCCGGCTGCCCAAGGGGGTCGTGGGCATCATCGCGCCGTGGAACTTCCCGTTCGCCACCGGGGTTTCCGACGCGGTCCCGGCGTTGGTGGCCGGCAACGCGGTGGTGCTGAAGCCGGACAACAAGACCGCGCTGTCACCGCTCTACGGCGTCCGGCTGCTGGAGGAGGCGGGCCTGCCGGAAGGGCTGTTCCAGGTGGTGTGCGGCGAGGGCCCCGACGTCGGCCCGACGCTGATCGACCACGCGGACTACGTGATGTTCACCGGTTCGACGGCCACCGGCCGGGTGATCGGCGAGCGGGCGGGCCGCAACCTGATCGGCTGCTGCCTCGAGCTCGGCGGCAAGAACCCGATGATCGTCCTCCCGGACGCGTCCCTGGCCGAAGCGGTCCAGGGCGCGATCTTCGGCGCGTTCGGCAACACGGGCCAGATCTGCATGCACATCGAGCGGATCTACCTGCCGGAGTCCCGCTACGAGGAGTTCAAGACGGCGTTCGTGGCGGCCGCCTCGGCCCTCGACGTCCGCGCCGCCTACGACTTCGGGCCCGACATGGGCTCGCTGGTATCGGTCGACCACATGCGCCGCGTCAAGTCCCACGTGGACGACGCGGTCGCCAAGGGCGCCACGGTGTTGTGCGGCGGCAAGCCACGCCCCGACCTCGGCCCGGCCTTCTTCGAGCCGACGATCCTCGAGGGCGTCACCTCGGACATGCTGTGCGGCGTCACGGAAACGTTCGGCCCGGTGGTGGCGCTGCACAGGTACCGCACGGTCGACGAAGCGGTGGCGCTGGCCAACGACACGGACTACGGCCTCAACGCGTCGGTCTGGAGCACCGACGTCCCGGCGGCCCGCGCGGTGGCGGCCCGGATCGAGTCGGGCAACGTGAACGTCAACGACGTCCTGGCGACCGCGTACGCGGCGAAGGGGACACCGTCCGGAGGGGTGAAGAACTCCGGCGTCGGGGCCCGGCACGGGGACCAGGGGCTGCTGAAGTACACGGACGTGCAGAACCTGGCCGTGCTGAAGAAGCAGGTGATGGGACCCCGGCCGGGGCAGGGGTACGAGAAGTACGTCGAGAGCATGCTTTCCGGGCTGAAGCTGATGCGGAAGCTGCGGATCCGGTAGCGCTCACCCGTCGACCAGCAGCCCTCGCAGGGGTCCCTGCAGCCGGGCCGCACGGCGGGAGGTGCCCGGCAGCAGGACCAGCCGGTGGGTGCGCCGCTCGCCGCGGCGTTCCCGCTCGGCCTGCTCCTCGGCCAGTGGCCGCCACAGGTTGTCCACGATGTCCGCCGGGCTCCGCTGCTCCAGCTCGGAAACCGGGTGCCCGAGGTGCTCGGCCCACAGCCGCAGCCGGGTGGTGCGGGCGACCCCCGGGTCGTCGGTGGCGATGTTGACCTCGGTGTCGTTGAACAGCGAGTGCTCGTTGAGGTTCGCCGAGCCCACCGTCAGCCACTCGTCGTCGACGATGCCGAGCTTCGCGTGGACGTACACCGGGGCCCCGCCGTCGTGGGCGCTGATCGTGGTCGCCAGCAGGCGCCGGTGGCCGTCGTCGGCGTCCAGCAGGCGGCCGAGCTGGCCGCGGGTGGTGTCCGAGCCGTTGCTCGGCTTGCGCGGCAGCAGCAGGACCACCCGGAACTCGTCGGCCGGCGGGTTGCGGAGCTTGTCGAGCAGCACCTCGGCGATCTCCGGCGACCACAGGAACTGGTTCTCCAGGTAGACGAGCCGCCGCGCCGAGCGCAGCGCCCGGAGGTAGCCGTCGAGCACGGTGAACTCGCCTTTCGGCAGGAAGTCGTAGGTGTCGTTCGGGACGGTCTTCTGCAGCTGCACGCGGCTGCCGCCGGCGGGTGCCGGGACGGCCGGTTCGGGCAGGGCCTCGCCGGCCACCTCGGTCCACCGCCGCCGGAAGTGCTCGGCGACGTCGGCGACGGACGGCCCTTCGAGCCGCGCCATCAGGTCGTGCCACCCGATGGGCCGCGGTGGGTGCTCCGGGCTGTCGTGCCGGTCGCCCTCCAGCGCGGTGAGGTCCACGCCACCGACGAACGCGACCGCGTCGTCGACGATCACGAGCTTTTCGTGGTGGCAGTGCAGGGTCCGCTCCCGGGCGTCCAGCACGCACCGCACCCCGGTGCCGTCGGTGAACTTCCGCTGCTCATCCCGGGCGAGCTTCCTCGACGGCTGGAAGGCGGGGAAGGGCGGCCCGGCCCACAGCAGGACGCGGACCTCGACCCCACGCCCGGCGGCCTCGGCCAGCAGCTCCCGCAGAGCGGGCGAGCCGGGCTCGCGCGTCAGCCGGAAGTCCGCGCTGGCGTGCCAGTTCGCGATGTGCACGTGGGACTTCGCCTGCCGGATGGCCTCGGCGACGGCGGGGAGCGACTCCTCACCGTCGATCAGCACCTCGACCCGGTTGCCCGCACGCACCGGGGCCCGGCCGCCGAGACGGTCCTGGTCACCACCCGGTTCGAACACCTCACCCCAGCCGAGCCGGCGCAACCGCCGGTGGTGGTGGGTGCACAGGACGCGTTCGAGCCCGTCGCCGAGCCGCTCGTCCACCTTGTCCACGAATGAGTGAAACGTCGTCACCCGTCCCATGTCACTACAGATCGGCCCGGTTCGCCGTGCAGTGACGCAGCGTCAGAGGTCGAGCACCAGGCGCGGCGAACACGCCCGCGACACACAGAGCATCATCACCTCGTTCTCCAGCCGCTCATCCGCCGTCAGCACCGAATCCCGGTGGTCCGGCTCCCCGCCCAGCACCCCGGTCTCACAGGTGCCGCACGTTCCTTCCCGGCACGACGACAGCACCGTCACCCCGGCTTCCTCGACCACCTCGAGGATCGACCGGTCCGCGGGCACCGGCAGCACCCGCCCCGACCCGGCCAGCTCGACCTCGAACGCCGTGCGCGGACCCTCGTCCGCGAGCGGCGTGAAGCGCTCGACGTGCAGTTCGGGCGGCTCCAGTGCCTCCATCGCCGCCAGCAGGGGTTCCGGTCCGCAGCAGTACACCGCCGTGCCCGGGCCGGCCGAGGCCAGTGCCGCCGGGAGGTCCAGGAGACCGTGCTCGTCCTGGGGCCGGAAGACGACCCGGTCGCCGTGCTCGGCGAGTTCGTCCGCGAAAGCCATCGAGGAACGCGTCCGGCCGCCGTAGACGAGCCGCCACTCGCGGCCCTCACGGGCCACCCGGTTCAGCATCGGCAGGATCGGCGTGATGCCGATGCCGCCCGCCACGAACAGGTACCGCGACGCCTCCACCAGCGCGAAGTGGTTGCGCGGGGCCTCGACCGGAACCCGGTCCCCGGCCGAAAGGGAGTCGTGGACGTAGGCGGAGCCGCCGCGGCCGCCGGGCTCGCGCAGCACCGCCACCCGGTACACCGACCTCTCCGACGGGTCGCCGCACAGCGAGTACTGCCGCACGAAGCCCGGCAGGACCAGGTCGATGTGCGCCCCCGGCTCCCACGGCGGCAACGGCTCGCCGCCGGGAAGACGGAGGGCGAGGGCGACCACGCCGTCGGCAAGCTTTTCCTTGCGGTCCACCAGGAGTGAGAGGGTCATCAGTGTCCTTCGGGGTGGGTGAGCAGCCAGTCCCACAGCTGCACGGGGTCTTCGAACTCGCGCTCGGCGCCGCAGTGGCAGACCGCGCGCAGCCGGTCGGTGCCGAGCACCCAGTGGATCCGGTACACGCGGTCACCGGCGAGCATCGGCCGGTTCACGAGGCCGCCATCCGCTGCAGCATCCGGCGGGCCGCCAGGCCGCCGGTGTCGATGTTGATCGACAGCTCCTGGTAGCCCTCGGGCTCGGTGGCGATCACCCGCTCGAGGACGTCGAGGGCCTCGACGTCCTGCAGCACCACCGTGCGGTTGTTCTCCGCCAGGAACGCCGACACGCCTTCGTCGTCGAGCGCGAAGTCACGGGCCACCGCCCAGAAGTCGTGCGTCGAATGCTCGGTTTCCGGCGTGATGGCGTAGACGACCTCGACGTGGAAGGCGTCCGGGTCGCTGCCGTCCGGGTTCGGCACCGACCCGACCGGCGCGATCCGGCTGTGCAGCTTGTACAGGCACGGCGGCGTGTACTCGATGTCCTGCCAGCGCGTGATGCGGCCTTCGAGGCCGGTCGACTTGGCGTAGAAGGGCGGGCACGCCGCGTCGGCCATGTGCCGCGAGACGTAGACGATGCCGGCTTCCTCGTCGACCTCGGTGGTGATCGGCGTTTCGGCGACCTCCGGGGTGCCGATGTAGCCGCCGTGCAGGTAGGTCTCGTGGGACAGGTCCAGCAGGTTGTCCACCAGCAGCGAGTACCGCGCCTCGAGCGGCTCCATCCCGCGGACGGTGGTGTAGTCCGGCGAGTCGAGCCAGGGCGCGCGCGGAATCGCGGCCGCGTCGGCCTTCGCGGGGTCGCCGATGAACACCCAGACGAAGGAGTCCTGTTCCACCAGCGGGTAGCGCGTCAGCCGCGCGGTCCGCGGCACCCGGGTCTGCCCGGGCACGGCCACGCACTTGCCGTCGACGCCGTAGGTGAAGCCGTGGTAGCCGCAGATGACCTGGTCGTCGACCAGCCGCGACGGCGCCTGCGACAGGGGGAACCGCCGGTGCACGCACCGGTCGGCCACCGCGGTGACGCTCCCGTCCCGCGTCCGCCAGAACAGGATGGGCTCGCCGCAGACGGTGCGGCTGAACAGCTCGGCCCCGATCTCGGAACCGTAGGCGGCGACGTACCACTGATCGCGGGGGATGGCGCTCATCGGAGTCCTTTCGTGGTGGGCCGGGTCACAGCGTGGGGGAGCGACCCGGGCACCACGAAGGGCTATTTCATAAGACGGAAAGGGCGCGCGAAATCGCGCGGGCGCTGGTCATCACCAGCGGAGCGAGCGCGTGCGGCGCCGCGCTTCCGTACCGCACCACCAGCGACACCGCCGCGATGACCTGACCCCGGGCGTCGTGGATCGGGGCGCCGACCGACAGCGCGTCCAGGGTCACCTGGCGCTCGCTGATCGAGAACCCGTGCGTCCGCACGTCGGCCAGCAGGTGGCGGAGGCGGTCCGGGTCGGTCACCGTCTCGGGTGTGTAGCGCTCGATCGGGCTGCCGAGGACCTCCTCCTGGACCTCGGCCGGGGCGTGGGCGAGCAGGACCAGCCCGACGCCCGTCGCGGTCAGGGCGAACCGGCCGCCGACGCGGGTCAGGACCGGGACCGCGCCCGTTCCGGCGATGCGCTCGATGTACACCACCTCGGTGCCTTCGCGGACGGCGAGCTGGACGTTCTCGCGGGTGATCTGCGAGAGGTCCTCCAGGAACGGCAGCGCGAGTTCCCGCAGGCCCAGGCCGCGCGGGGCGAGCGAGCCCAGCTCCCACAGCCGCAGCCCGACGCGGTAGACGCCGGTCTCGTCCCGCTCCAGCGCGCCCCACGCGCAGAACTCGCGCAGCAGCCGGTGCGCGGTCGCGGCCGGGAGCCCGGTGCGGCGCGCGACCTCGCTCAGCCGCAGCGCCGGCCGGTCCGGCGAGAACGCCTCCAGCACCCGCAGTGCGCGCCCCAGCACCGGCCCGGTGGCGCCGGGGACGCGACCTCGGTGCGGCACGGGCGACCTCCGGTGGTGGCTCAGGCCTCCACTATGCCCCGCGCCGCCCGGCGCGCGGCCGCGGCGTCCCGGCGTTCCTCGAACCGGGACGCCTGCGTGTCGAGCCCCTTGAGGAACGTCGCCAGCTCCTCCCGTGCCGCTTCGCCGACCGGGCCGAGGCCGGTCAGGTCGAACACCTTCCAGTAGCGCAGCAGCGGCTGGACGACGTCGTCGTGGTGGATGCGCAGGTCGTAGATGCCCGCCTTGGCGATCAGCGCCGCCTTGCGGGCGAAGCTCGGGATGACCGCGCCCGGCATCGCGAAGCACAGCACCTCGTCGGTGATCGCGCGCATCATCGCGTCCGGCGAGATCTCCAGCGCCGCCTTGACGAGGTTGCGGTAGAAGACCATGTGCAGGTTCTCGTCCGTGGACACCCGGGTGAGCAGCTTCTCGGCCAGCGGGTCCTGGGTGTAGCGGCCGGTGTTGCGGTGCGAGAGCCGGGTCGCCAGCTCCTGGAAGGAGACGTACGCGCAGACGTTGAGCAGCGGCTTGTCGTCGGTGTCGTAGCCGGCCTGCATGGTCTCCATCCGCATCCGCTCCAGCTCGACGGGGTCGACGGCGCGGGTGACCAGCAGGTAGTCGCGGATGCAGATGCCGTGGCGGCCCTCTTCGGCCGTCCACCGGTGCACCCAGGTGCCCCACGCGCCGTCGCGGCCGAACGCGCGCTCGATCTCGCGGTGGTAGCTGGGCAGGTTGTCCTCGGTGAGCAGGTTGACTTCGAGGGCCGTCCGCGCGATCGGGCTCACCCGGGACTGCTCCGGGGCCCAGGCCTCCCCGCCCAGGTCGGCGAAGTCCCGCCCCTGGCTCCACGGGACGTACTCGTGCGGCATCCACTCCTGGGCGGCGGCGAGGTGCCGGTTGAGGTTCTCCTCGACCGTGCCTTCCAGTTCGTGCAGCAGGCGGGTCGTTTCGGGGACCGGCATGGGAGACGTCCTTCCGTACCTACGCGACCGTAACTTACGGTGCCGTAGGAAACGACAACGGACGCGGGCGCGCGGAGGTTCCCTCAGCGCGTGAAGTCGAAGACGTAGTCCTTGAGGATCGGCCCGAAGAAGGTCTTCCCGGTGACCCGGACGACGGCCCGCCCGGGCACGCCGGCGGCCTGGGAAAGGACTTCGCACCGCACGGCGGGATCGGCGGGGACGACCTTCGTGATCCTCGGCGAAGCGCCGGCGGCGAGCGGAACGGTCGACGACGGTGCCCCGGCGTCGAACCCGCCGATCGTCCGGCCGCCGACCACGATGGCGATGGCCAGCGGCCCGTCGGTCGGGATCGCCCGGCCGCTGAACCCCTGCCAGTACCCCACGCAGGTGTCGCGCCAGCTGCCCGCGTCGGCCTCGTGCGCGGCGAGCTTGGCCTTCACCTCGGCGAAGCGGCGCGCGTCGACGTGCGGTTCGAGTGAATCCCAGGCCTGGCGCAGCCAGGACACGTAGTGGACGCCCGTCTGGTAGCGGTACACCAGTTCGTCCCAGAAGATCCGGCCACTGCGCATCCGCCGGTCCCACGGCACGTGGTGGAACCACATCAGCAGGTTCTCGGGGGTGGTTTCGAGGTCGCCGTACCGGGCCGCGAGCACCGGGAAGTACTGCGCGGTGAAGCCGCTGCCGGTGGGGGAGCGGTCGTAGCCGAGGCCGGTGCTGTCGGCCTTGTTGTAGTACACCGGGCTCCAGTCGTCGCGCGCGAGCCGTTCGGCGGGGTTGGGGCCGTAGTGGTCGCTGGAACGGAACTGGTGCGCGACGCCGAGCGGGGTCTGGTAGCTCACCAGCGCCTCCCGCGAGCCCATCATCATCGCCACGATCGCCCGGACCACGAAGTCGCGGTTGCTCCAGGTCAGGCGGACCCAGTCCGCGGCGATGTCCCGCGCGGGGAGCGTCCAGTCCCACGCCAGCCTGCCGAAGGCGTACAGGTTCGCCTGCGCGAAGTGGTGCCCGGTCAGATTGTCCGCGTTGCCGAAGTTCGCCACGCCGACGATCGCGCTGTCCGGGTGGCCCTGGGCCGTGCCGTCCACCACGTGGCCCACCAGCCGCTTGGCCAGCAGCCCGCCGTCCGCGCCGGTGGCGTAGGTGTCGGATTTCAGCACCTCTTCCCACAGCGGGCCGAGGTAGCACAGCATGGTGTTCTGCCCGGTGTACTCCTGGGTGATCTGCAGTTCGATGGCCTGGTTGGTGTGTTCCATCCGGCCGAACAACGGGTTGGCCGGCTCCCGGGCCTGGTAGTCGAGCGGGCCGTTCTTGGTCTGCAGGAACACGTTCCCGGCGAACCGGCCGGTGGTGCCGTCGGGCTGAGGTTCGGCGTCGATGGGCCCGAACTCCAGGTAGGCGCGCTTCAGCCGGTCCGGGTCCACGTCGGCGTTGTAGACGAAGGTCCGCCAGAAGATCCGCATCCCGAGGGGCGCCACCGCCGCCGCGATGCCGTTGGCGCCGTCACCGTGGTCGTAGCCGAGGTCCTGCGGACCCGGCTGGCCTTCGGAATTCGCTTTGACGGTGAAGCCCAGGAAATCCGGGATCGCCGCCTGCAGCTGCCGGGCCCGTCGCGTCCACCAGTCCCGGAACTGCGCGCTGTAGGGATCCAGCTGCTCGCGGGTGAGGGTGTCGGGCGCGAACCGGGCGTCGGTCGGCGCCGCGTAGTTGATCGAGACGGCGAGCTTGATCCCGTACGGGCGCAACGCGTCCGCCAGTGCGGCTTCCTGCTCGATGGCGGCCGGGGTGAGGTAGAAGCTGTTGGCGTTGACGTTGTTGATGGTGAGGCCGTTGAGGCCGAGGGAAGCCATCGCGCGTGCCGCGACGAGGTAGCGGTCGAGGATCACCGGCAGGTTCAGCCCGGCCGACGCGCCGGTGGCGGTGAAGTCGAACATCGCCCCGGTTTCGCCGTCCAGCCCGCCGGTGCCGGTCGCGTTGTTCCCGGCGTAGAGCCGTTCCGTCTCCCAGTAGTTCAGGTACCGGTGGTTGATGCGCGGCACCGAAGAAAGTTTCAGCTCGGCGACGGGTTGCTGCGCTTGGAGACGCCGGAGGAACGCGAAGGTCCCGTACAGCGCGGCGACGTCGGTGTTGCCGGCGATGACGATCACCCGGCGGCCGCCGCGCGAGAGCGAACGGATGAGGTAGCCGTCGGTGCCGAGCGGCGTCAGGTCGCGTGCCGGGACGAGCCCGCGCACCAGGGGAGAGCTCTCCGGGGTGCCGACGACCACCGCGCGGTCGGGGCAGCCGCCCGCCACCGGCACGGGCCGCCCCAGCAGCCCGCCGAGGCCGCGGACGAGTTCGTCCCGCGCCGCCGCCAAAGTGCTCTCCACCAGGTGTTCGGTGGAACCGGGGGCCATGCTCAGGTTCGCCGTGTGACGGTGCACCCTCGCCCGGTCGGCGTTCTCCACCACGATCGCGCCGAGCGCGGCCCGGTACCGGGCGAGGACGCCGGGATCGGCGACCGGTTCGTAGCGCAGCCACAGGTCGGAGCCGTCGTAGTCACCCGGCAAGGGCGGACTCGCCTGCGCCGGGGGAGCACCGAGCATCGACGCCGTCAGGACCGCTCCGCTGCCGATCAGGAAGGAACGCCGCCGCAGACCGTTCTCGTCGCTGAGAGACAAGGGTTTCCCCCATCGTGTCCGCCGGGGTATCGAGTTCGGTTCTCGCACTATTGCGGCGACGCTCCGCGCTGTCAAGAATTCGCGATATAGCAAGGAATCCCGAAAGTTTCGGCGTGTCGGGGACGGTGTGCCCGGGTCCGGCCGCAGCCCCGTGCCAGACTTCGCGGCGATGCTCACCCCAGCCGATCTCGCCGACCTGCTCGACTGCGAGCACCGCAGCATCCTCGGCCAGGCGCTGGCCGCGGGCCTGCCGGGAGCGCCGCGGCCCGCACCCGCGGAGCCACCGCCGCGCCGCGGGCACGCCGCCACGATGCTCGCCGGGTTCCGCGCCGCCGGGCGCGAGATCGCCGAAATCGACGTCGAAGACACCGCACTCGCCGCGAAGGCGACCGAAGAGGCGTTGCGGTCCGGAGTGCCGGTGATCCACCGGGCCGTTCTCCTCGGCGGCGGCTTCTCGGCGCAGGCGGACTTCCTGGTCCAGGACGGCGAAGGCCGGTACGAGGTCCACGACGCGCAGCCGGTCCGGCAGGCCACGCCCGCCGCGGTGGTCCGGCTGACGGCGTGCGCCGACGCGCTGGGCCGCGCCGGCTGGCCGGCCGGGCCGCGGCTGCACCTGCGGCTGACCGACGGCGGCACCCGGACGTTGCGCGTCGAGGACTTCCGGCCGCTGGTCGACCGGCTGCGGACCCGGCTGGCGGGCCGTCCGCCGCGGCTGCCGGTCCCGCTCTGGGCCGACGAACGCCCGGCCTGCGCCGGCTGCGGCTTCGCCCAGCACTGCGCGTCGGCCCGGGAAGCCGACCGGGACCTCTCGCTGGTCGCCGGGATGCGCGGCGACCAGCGCCGCAAGCTCGTCGCCGCCGGGCTCGGGTCGATCGACGCGCTCGCCGCGGCCGGCCCGGCCGACCGGCCGCGGGACCTGTCGGCGACCGCGTTCGCGGCCCTGCGCGCCCAGGCCGCGCTGCAGGTCCGGCAGGACGCCACCGGCGAGGTCGCCTACGAGATCGTCGACCCGGACGAGCTGGCCGCCCTGCCCGCCCCGGCGCCGGGTGACGTGTTCGCCGACCTGGCCGGCGATCCGCACGCCCTCGCCGGCGAGGCCTGGAATACCTCTTCGGCGCGTTCGGCGACCGGACCTTCACGCCGTTCTGGGCGCACAGCCGCGCCCAGGAACGGCGCGCGTTCGAGGAGTTCGTCGACTTCGTGGCCGCGCGCGTCGCCGAGCACCCCGGCTCGCACGTCTACCACTACGCGCCGTACGAAGTCACCGCGATCAAGCGGCTGGCCGCGGTGCACGGCACCCGCGAGGAGACCGTCGACCACCTGCTGCGCAGCGGTGCGGTCGTGGACCTGCACGCGGTGGTCCGCAAGGCGCTGCGGGTGTCGCAGCGGTCGTACTCGATCCGGCACCTCGAGCCGCTCTACCAGCCCGGCGCCCGCGCGAAGACGGCCGTGTCCGACGTCGAGGCGTACGAGGAGTACCTGGCGCTCGCGCAGGCCGGGGAGCCGGAACGCGCCGACGAGGTGCTGCGCCGCATCGGCGAGAACACCGAGGACGACTGCGCCTCCGCGCAGCGGCTGTTCGAGTTCCTGCACCGCGTGCGCGCCGACGCGGGCATCGAGGTCCCGGAGCCGGCCGAGGAGTCCGCCGAGGACGCGCTGCTGCGCCGGGCCGAGGAGGACGTGGCCGCCGAGCGGCGGGCCGAACGGGCCGCGCAGCTGGCCGCGCTGGTCGACCCGCTGCTCGACGGGCTGCCGGACGACCCGGGGCGGTTCACCCCCGACGAGCGGGCCCGCGCGCTGCTGGCGGCGTCCGTCGGCTACCACCGCCGCGAGACGAACCCGGCGTGGTGGGAGTACTTCCGCCAGCTCGCCGCCCCGCTCGGCGACCTGGAGGTGGACACCGCCTGCGCGGTGCCGGTCGCGCTGGAGGCGGGGGAGTGGGTGCCCCCGGCCGGGCGGGCGCGCACGGCGAAGCGGACCCTGCAGCTCGCGTGCGACCCCGACCGGCCGCACCCGTTCGCCCCCGGCGACGACGTGCGGCTGCGCTACGGCGACACCGCCCGCGACGCGAAGGTCGTCGCCGCCTCGGCGGTGGAGCTGACCCTGGAAGAGAGCTGCCCGCCCGATGCGACCACCAGCGACCGGCCGAGCGCGGTGCTGCCCGGCAGCCCGGTGCGGCCTTCGCCGAAGGACGAGGCCGTCGCCGACCTCGCCCGCCTGGTCGTCGACGCGCTCCCGGAGCTGCCGCGGCACCCCGGTGTCGACCTGCTCCGGCGGACCCCGCCGCGGCTGCGGGGCGGCGGCGCACTGCCGGAGCCGGGGGACGACCTGGTCGCCACGGTGATCGAGGCGGTCGACGGGCTCGACGGGTCGGCGCTGGCTGTGCAAGGCCCGCCGGGTGCGGGCAAGACCTACCTGGCCGGCCGGCTCATCGCCCGGCTGGTGCGGGCGGGCCGGACCGTCGCGGTCACCTCGACCAGCCACAAGGCCGTGGAGAACGTGCTGAGCGCGGCCCTGAAGAGCGCGCCGGAGCTGCCGTGCGCCAAGCGCGCGAAGAAGACGCCGGACCCGGCCGCGCCGTGGGAGCAGCCGAAGAGCAACCCCGCACTGGTGAAGTGGCGGCAGGAGCACGACACCGGGCACCTGGTCGGCGGGACGGCCTGGACGTTCGCCAACGCGGCCGTCCGCGAAGAGCCCTTCGACCTGCTGATCATCGACGAGGCCGGCCAGTTCGCACTGGCCGACGCGCTCGCGGTGTCGATGTGCGCCCGCAACGTCCTGCTGCTGGGCGACCCGCAGCAGCTGCCCCAGGTCGTGCAGGGCACGCATCCGGCGGGTGCCGAGGCCTCGGCACTGGGCCACCTGATCGGGGAGGCCGACATCATGCCGCCGGCGCTGGGCTACTTCCTCGACGAGACGCGGCGCATGCACCCGGCCGTGTGCGCACCGGTGTCGGACCTGTCCTACGCCGGACGGCTGCACGCCCACCCCTCGGCCGCGGACCGCGCGCTCGACGGCGTCGACGCGGGCCTCTACCTGTCCGAAGTGGACCACCGGGGCAACACGACCCGATCGGTGGAGGAAGCCGCCGAGATCGTCCGCGTGGTGTCCGAAGTGCACGGTCGCATGTGGACCGACCACGGGGCCGCCCGGCCGCTGGGCGACCACGACATCCTCGTCGTCGCGCCCTACAACCTGCAGGCGCGCACGGTGAGCCGGGCGCTGGAGGAAGCCGGGTACGCGGGCGTGCGGGTGGGCACGGTCGACCGGTTCCAGGGCCAGGAGGCCCCGGTGGTGCTCGCGACGATGACGTCGTCGTCGGCGGTCGACCTGCCGCGCGGGCTCGACTTCCTGCTCTCGCGCAACCGGCTGAACGTGGCGCTGTCCCGGGCACAGGCGCTGGCGGTCCTGGTGTGCTCGCCCCGGCTCGTCGAGGCGGACATCCGCACGGTCGAGCAGCTGCGCCTGGTCGCGGGCATGATCGGCCTGATGACGGCGGCGCGGCCGTGGCCGTCGGGTCAGCTCGGCGGTTCGATTTCGCCGGCGTCCTCGTCGACGTCCTGAGCGCCGGGCTGCTCCCGCGGCCGGTCGGCTTCGGGGATCTCCACGTCGAGGTCGAGCTCCGGGGTGCCGGGCGGCGCCGGTGCGTCGGGGGTGAGAGGGCGGTCGTCGGATTCGCTCATGGGCGGCGGTTACCCCGGGGGCCGGTGACCAAGCGCGGCGGTCAGGCGGGGTTGCGCGGCCGCGCCGGGTCTTCGCCCGCGAGCTCGGCCGGGGCCAGGTCGTCCAGGGGCTGCCAGCGGAACACCCCGGCGCCCTGCGCGTAGCTCAGGTGGCCGCCGAGCGCGCCGCCGGCGCTGGTCGCCGTCAGGCCCAGCACCGCGAGGAACCGTCCGCCGCGGCCCCGCCGCCGGGCCAGGTAGGACGCGCCGAACAGCGCCGTCGCCGTCGCGTTGGCGACCGCGTGGACCAGCCCGACCCGCCGTTGCCGCACGTCGAGACCCGAGTAGTCGGCCAGCCCGAGCACCATCGCCGCCGGGGCGGTCAGCAGGCCGGTCGCGACCAGGCGGCGGGCCGCGTCCCGGCCGTCCGGGAGCAGGTCGAACACCGCCGAGCACAGCCAGGCGCCGATCGGGACGGTCACCGCGAGCGGGTGCAGCGGGTGCCCCAGTGCGCGGCCGCGCAGCTGCCGCGTGACCCCGTTTTCACTGTTCAGCAGCCGCCCGAGCCGGGCGGCCGGTCCGTCGAGCGCTCCGGCGTCTTCGGCCTTCCGCAGGACTCGGTGCGGCCAGGCGGGCTTCGACCGGGCGTGACCATCGCGCGTGGGATCCATACCGCGGCGGCTACCCCGCCCCGTGCCGGTCAACCGGCGTTTCGCCGTCGCGTCAGCGGGAAGTCCCCGACCATGACCGAACCCGACCAGAGCTACGACCCGCCGCAGGACACCGGCGCGCCGGACGCCGTCGAGACGGACCCGGCCGCTCTGAACAGCGCCGAGGACCTCGACGAAGACCGCATCCGCACCGACCCGCTCGAAGAGGGGATGGACCCGCCGGAGCACTGGTCGGGCGTGACGAAGTACGGGATGACGCCGTGGGAGCAGGCCCACCCGCGGGGGCTGGGCGACCGGATCGGGGAGGAAGTCCCGGACCCGGCGGCCCAGGCGACGACCGGGATCGACAGCCGGGCGGGCGGGGACACGGACGAGGACACAGGCGAGTCCCCGGAACAGCCGGTCCAGCTGGCGCCGGTGGACGGGGACGGACCGCCGGTGGACACCGAGGCGGACGAGGTGGGCGTGGACGCGGGCTCGGCCCCGGCGGCCGGACCGGAACAGGCGGCGCTGCACATCGAGGGCGAACGCGGCGGGCGGTGACCGGGCCCGCGAGGTAGCCGCCGAACGGGGGTGTCCCGCACTGCCCGTTGCTGATAGATCTCTGCGCGTGACCATGGACACGATCGAGCTCCACAGCATCAACCCGTGGGAGGTGTCCTTCCTGCGCGAGGAGGTGGGCGCCTACTTCGCCCGCGGCGTCGAGCTCACGCCCGGGGCGACCGTCCTCGACGTCGGGGCCAACGTCGGCGTCTTCTCCGCGGCGGTGTACGAGCGGCTGGACGGCGACGTGCGGATCTACGCCTTCGAGCCGCTCCCGCCCCTGCACGCGACGCTGGAGCGCAACGGCCGCGACTTCTTCGGCGGCAGGCTGACCGCGTTGCCCTACGGCCTGGCGGCGGCCGAGGACGAGCTCGACTTCAGCTACTTCCCGGCGGCGACCATCTTTTCGTCGTCGTGGCGGGACGCTTCGAACGTCGAGGCCGAGCAGCAGCGGGTCACCGCGAGCATCGTCGAGATGATCCGCCGGGGTGGGCTGGGCGCCGGGCTGCGCCGCGTGCCGGCACCCGTCCTGCGCGGGATCGTCGGGCGCAAGCTGCGGGTGATGCGGGAGCTGGAAACCCACCGCGTCCGCGTCCGGCCGCTGTCGGCGGTGCTCGACGAGCAGCGCATCGACCGCGTCGACCTGCTGAAGGTCGACGTCGAGGGCGCCGAGCTCGACGTGCTGCGCGGCCTCGAAGACCGGCACTGGCCGCTGGTCCGGCAGGCCGTCGTCGAAGTCGAAGGGTGGCGGCGGCACCGCGACACCGTCCGCGAGGTCTTCGCCACGCGCGGGTTCACGGTCGAGGCCGTGCAGGACCCCGTCCAGGAGGCGGCCGACATCGGGATGGTGTTCGCGGTCCGCTAACGGCGGAGTTCGAGCCAGTCGAGGTTGATCGCGCCGGTGTCGCCCGGGCCGTAGGAGAGGGTCACCACCGGGTCCCGGCCGGTGAGCGGGACGTCGGCGAAGGTCGTGGTGCCCCAGGCGTCCCAGCTGTCGGAGACCTTCGGGAAGCCGACCTGCCGCACCGGCTGCCCGTCCACCGACAGGGTCATCGTCCGGGTGTCGGCGTTGGCGTTGGCGTACCGGACGGTGATCGCGGCGCGTTCCGGCGCCGTCGTGGCGCGGTGCACGGTGAAGGACGACGCCGCGCCCTGCGCCCAGAGACCGTCGAGGAACGCGCGGCCCGCGTACCCGGTGTGGTTCACGTTCGTCTTCACGCCGCCGGTGTTGCGGGCGTCCTCGGCTTCGAGGTGCGCCGGGTCGGGGCAGCCGTCGAGGGCCGAGGTGCCCGCGGTGTCGGCGCAGCGGTCACGGGCGTCGGGCACACCGTCGCCGTCGCGGTCACCTGCGGGCGCTCCGGCGAGGGTGATGTCGATCGTGTGGGCGCCGGTGAGCGAGTCCGGCACCGAGGCCGGGGCGGGCCGGCCGTCGAGCCGGAACGCCGTGATCGTGCTGCCCGCGCCGTGCAGGGCGATGGTGAGGGCCGCACCGCGGTAGTGCAGGTCCCGCAGGGTGACGTCACCCCAGCCGGCGGGCAGGTGCGGGGTGAAGGACAGCCCGCGGCTGCCGAACGTGAGCCCGAACAGGCCGGTGTGGACCATGTCGAGGAACGCCGTGGCCGACCAGGTCTGGTCCGGTTCGGACCCCCAGTGGAACTTCACCGTGTCGCCCAGCCGCTGCCAGCCGCCGTCGACGACACCGTTGGTGCCGTTGTGGATCTCCCAGAAGCCGCTGTTGTTCCCCGCCAGCTTGGCCAGCCGCGCGGTCTCCGCGGCGAAGCCGTTCTGGTCGCCCTGCCCGGCCAGCGCCTTCGCCCACAGGCCCTGGACGAGCGGCCACACGATGGCGTTGTGCCGTCCGGGCTGCGCGTCGCTGTAGCGGGCCCAGTGCGGGAAGGTGTCGGGCATGCCCCACGGCAGCTCCCGGGCGTGCGCGAGGATCGAGCGCGCCTGCGCCGGGTCCGCGACGCCGAAGACCAGGGCGAACGCCAGCCCGCTGCCTTCCTGGTAGGCACCGCGGGAGCCGTCGGCGAGCAGCTGGTAGTCGTACAGGCCGGTCGCGGGGTTCCAGAACCGCTGGTTGATCGCGGTCCGCAGCGCGGCGGCCTTGCCGCGGTAGCCGGCGACCTCGGGGGCCGGACGGCCCAGCTGCCCGGCCATCTCCGCGGCGGCGGCGTAGGCGGCGTAGTACAGCTCGTTGGTGCTGAGGTACATCCCGCTCGCGACCCCCGGCCACGGCATGCTGCCGGTGCTGACCGACTCGGTCGCGTCGGCGGGCGGGGCGGGGTAGCCGGCGATGCCGTCGTTGAAGAAGGAGGCGCCGGTGAACAGGCCGTAGGCGGGGTTGAACCCGGCGGTCGTGGCGTGTTCGCGGATCGCCAGGGTGGCCGTCGCGGTGCGGTAGGCGTTCTGCAGGAAGCTCCGGTCGCCGGTGACGAGGTAGTGGTGCCAGGCGGCGGTGACCCAGACCACCTGGTCCCACTGCTGGTCGTCCTGCTGCACGCGCAGGGCGCCGCCGGTGTCCTTGTCGACCACCGCCCAGAGCGTGTTCGCCGCCAGGGCCGGGTCGAGGAGGCTGGTGGCGTTCCAGCTGTTGATCGACGCGTCCCGCGTCCACGGCTGGGCGTAGCCGCCGCCCGCGCGGACGATGCCGGTGGCGGGGTCCAGCAGGCCGCTCCGGTCGTAGCGCGCGTCGTAGCCGATCGTGTTGGTGTGCAGGAGGTTCTGCAGCGCGGCGGCGTAGGCGGTGCCGAACAGGGACTGGCTGTCCGGGTTGGCGAACTCGAGCGAAGGCGGTGCCGGGCTCGCGGTGGCCGGCGCGAGCACGGCGGCCGCCGTCGCCAGTGCCAGGAGTGCGTGACCGATTCGCTGCGGGATTCCCATGCTCGTACCCCTTCCGGCGCGGGCGGCCATTGCACCACGGGGACGGCGGTGTCTCTCCGGATACGGCCGGATCCTGTCCGTTCTTGTCCACCACGGCGGTGGCAGGGCCGGTGACTGTTCGTGATGGTGGGCGGGCTGTGGGCACGGCCAGGTGGCAGTGCCGGGCACCGACGTTGCATACTGCTGGAATGGCGCGCAGGTACCCGGAGACCGCACGGTGAGTCCCCGCGAAGGGCAATCGCGCCCGAAATTCGGCCGCATCGACCCGTTCTGCCTGATGGCGGTGCTGCCGGTGCTGCTCGTCGCCGGGATCCTCGGCGCGCTCGTCCACATCGGACTCGGCATCGGCTTCGCGGTGTTCGCGGGCCTGATCCTGCTGTTCGACTCCTGGGTCAACCGGCCGCGCCCGCTCCCGCAGGACGACCGCCCGGCCCGCCCGGCCGCCCCACCCCGCGGCCCGGCCCGCGCCCCCGGCCGGGCACCGACGGCTCGCGCACCCCGCCCGCAGGACGGCCGTGGCCCGGCACGGGCCCCGGCCCGCGCCCCGGTGCGGCGGGGTGGTCCGCCCCCTGCGGGGCGATGACCTGACCGCCGGGTTCCCGCGCCCCGGCGACAAGAGCTCTCGTGCCACCGGCGCCCGGATCGCCGGGGCGATCCGCCGTGAGGTGAGCAACCCTTCCGCAAGTGGCGTCGGCGGCCGCCCACCCCGGCCGGGCGCCGGCGGCGCGCGCCGTTCCCCCCCGGCGCCCGGGAGCATCGCGCGTGCGTCCCCCTAGCCGCCGACGTGGATGGCCGGGCGGCGGGCCGGGTCCTTCTCCACGCTGCGGATGATCTCCCGGACCACCGGTGCCGTGTCGCCGCGGCCGAGGAGCAGGTAGCGGAACAGGTGTCCGAGCGGGTTGCCCTCCGACCACTCGAAGTAGCAGCGGGGGCGGACGCCCGTGACGTCGCGCAGGGTCAGCAGGATCGCCGCGATCGCGTTGGGGGCCGCGGGGCTGTCCGCGCGGAGGATCCGGTAGCCGTCGATCTCCACGCCGCGCACCCGGAGCACGTTGCTGAACTCCGACGGGTCCACGACGTCGATCTCCAGGAACAGGATGTCGGCGGCGCCGGGCACCGGGTTCATCCCGCGCTGTTCGGCCTCCTTCGCCGAGTACTCGGCGTAATCGCCGCCCTGGCGCTTGTTGGCGACGATGTTCAGCGCGCCGTCGTGGGCCAGGGAATCGGCGATGAAGCGGCGGGCCTCGTCGTCGAACTCGATGCGGTCGGCGCGCAGTTCCGTTGTCCGCGACACCCGGGACACCAGCGAGACGACGATGATCCCGAGGATGAACAGGGCCGAAATCGCGATGCCGTCGGGCTTTTCGATGACGTTTTCGACGAGCGCGTAGAGCAGGACGAGCGTCAGGACGATGAAGCCCGCTGCCGCCCCTCGCTGCCGGTGCCGGACCGCCGAGATGCTCACCGCCACCGCGCCGGAGACCATCATCGCCAGGATGCCGGTCGCGTAGGCGCCGGCCTGGGCGTTGACGTCGGCGCCGAACGCGACGGTGATGAGGATGCTGATCGCCGTGTAGACGATGACCACCGGCCGGACCGCGCGGCCCCACTCCGGCGCCATGCCGTAGGAGGGCAGGTACCGCGGCACGATGTTGATCAGCCCGGCCATCGCCGAGGCGCCGGCGAACCAGAGGATCAGCACGCTGCTGACGTCGTAGACGGTCCCGAAGAGCTCACCGAGTTCGCGGTGGGCGAGGTAGGCCATCGCGCGGCCGTTGGCCTCGCCGCCCTCCTTGAACGCGTCGGCCGGGATCAGCACGGTCGTGACGAAGCTCGTCGCGATCAGGAACACCGACATGATGAGCGCGGCGGCGGTCAGCAGCTTCCGCGTGTTGCGGATCCGCGATTCCAGCTTCTCTTCGGCGGTCTTCCCGTCGGCGGCGACCAGCGGCATCATGCTGACGCCGGTTTCGAAGCCGGACAGGCCCAGCACCAGCATCGGGAAGGCGATGACGGCGGGCCCGATGATGCCGGAGAACCCGCCGCCGCCGGCGGTGAGCGCGTCGGTCCAGTGGGAGAGGGCGGCGGAATCGCCGAGCAGGTCGATCACGCCCGCGACCGTCACCACGGCGTTGAGCAGCAGGAACACCGCGACGAGCGGGATGGCGACGCCGACGGCCTCGCTGAACCCGAGCAGGAACACCCCGCCGAGGATCAGCAGCAGCACGACGGTGATCAGGACCGCGTGGCCGTGCAGGAAGCCCGGCAGGTACGGGTTTTCCAGCATGTGCACGGTGGCGTCGGCGGAGGACAGCGTGATCGTGATGATCCACGAGGTGGCGACGAACCCGAGCAGGGTGAGGACGAAGAGCTTGCCGCGCCAGAACGGCAGCAGGTTCTCCAGCATCGCGACCGAGCCCTGGCCGTGCGGGCTTTCCCGGGCCACCCGCCGGTACATGGGGAGCATCCCGAGCAGCGTCAGCGCGACGATCAGCAGGGTCGCCAGCGGCGAGAGCGCCCCGGCGGCGAGCGCGGCGATGCCGGGCAGGTAGGAGAGGGTGGAGAAGTAGTCGACGCCGGTCAGGCACATGACCTTCCACCAGGCCTGCGGCGTGCCGTGGTCCTCACCGCCGGCCCGCCCGACGGGCGCGACCCGGTGTTCCAGCAGCCACCGAGCGACCCGCGAGGAGGGCACGTGCGGTGGCGCCGGGCTGTCCACGCTCGCCGGTACGGTCAAATCGGGTGAAGCACCCATTTTCGCCCTCTCGTCCCCTCGGCCCCGTCAAGCAGTGGTGACAGCATGCCCGACCCCACGGCGACGGCACGCAGGAGGTTCCGGTCCTCTTCGGACGAAACACCACCCCCCGCCCCGCAACCCGCCCCGACCCTCCAGGTACGCCAACCGACCCTCCAGGCACGCCAGCCGACTGTTCGGGTAAGCCAACCGACGGTCAGGTACACCAGCCGAGCCTCGAGGAACGCCAGCCGACCGGCGGAGTACGCGCGCGGGCTGACCGGGTGCCCGGTCGGCCCGCCGGGGCGAGCCGGCCGACCGGTCCAAGCGCGCGAACCTCCTTCCACCGGCGCGCACGCCGGCGGGCCGGTTCGCACCCGCAAGGTCGGTTCGCGCACCCAGGCGGTCGGGGCGCGTGCCTGGATGGTCGGCCTGCGTATCCAGAGGGTCGGTTGGCGTACCTGGAGGGTCGGATCGGGCTTACCGCGTGATCGGGCGGGCTTCTTGCGTGATTGAGCGGGCTTCTCGCGTGATTGGGCGGGGATCTCGTGTGATTGGAGGCGTATTTCGCGTGATTGGGGGCGTAACCGGGGTGGATGTGGGTGGGGGTGTCGTTTCGGGGTGGGGCGGGGCGGGTAGCCGAAGCACCATGCCTGGTCGTGAAGACTTGCCCAGCACCCTGTTGCGGTCCCCGCGCAAGGCCCAGGACACCTGGGTCGCCGCGCACGACTCCGCGCTGAAGACCTACGGGCCCGGCCGGCGGGCGCAGCAGACCGCCTTCTCGGCCCTGAAGCACACCTTCGAGAAGGTCGGCGACCACTGGGAGCCCAAGCCGGAACGCGGTCCGTCGGACGAGCAGGCCGCCCGGGGTGCCGGGCAGCCCGTCAAGCCGACCCACGGCGGCGTCAACGCCACCGCGAGCCGGCAGCACCTCTACGAGCGCGCCAAGCAGCTCGGCATCCCCGGCCGGTCGCGGATGTCCAAAGAGGACCTCGTCGCCGCGCTGGAGAAGGAGAACCGGCGCCGGACCGATCGGGCCCGCCGCTCCGGGTGAGCGGTCAGAACTCGTCGCCGTCGGTGAGTTCGTGCTCGAACGCGTCCGCGCGGGCGACGACCGCCTTGAGGGGCCGCTCGAACTCCTCCTGGATGCTGAGGTCCTCCAGCGGCACGGTGTGCTTGAGCAGCGCGACGCCGTCCACCACCGCGGCGCCGCCGACGGCCGAGGCACCGGCCAGCTCGAGCAGCCGGCGGAGGTCGATCTTGTCGGCCCAGCCGACCGGGGAGGAGAGCTCGATCCACGAGCCGCCGTCGAGTTCGGCGAGGTGGTGCACCGTCACCTGCTGGGTCCGGCCGCCCGGGCCCTCCAGCCGGAACCGCAGCCAGCCCTCCGACTCCTCGAGGACCTCGAACCGCGTCCGGACAAAGTTGATCACGTCGATCCAGGTGGTCACCCGCTGCGCCTCCCGCCTTCGGCCTGCCTGCGCGGTCGAGCATCTCATGCCCGCGGTGAAGCCGGTCCGCTGGTCGCCGGGGTGGTCCCGTGACACGATGGTCCGGTGACGAACCGGCCACCAGCGCGGCGGCTTTCGCCGGTCGTCGTCGGTGGTGAGCTCCGGTGACGACCGGCTCCCCGGTCGCTTCGGCGGGCGGCCCGGACGCCCTGACCCAGGTGCTCGGCCGGACGAGCCACGTGACGGAGATCCTGGCCGGCCGCACGGCTTTGCGGGTGTTCTGCCGGCCACGCTCGCCGTCACCTGTCACGTCGCCGCCACGACCGGTGGGGGTTTAACCCACTCGGTGGGGGCTACTCGGGGTAGCGAGCGGCCTCCACTACCGTGAGGTGAGATGTGAGGAGGTGGGCGCGGTGCCGCCCTTCCGGCGAGACCTCGTGGTCGTCGGTGCCTCGGCCGGCGGGGTCGAAGCGCTGCGGGCGACGGTGTCCGCCCTCCCGCCGGACTTCCCCGCGACGGTGCTGGTCGTCGTCCACCTCGCCGCCGACACGGAGAGCGCGCTGGCCCGGATCCTCGACCGGGCGGGCCCGTTGCCGGCCCGGACCGCACGGCACGGCGCGCCGATCGAGCCGGGCACCGTGTACGTCGCCCCGCCCGACCGTCACCTGCTCACCGAAGACGGCACCCTCGTGCTGACCCCGGGCCCGACCGAGAACGGGCACCGGCCCGCGATCAACGCGACCTTCCGCTCGGCCGCGCTGACCGGCGGTCCCCGGGTCATCGGCGTCGTGCTCTCGGGCGTGCTGGACGACGGCGCGGCCGGGCTGCGCGCGATCGTGGACCGGGGCGGCCTCGCCGTCGTCCAGGACCCCGCCGACGCGCTGTACAGCGGCATGCCGGAAAACGCGCTGGCCGTGGTGGACACCGGCCACGTGGTCCGGGCGGGCGAGCTCGGCGCGCTGCTCGACAAGCTGGTCCGGATGCCGGTGGAACCGGTGGCCCTGCGGCCGCCGCCCGGCGCACTCGTGCTCGAGGACCGGATCGCCCGCCACTCCGTGCGGGCCGGGGCACTGCCGCCGGAGGCGCAGGACGGCGGCCCGGGGTACACCTGCCCCGACTGCCAGGGCTCACTGAGCGAAGTCGGCCCGGGCCGGTACCGGTGCCGGATCGGGCACGCCTGGTCCGCGCAGGCGCTGCTGGCGGCCCACGACGGGGAATTCCGGTTCGCGCTCCAGAAGGCGCTGCGCGCGCTCGACGAGAAGGCGGGGCTGGCCCGGAAGCTGGCCGCGCAGATCGCCGGCAGGCGGCCGGGCGGGCTGTCGGAACGCTACGCCGCATCGGCCCGGGAAGCCGCCCAAGCCGCCGAGACGCTGCGCCGGTTCCTGCTCGACGCGGCGAACCCGGCCGGAGACGACGAACCGCCGCGACCGGACACGTCCGGCCGGCGCACGGAGGAGGCGGGGTCGCAATGAGCGCCGGGCCGGTCGAGCTGGCCGTCGGTCGCCACGAAGAGGCGACCGTCGTGTGGGTGACCGGCGAGCTGAACCTCGCTTCCTACCCGATCCTGCGCGACGGCCTGCTCAAGATCGCCACCGACACCCCGGAGGGACTGGTGGCCGACATCCGCGGCCTGGCCATCGCCGAGTCGTCCCTGGTCAGCGTCTTCTCCCTGATCGCCATGCGGATCGGTGACTGGCCGGGCATCCCGTTCACCGTCGTCGCCGGCAGCGCCGGGCAGCGGGCGCTGCTCAGCCGCCACGTCGTCGACCGGTACGCCCCGGTCCGCGCCGACCTCACGGCCGCGACGGCGGCGCTGGACCACCCCGTGCGCCGCCGGAGCGAACGCGTCTTCGCCCGCAGCGAGGCCGCTTCGGCGCAGGTCCGGGCGTTCGTCACGGACAAGCTCGGCGAGTGGGCGGTCCCCGAGCTCGCCGACGACGCCCGGCTGATCGCCACTGAGCTGGTCGAGAACGTGCTGCGGCACACCACGTCCGAGCCGAAGCTGCGGCTCGACCTGCGGCGCGGGGTGTGCACGGTGGCCGTGGCCGACCAGGACACGCGGCCGGCCATGCTGCTCGAACGGCTGTCCCCGTTCGACCCGGGGATAGGCCTGAAACTGGTCGCCCAGATCGCCCGGACGTGGGGTTGCAGCCGGTCTTGGGCCGGCGGGAAGGTCGTCTGGGCGGTCCTGGTTCCCGGTGCCCGCACCGCCGGTGACCGTCCGGCCGGGTAGGTTGTCGGACCGTGACCGAGCCCAAGGAAGCCAACGGCGGGTTCGAGTCCGTGCTCGCCTACCTCAAGGAGTCGCGGGGCTTCGACTTCACCGGGTACAAGCGCAGCAGCCTCATGCGCCGGGTCCGCCGCCGGATGAGCCAGGTCGGCACCGAGAGCTACACGGACTACATCGACCAGCTCCAGGTCAACGCCGACGAGTTCGTCGCGTTGTTCAACACCATCCTGATCAACGTGACCGGCTTCTTCCGGGACCCGGACGCCTGGGAACACCTGCGCGAGCACGTGCTGCCCGCGCTGCTGGCCGAGCGCAACCCCGACGAGCCGATCCGGGTGTGGAGCGCCGGGTGCGCGGCCGGGCAGGAGGCCTACAGCCTGGCGATGCTCTTCGCCGACGTGCTCGGCGTCGAAGCGTTCCGGCAGCGGGTCAAGATCTACGCCACCGACGTCGACGACGAGGCGCTGGCGCAGGCCCGGTCCGCGGCCTACACCCCGGGCGGAGGTCGAGGGGCTCACCGAGGCGCAGCTCGGGCAGTTCTTCGAGCTGCAGGGCAGCCGCTACTGCTTCCGCAAGGACCTGCGCCGCTCGGTGATCTTCGGGCGCAACGACCTGGTGCAGGACGCGCCGATCTCCCGGATCGACCTGCTGGTCTGCCGCAACACGCTGATGTACTTCAACGCCGAAACCCAGACCAAGATCCTCGAGCGGTTCCACTTCGCGCTGGCGCCGCGCGGGGTGCTGTTCCTCGGCAAGGCCGAGATGTTGTTGTCGCACACCCGGATCTTCGAGCCGCTGGACCTCAAGCGGCGGGTCTTCCGCAAGGCGGTCAACGCGCCCGTGAGCTTCAACCACTTCGTTTCGCACGGCTTCCCGCAGCGGCGCACCCAGGACATCTCGGGCCTGGAGGAGCTGCGCGAGCACGCTTTCTCGGCCAGCCCGGTGGCGCAGATCGTCTTCACCGAGGGGGAGACGACGGCGCTGATCAACGCCCAGGCGGAAGTCGCGTTCGGACTGTCCGAACGCGACGTCGGGCGGCCGCTGCGCGACCTCGACGTCTCCTACCGCCCGGTGGCCCTGCGCGCCTACGTCGAGCAGGCCCGGATGGAGCGCCGGTCGCTGCGGATCAAGGACGTCGAGTGGCGCCGGGGCGGGGAGACGGTGTGGTTCGAGGTCCACGTCAATCCGCTGGTGAACAAGAGCAAGGCGCTGCTCGGCGTCTCGGTGGTGTTCCACGACGTCAGCTGGGCGCGGCAGCTGCTCACCGAGCTGGAGCACACGAACCGGCAGCTGGAGTCGGCCTACGAGGAGCTCCAGTCGACCAACGAGGAGCTCGAGACCACCAACGAGGAACTCCAGTCCACCGTGGAGGAGCTGGAGACGACGAACGAGGAACTCCAGTCCACCAACGAGGTACTGGAGACGATGAACGAGGAGCTGCAGTCGACCAACGACGAGCTCCAGACGATCAACGACGCGCTGCGTGAGCGCAGCCTCGACCTCGACGAGGTGAACGAGTTCCTCGAGTCCGTGCTCACCTCGATCCGCGCGGGCATCGTGGTGATCGACGCCGAGATGCGGATCAAGGCGTGGAACCGCGGCGCCGAGGACCTCTGGGGCGTGCGGCGGGAGGAGGCCGAGGGCATCCACCTGCTGAACCTGGACATCGGCCTGCCGGTCGCCGAGATCCGCCCGGTGGTCCGGGAAGCGTTGTCGGACCCGGCCTACTACGGCGAGCTGACGCTGGACGCGATCAACCGCCGCGGCCGCGCGGCGGTCGTGCGGCTGCTGTGCAGCCCGCTGCGCGGTTCGGGCGGGGAGAGTCACGGTGCGCTGCTGATGATGGAGGAGACGAAGGCCGAACAGCCGGAGTGAGCCGCACGGCGGCGGTGAGTCGGCTCCGCTGTTCGTCGCCGCGGTCGCGCAGCTCGCGGCGGCCGGGAAGTGGCGGCCGGGAAGGCCCGCATCGTGCGGTCGATGCCGCACGGTGGCCGTCGGGTGGGTGAGGGGCTCGCCCCTCACCCACCCGACAGTTCACTTGGTCAGCGCGGCGATCCGGCCGAGGACCTCTTCCTGGCCCAGCGCCTGCGTGATCGCGTGCAGGTCAGGGCTGCGGGTCGAGCCGGTGAGGGCGATCCGGATGATCTGCGAGGCCTCGCGGATGGAGCCGGGGAAGCCCTCCGGGTTCTTCTTGAACTCCTTGGCGTTGCGGGCGAACCCGTGCTTGGCCGCGACCGCGCGGATCTGGTCGAACCACTCCTGGCCGTCGTCGAGCTGGCGGTAGTCCGCCGCGAAGTCGCGGGCCACCGCCCGGACCACCTCCGGGTCCACGCCGAGGGCCGCGATGCGCTCGTCGTCCGGCCCGGTCACCGCCGCGTGCAGCTGGGGGAAGAAGAACCCGTAGACCGCGCGGAACTCGCTCCACTTCTTCAGGTCCTTGCGCGGGTTCTCGGCCCCTTCGCGCTCGACCGCCAGCGCGCGCAGGGCCAGGTCGGGCTCTTCGTCGAGGACCCGGCGCAGTTCCGAGTCGAACCGCTCGGCCCAGGTGCGGACGGCCTCGAGGATCGCCGCGCCGGAGAGGGTGGCGATGTGGTCGGCCGCGATGTCGTCGAGCTTGACCAGGTCCACCAGCGGACCGGCGACGCCGCACTCGTCGAGGTTGATCGGCGCGGCCAGCGCCTCCTCCAGCGGCAGCTCCGCGAGCCGGCCGTTGACGAGGCCGCGCAGGTAGTAGAGGACCGCTTCGGTGGGGTAGCCGGCCTCGATGAAGAAGTCGACCGATGCTTCCGGGTCCTTGCGCTTGGACAGCTTGCGCTTGCTGCCGCCCTCCTGCTTCATCAGCGGCGCGATGTGCGCGTAGGTGACCGGCTCGAAGCCGAGCGCGTCGAACAGCTGCCGGTGCACCGGGACCGACGAGATCCACTCGTCGCCGCGGATCACCAGGTTCACCCGCATGAGGTGGTCGTCGACGGCGTGCGCGAAGTGGTAGGTCGGCAGCCGGGGACTCTGGTCGGAGCTCTTGAGGATGACGACGTCGTTGCGGTTGGCCTCGGCTTCCAGCGGCCCGCGGATGGCGTCGGTGAAGCGGGTGCGCGCGCCGGTGTCGTCCGGGGCGCGGAACCGCACGACGTACGGGGCGCCGGCGTCGAGCTTGGCCTGGACGTCGGCGGGGTCGGCGTCGCGCCAGATCGCCCAGCTGCCGTAGTAGCCGGTGGGCAGCTTGGTGGCCTGCTGCCGCTGGGTGATGGCGGCCAGCTCCTCCTTGGTGGCGAAGTCCAGGTAGGCCTTGCCCTGGCGCAGCAGCTCACGCACGTAGGTGAGGTAGATCCGCTCGCGGGCCGACTGCTGGTAGGGGCCGTAGTCACCACCGCGGTGGATGTCCTCGTCGGCGGTCAGGTGGAAGTAGGCGAAGCCGCGCTCGAACTGCTCGAGGACGCCCTCGACCTCGCGGGACTGGTCGGTGTCCTCGATGCGCACGAGGTAGCGGCCGCCGGAGCGCCGGGCGACGTCCTGGTCGATCAGGCCGACGTAGACGCCGCCCAGGTGGAGGGACCCGGTCGGGGACGGGCCGAGGCGCGTGACCAGCGCGCCCTCGGGCAGCTGCCGGGCGGGGTACTGCTCCTCCCAGTGCCCGGGGTCGGGCAGGTCGGCAGGGAAGAGGGCGTCGATGACCGCTCGGTCCAGCATGGGTTGTTCTCCCCGCGTCGTGGTGCACTTGCGTCGGCGAAAGTGGTCGTTTTCGCCGACGAAGAGCCTAGCCGTGGGCCCTGCCGGCCCGCCCGGGCAGGTGGTGCTCGACCGGCCGCGGTGCTAACTTGCCGGGAATGCGTCGTCGATTCCCTTTCGCCAGAACGCTTTCCGCCCTCGCCGCCGCCCTGGTGGTCCCGCTGATCGGGACGGCGCCGGCCACCGCGTCGCCGGGCCGGGAGTGCGCGACCCCCTCGATCGACCGGCTGCAGCAGTGGCTGGCCAGCGGCGAAGGCACCACGGTCCCGGCCACCGGGAGCCTGCTGGTGCCCTCGGGGCACCGGTACACGGCGAGGGTGACGTTCCTGAACGCCGAGTGGCACGTGGCCGTGGTCTGGCTCGGCAACCGGTTCGAGGCGCAGGCCGACCTGTCCCGGTCGGCGGGCTTCCTGCTGACCTACCGGGCGACCGAAGACCTGTACGTCCAGCTGCGGCCGGCGTCGCACTGGAGCGGCGGGGACAAGTGGCTGACGCTCGTGCCCTCGACGGGCGGGCGGGCGGTGACGCGGTTCTTCTCCTTCTCGCCCCGGAACTGGACGTCGCTGCCGGAACTGGGCACGCCGTCGTACTCGTTCGCTTCGGCGCTGCGCGAGGCGCGGGGGCTGGTGTTCGTCGGCAAGACGCCGAACGAGCTGGAGTTCCGCGGCCTGCGCATCGACGGCTACCGGCCGCCGTGTCTCTGACCGTCGGCTTCGAAGCCGAGCTCTGGGAATGGGACGCCCGGCGCACCGAGACCTGGACCTTCGTCAGCCTGCCGCCCGAGGCGTCGGACGACATCCGCGAGCACACCGCCGGGCCCCGGCGCGGCTTCGGGGCCGTGCGGGTCCGGGTGACCCTCGGGGCCACCAGCTGGCGGACTTCGATCTTCCCGGACAGCTCGCGCGGCGCGTACGTGCTGCCCGTCAAGCGGGCCGTCCGCGAGGCCGAGGGGATCGAGGTGGGGGACACCTGCACCGTCCGGGTGGAGGTCGACGGCCCCTGACCGCGTGATCCGGCGAAACGCGATCGGCGAAGGAGCCGATCTGTCATGATGCGGACACAGGCCCCGAACCGCGCAAAGGGAGACCCGATGTCCGCCCAGATGGACGAGCTGATCGCCCAGTTCCAGAACTTCCAGAGCAAGGTGCGGCAGGCCGAGGCCCGCTTCGCCGGCGTCGGCGACATGCAGGAGCGGATCGCCCGGCTGGAGACCACCGTCACCTCGCCCGACGGGACCGTCACGGTCACCGCGGGCGCCGGCGGCACCATCACCGGCCTGCGGCTCACCGCCGGGGCCACCCGCGTCGAGGCCGGCCAGCTGGCCGCCACGATCATGGACACCATCCGCCGGGCGGCGGCCGGGGCCGCGCAGCAGCAGGCCGGGATCGTGGACGAGACCTTCGGCGACGCGTTCGGCGTCGACGTCTCGGCGCAGGTGCGCGAAGCCCAGGCGGAAGCGTTCGGAACCGCGGCGGCCGAACCCGCGTCGGAACCACAACCGCGGCAGCCGTCGCGGCCCGCCCGCCGGCCGGCTGCCGGGGACGACGACGACTTCGAACAAGGCCCCATCCTCCGCCGATCCTAGGGAAACCCCGATGCCAGAAGGAATTCAGACGAACATCGGCGCGATCTCCGCGTACGCCAAGCAGCTGCCGTTCTACGAGCAGGAGGCGGACAAGTTCGGGGCCAAGATCGACGCCGCCGACGTGACGGACGAAGCGTGGGGGCTCGTCGGCCTCTTCGCCAAGCAGGGCTACACCGACCGCCTCGCCGAACTGCGCTCGCTGCTGACCGACCTCAAGGACGGCGTGGACGGGTTCACCACCAAGCTCACCAAGGCCGCGCAGATGTACCAGGGCATGGAAGACGCCGGCAAGGTCGCCTTCGGCCGGTACGAGGCGGAAATCGACGCGATCGGGCAGGGCGAATGACCGAGCCGAAGAAGAGCATCGCCGACGCGCTGAACGTCGAGGCCTACGACGAGAGCATGAGCGCGAACCTCGACCGCGCGGCCGGGTACGTGCCGGTCGCCGGCACCGCCTACAAGGCGGGCAAGAAGATCGGGGAGCACGCGCGGCAGGCCGCCGAGGCGGACGGGCCCGGCGAGCTGGCGTCGGCGGGTGCCGCCTTGGTCGGCGACGGCGCGGCGTTCGTCGGTGCGGCCGCCGGCGACATGGTCACCTTCGCCATGGACCCGATCGGCTGGCTGGTCAGCCACGGCCTCAACATGCTGCTCGAACTGGTCCAGCCGCTGCAGGACGCGCTGCACCAGGTCACCGGCGACGGCCCGGCCATCGGCCACGCCTCGGAGAACTTCGTGACGATCGCGCAGGGGTTCGTCGCGCTCGCCGAGGACTTCGAGCGCACCGGTGACACCGCGCTGGCCGAGTGGGTCGACGACGCCGGCAACGCGGCGAAGGAAGCGCTCGGCGACTTCTCCTCGGGGATCCGCGGCATCGGCTCGGCCGCCGGGTCGGTGGCCGAGGTGCTGCAGATGTGGTCGATGGTCATGGTGGTCATCGAAGAGGTGATCAAGGGGATCATCACCGAGCTGGTGTCCTGGCTGATCACCCTGTGGCTGCCCGCGCTGGCGGCGTCGGTGATCAGCTTCGGCGGCTCGGTCGCGGCCGCGATGACCGCGTCGATCGCCAAGGCGGCCAGCGTGCTGCAGAAGGTGACGCGCTACCTCGGCAAGTTCGGCAAGCTGCTCGACAAGTTCATGGAGTTCCTGGTCCGGTACTCGGGGAAGCTCGAGGTGTTCACCCGCAAGCTGCGCGTCGGCGTGATGCCGGGCGAGACGAAGTTCGGCTTCGGTGCGGCCGCGCAGGGCTGGCAGCCCAGCAACCGGGCGCTCACCACGATGTTCGGCACTTCGGCCGGCGTCAAGCCGTTCCTCGCCGGCGCGGGGGTGAAGGCCGGCATCGGGGCGGGCAAGGGTGCTTTCGCCGAGGGCAAGGAAGCCGTCACGCCGGAGGGGGACGAGCCGTGGTTCGACAAGAGCGAGATCGGCGGCGACCGGAGCCCGGAGGAGACGCGCAAGGACCTCGACATTTGAGCGAGCACGTCGAGCGCTGGTCGCAGGAGGCCCAGGTCCGGCCCGGGTTCCGGGAGCGCGTCGAAGCGCTGGTGCGGGAGCGGTGGCGCGAGCCGGTCATCGTGCTGCGCCTCGGTGACCTGGACGTGGGCTTCGCCGTCCCCGGCCGCCGCCCGGACGGGACGGTCGAGGGCACCCAGGCGGGCCGGCAGTTCTTCCGCAACGTCCTGCGCGGGATCGGCACGGCGGTGTTCTCCGTCTTCGCGCTGGCGAACGGGGGCGCCCCCGGACGGCCGGGCCGGCGCGAAGTCCGGGTGACGGGACCGGAGAACGCGCTGGTGCTCGACCTGGCCGACCGGCTCCGCGGGCTGTCGGGGCCGTGGCTGGCGTGCTCGCCGTCGTGCGTGGCGGTGGTGGACACCGGCACGACCTTCACCGATCCGGCCGACGCACCGCCGCCGCGGATCGTCTGGGAGGCGCGCAAGCCCGAGGCTCCGGAGATCGGCTTCCGCAAGCGCACGCTGACCTGGCCGGACGGTTCGGAATTCCGGTTCCCGCTGCACGGCAGGCCCGAGGAGCAGCACCTGCGGAAGTTCGTCGAGTTCGGCGACGTCGTGCACTGGGAGGGCCGCTAGTCTTTGCAGGCCAGGCGGGCCCAGACGACCTTGCCGTCGTCGTGGTGGCTCACGCCCCAGGCCACGGCGAGTTCGTCGACCAGCAGCAGGCCCCGGCCGCCGGAGTGGCCGGGCACCCGCAGCCGCGGTTCGCCGGTGCCGGTGTCGGCGACGGCCACGGTGACCACGCACGGGTCGTGCGCCACGTGGATCCGCAGCTGGCGGGCGCCGGTGGCGTGGACGTAGGCGTTTTCGAGCAGTTCCCCGACCACGATCACGGCGTCGACCCGGTCGTCGTCGCTCAGCGAAGCCAGCCGGGCTTCGGCCCACCGGCGCGCCGAAGCCAGCCCCGCGGGACCCGCTCCGGCGACGTCCAGCACCTGCCAGCCGGGCTCCGGTGCCGCACCCCAGTTCACTTGCACCAGGTGAGTCCTCCTTTACAGAGGGGCTACCCGGTACAGCGCCGGTTACTCACCGGTTTCGCTACGCAGCCCGATCCGCCAGAGGAACGCGGCGCGCAGGGCCTCGATGAGGGCTTCGTCGTCGCCTTCGCTGGGCCGCTCGCCCATCGGCAGCCAGAGCCCGCCGTCGGGCACACCGGCGCTGACGCGCGTCAGTGTGACACCCGGATAGGTGAGCGTCTCCCGCCCACCGGCATCGTCGGGGACGACGACGTCCCGGGACTCCGCCCGGACGAGCACCTGCCGCTGGTCGTTCATGTCGCGCGTCTTCCCGGAACCGAAAGCGTGGCCGGGGTCCAGGATAAACAGGGAACGCGCCGGGCACCTTCGGGCGAACAGCGGATTCTCGTTCACCTCAGTTCAAGAAACCCCTGCACGCCAACATCTCCGCTGCCGGGCACGGCGCGCTCCGAGGGGGAGGAGAGCGCGCCGTGTCCTCGGGGGAAACGGTACGCCGCGGCTGACCCGGTGGCGGGGGAACCACTCGTACGCCGGAGCAGCACACGGTGACGCGCGGGTTTTTGTCGGTGTGCGCCGATACGCTGGATCCGGGGGGCGCCCCCGCGGGAGTGGCGGGCTTCGGCGATCTGCTTGGTGAGCGGATTTGTTGCGGGAGAAGGCTTTCCGGCGGGAGAAGTTCGGAATGTGCTGCCGCGGGCCGAACTTCGGGGTGCTGAGCGGCTCACTGTCCGGTTGCTCTGCGCGAACCCACCCCTGGGCGTTTTGCCCGGTACCTATCTTTTGTCCCTTCCGACGAAAGTCGCTACCGCCCCACCACCCACCAGACCACCCTCGACGAACCGGATCACCCGGTCCGGCGCGGCCACCCCTCGCGCCGGATTCCTCCGCGACCCGCGAAAGTGAGTTACCGGCATGCGCAGAACGTCCCCGGGACACCACCTCCTCGCCCGCTCCGCCACCACCCTCGTGGCCGCCGCCGCGGCCATCGGGTTCTCCTGCAGCCCCGCCACCGCCACCACCATCGACGGCTACTCCGCCACCGTGCAGCAGGAAGCCGTCGCTTCACTCGCCGCCGATGCCGGGATCAGCGAGTCCGCCGCCGTTGCGCTGCTGCGTGCCCAGGCCGCCGGTGCCGACACCGTGCAGCGGGTCACCGCCTCCCTCGGGGCGCGTGCTGCCGACGGTTTCCTCGATGCCGCCGCCAAGCCCGTCGTCAACGTGCTCGACCCGGCCGCCGTCGCGCAGGTCGAGCGAGCCGGTGCGCAGGCTCGGCTGGTCAAGCACTCCAGTGCCGCGCTGGCCGGTGCGCAGGACGCCCTGCAAGCCCTGCCCGCGGTGGCGCACACGTCGATCGGCCTCGACCCGAAGGCCAACCAGGTCGTGCTGACCGTCGCCGACGCCGCCAAGGGCACCGACGCGCTGCTGAAGGCGGCCGCGGCCCTCGGGGACCGGGTGCGCGTCGAACGGGTCGCGGGGGAGATGCACACCGCGATCTACAACGGCGAAGCCATCACCGGCGGCGGCACCCGCTGCTCCGCCGGCTTCAACACCAACCGCGGCGGCCAGAACTACCTCATCGACGCCGGGCACTGCACGCGCGCGGTGTCGCAGTGGAACGTCGGCCCGTCGCAGGGCGCCAGCTTCCCGACCAACGACTACGGCCTGATCCGCAACACCACCGGCAGCGCACCCGGCGCGGTCACCCTGTGGAACGGCTCCACCCAGCGGATCAGCTCCGCCGGCACCGCGACCGTGGGGCAGCGGATCAGCAAGAGCGGCAGCACCACGCACCTCACCTCGGGGTCGGTGCAGCGGACCAACGTGACCGTGAACTACGCCGAAGGCTCGGTCTACCAGCTGATCCAGACCGACGCGCTGGTCAACCCGGGCGACTCCGGCGGCTGCCTGTTCGCCGGCAGCGTCGGCCTCGGCATCACGTCCGGCAAGGGCGGCGGGAGCTCGTACTTCCAGCCGGTCGGCGAGGCGCTGAGCGCCTACGGCGTCACCCTGAACTGAACCGGGCCGGCCGGGGCGCCCGCCCCGGCCGGTCGCGTCAGTCGCGGCGGTGGAAGATGAGGCGGTAGCCGGCCAGGATGATCAGCGCGCCCAGGATGGCCAGGCCCCAGGTGCGCAGGTCGAAGAACGTGCCGAGCTGGGTGTGGAACAGCGTCTTGCCGATCCAGCCGCCGACGAACGCGCCCGCGATCCCCAGCAGGATGGTGATGATGCAGCCGCCGGGGTCCTTGCCCGGCATGAGGGCTTTCGCGATCACCCCGGCGATGAGACCCAGCACGATCCAGGCGATGATGCCCACGGGGTTGTCCTCTCGTCCGCTACCTCTTGACGGCACAGGATGGCAGGCACCGGCCCCCGGAGCGCGTCGAGCCACGCCGACGTGATCCGGATCTCACCAGGACGAACGACGGCCCGCCCGGAACGTTCCCGGGCGGGCCTTTTCGCACGATCCGGCCGGCTCAGCCGCCGCCGTAGGTGGCCTGGGTGACCGCGAAGACGTTGCGGTTGCCCGCACCCTCCTGCAGCGACCACAACAGGTCGGCGGCCGTGTCGTCCTCCCAGTACGAGATGCTCTCGCCGCTGCCGACCCAGGCGAAGGTCTGCGCGGCGGCCGACGGCTTCCAGTAGTAGAGCTGCTTCGAGCCCGAGGAGTTGAACCACCAGCGGCCGTTGTGCGACGCCACGCCGTTGAGCTTGTACCAGGGCAGCTGCAGTGCCTGGCTCGCCGTGGTCGTGGCGGCGAAGGTGCCGGAGGCGGCGAACGGGTAGCGGATCGCCCGCGGCGCGCGGTTCGGGTAGTCGGTGCAGCCGGACGAGCAGGTGTACTCGGTCATCACGATCGACTTGCTGACCCGGTCGAGGGAGATCGACGACCACGCGAGGTTCGTCCCCGACGTCGTCTTCGAGCTGATCGTGCCGACCTGCGGCAGGACGTAGGCGTAGTTGTGGGCGTAGTAGGTGCTGCCGCTCTGGTGACCGATCTGGTCGGCGGTGCCGCCGCTGTTCGTCTTGAGGATCTTGCGCATGTCGAACACGCGCATGCCCTTCCCGGTGTCGGCGACGTAGAGGTAGTCGCCGTACCAGGACATGCCGCCCGCGTGAATCGGGATGTCCTTGAAGTCCGGGGCGTCCGCGGTCCCGGTCGGCTCGACCAGCAGGATCTTGCGGTAGGCGTTGGGGTAGTCGGCGTCCCAGTCGACCAGGGTGATCCGGCTGCGCTGCTGGCCGCCGTCGCAGCCGTCCTTGGTGTACCAGCTGACCGCGACGAGCTGGTGGCCGTCGTAGTTGCCGCCGCCCGCCGTCCCCACGGCGTCGCGGCTGGTGGTGATGCCCTGCGGGTAGCTGGCGCAGTCGGAGTTGTCGCCGCTGTCGAACCGGAACCCGGTCGAGAGCCCGGCAACGGAGAACGACGACGGCAGCGCGGTGCGGTCGTGGTTCGCGTTGTCCATCACGGTGTGGACGGGCGCGGTGCCGAGCGTCGACACCAGCGCGCTGTTCACCGCGTCGAACTGGGAGTAGCCGGCGGTCAGGGTGTACTGGTCGGCGGGCAGGGTCGTCGGCGCGGCCGCGGCGGCGGACGCCGGTGCGGCGACCAGGCCGGCGAGCACGCCGGCGGCCAGCGCGGCTTGGGCTAGTCGGTGCAATGACATGCGGGCCATCTTCGGCCCCGGCCGTACAAGAGCCGTACAACCACAGTCACCGCGTCGCCCGGCGGTCGAGCACCTTCAGCGCCTGCTCGCACCACCGCAGGTTCTCCCGCTCGAACGACAGGCCCCGCATCAGCGTCAGGTACGGGCCGACCCGCTCGGCTTCGGCGAGGTAGTCGTCTTCGAACCGGCCGTCCAGCAGGCGGGCGCGAAGCTTTTCGTAGCCGGCGATCTTGGTTTCGGCCCGGGCCATCCGCTCGGCCAGCGCGCGCCGGACCGCAGCCTCGTCGCCCGCGTCCACGGCCTGCACCTGCACCAGGAGCTCGTCGCGGATCACGCCGGGGCGGGGCGGCTGCGCGGTGAACCCGTGCAGCGCCCGGTGCCCGGCTTCGGTCAGCGAGAACAGCCGCTTGTCCGGACGCCGCTCCTGGTGGACCACCCGCGCCCGCACCAGGCCGTCGGCCGCCATGCGGTCGAGTTCCCGGTACAGCTGCTGCGGCGTGGCCGCCCAGAAGTTCGCCACCGAGGCGTCGAACCCCTTCGCCAGGTCGTAGCCCGACGCCTCGCCTTCGAGCAGCGCCGCCATCAGCGCGTGTCGCAGCGCCATGCTCAACTAGTTGAGTGCTTCGCGCTGGATCCGGTCGAACTGCGCCGCCATCGCCTCCGCGAGGGCGTGCGCCGCCGACAGCGGCCGGACCATCACCGTGAACTCGTCGATCAGGCCGTCCTCGTCGAGGTGGAGGAAGTCGCAGCCCTCGACCCGCACGTCCCCGATCCGGGCCTCGAAGACCAGCGCGTGGTCCCGGCCTTCGCCGCCGCTGAGCTCGCGGACGTACCGGAAGTCCTCGAACACGCGCAGCACGCCGCGCAGGATCGCGGCGGTGATGGCCTTGCCGGGGTAGGGCTTGAACGCGACCGGGCTGCGGAAGACGACGTTCTCCGCCAGCGTCGCGGCCATGGCGTCGGGATCGCGCGCCTCGACGGCCTTGCGGAAGCTGCTCATGCCCCACCTCGCGTACTCAATTAGTTGACTACCTCCGCGCAGCGTACCTCCTCGCCGGCCCGGCCCGCGACGGCGCCCGGGGCGTCACGTCCGGGCGAGCCATCGGGCGAGCGTGGTCTCCGACAGCCGCGCGCCCGGTCCCGGCAGGAGGTCCTCCGGCCCCGGCACCGCCCCGAAGTACGGCGCCCGCGGGTCGGTCACCACCGGCCGCGGGTCGGAGCGCGCGGTCAGCACGGTGCGCACCCACTCGTCGAGCCCGAAGACCTCCGGGCCGGCGACCTCGGTGACACCCCCGCTCGGCTCGCCGGTGACGGCCCGTCCCACGGCCGCCGACACCTCGGCGGCCGCCATCGGCTGCACGCCCGCGCCCGGCAGGCGCACGACGCCGCCGGTGGCCGAGCCGTCCGCGATCCCGGTGGCGAACTCGAAGAACTGCGTCGCGCGCACGATCGAGTACGGCAGGCCCGACCCGGCGATCAGCTCCTCCTGCGCGAGCTTCGCGCGGAAGTAGCCGACGCCCGGCTGCCGGTCCGTGCCGACCACCGACAGCGCGACGTAGTGGTCGGCGCCGGCCTCCTTCGCCGCGTCGACGAGGTGGCCGGTCGAGGTGCGGAAGAAGGCCATGACGTCGTCGTCGGCGAACGACGGCGAGTTCGAGACGTCCACCACGACGTCGGCGCCCTGCAGCACCTCCTTCAGCCCCTCGCCGGTGACGGTGTCCACGCCGGTGCTCGGCGCCGCGGGCACCGCCTCGTGCCCGTGCTCCGCCAGCCAGGTGACCATGTTCCGGCCGATCAGGCCGGTCCCGCCGATGACGACGACCTTCATGGGGCATTCCCTCCGCTCGGCGCCGCCCGGCGGTCCCGGAGCGGCTGCGCACCCCGGGGACGAGATGACCGACCGAAGCGTGACAGCGGCGGAGGGGTATAACGCCCTACACGGCGGCGCCGTGGCGCGCGTACTGGGCGCGCAAGGCCTTCTTGTCCGGCTTGCCCAGCCCGGTCATCGGCAGCGACTCCGCCACGATCACCTGCTTGGGCACGTGCACCGGCCCCTTGCGCTCGCGCACCGCGGCCTGGATCTCCGCCGTGAGCTGCTCGAGGGCGATGTCCGCGTCGCGGCGCAGGACCACGACCGCCGTGACCGCTTCACCCCACTTGTCGTCCGGGGTGCCGATCACGCCGACCTGGGCTACCGCGGAGTGCTCGGCCACCACGTCCTCCACCTCGCGGGGGAAGACGTTGAAGCCGCCGGTGACGATCATGTCCTTGACCCGGTCGACGATGAACCAGAAGCCGTCCTCGTCTTCGCGGGCGACGTCGCCGGTGTGCAGCCAGCCGTCGCGGAACGTCTCGGCGGTGATCTCCGGCAGGTTCCAGTAGCCGCCGGCGAGCAGTGGCCCGGCCACGCAGATCTCGCCCGGCTCGCCGGGGGCCACGGGATTGCCGTCGGCGTCGAGCAGCGCCGTGCGCAGGAACGCCGAGGGGCGGCCGCAAGAGGCCAGCCGGGCGTCGTCGTGGTCGCCCTTGGCGAGGTAGCTGATCGCCATCGGCGCCTCGGACTGGCCGTAGTACTGCGCGAAGATCGGGCCGAACCGGTCGATCGCCTCGCGCAGCCGGACCGGGTTGATCGACGCGGCCCCGTAGTACACCGTCTGCAGCGAAGACAGGTCGCGGGTGCGCGAGTCGGGGTGGTCCATCAGCGCGTAGAGCATGGTGGGCACCAGCATGGTCGCGGTGATCCGCTGCTCTTCGATGATCCGCAGGGTGTCGGCGGGGTCGAACTTCGGCACCACCACCAGCGAGCCGCCCTTGATCAGCGTCGGGGCGAAGAAGGCGGCGCCGGCGTGCGACAGCGGGGTGCAGATCAGGAACTTCGGCGCCTCGGGCCACTCCCACTCGGCCAGCTGGATCTGCGTCATCGTGGTCATCGCCTGCGCGGTGCCCATGACGCCCTTGGGCTTGCCGGTGGTCCCGCCGGTGTAGGTGATCGAGACGACCTGGTCCGGCGGCAGCACGGCGGGCCGCAGCGGCCCGGGCTCGAACGTCGCGGCGGCCGCGGTCAGGTCCGTGCCGACCCCGGCCAGCGGCTCCGGCACCGGGCCGATGGTGAGCACCTGGGTCAGGCCCGGGACCTTGTCCAGGAGGCCGAGCGCGCGGTCGACGAAGGCGGGCACGGGATCGATGATCAGCGTGGTGATGCCGGCGTCGGCGAGGATGTAGGCGTGGTCGTCGAGCGAGCCGAGCGGGTGCAGCGCGGTGCGCCGCGAACCCTGGAGCTGGCCGGCGGCGATGATGAGCAGCACTTCCGGCCGGTTCAGCGACAGCAGCGCGACCGGTGCGCCCGTGCCGGCCCCGAGCGCCTCGAACGCCTGCGCGTACTGGCTGACCTGCTCGGCGGTCCGGCCCCCGGTCATCGTGGTCTCGCCGAGCACCATCACCGGCTTGTCCCGGTGGCGCTTCAGGGCGGAGACGACCAGGTGGCCGAGGTGGTTCGGATACCGCATCGCCTGCTCGTCCATCCCGGTCCCTTCCACGGCGCCAGACTAGAACACGTTACTGTTCTCGACAAGATACGGCGATCGGGCCGGGTTTGTCAGCTTGGCGATCCGGTGGAACAGGTTTCAGTGAGTCCGGGGGACGCGCCGGGCCGCGCGTCCCCCGGAGCGATCTCAGCCGGGCAGGCGCCCGGTGTAGCCGCGGTTGACGGCGACCGCCGACACGCTCACGTACCCGTCGAACAGGGCCTTCGTGTCACTGCCCTCCTCGAACTGCGGTGCGGGTGTCACCGGGTTGTAGGACAGCTGGTACGTCCCGTCGCCCGCCGGCACGTACGTCACCCAGCCCTGCGCCACCCGGCCGACCGACGTCCAGCGCATCGGCGACGGCCCCGAACCCGGCGTGACGTCCGGCTGGTTCACGTTGACCAGCACCATGTCCCGGACGAGGGTCCAGATCCGGGGCGAGGCGAGCAGCCGGACCACGACGTCGGCGGCGGCCGTGTAGGTCTCCGTCGAAGGCGGGGGTGCCACGCGGGTGCCGGCGCTGACCGCCACCGTGGGCACGCCACGCTCGACCGCCGCGGTGGCCGCGCCGACCGTGCCGGACAAGTTGACCGAGACGTCGGTGTTCGGGCCCGCGTTGACGCCGGAAACCACCAGGTCCGGGCCGGTGGTCCAGCCGAGCCGCTGCGGCAGGACGCCGGTCAGGGCGAGCTCGACCACGTCCGCCGGGGTGATCGACGGGCTGCCGGGGCCGCACGGGGTGCTGCCCTGGCAGGCGCCGAGCACCAGCCCGTGCCCGGGCGCGGCCGCGCAGTCGCCCGCGAACTCGGCGGGCACTGCCAGGGGCGGCGCCACCGATGCTGCGGGAGATCCGGCCGTGGACCGGCTTTTCGCGCCCTGCGACGCCCACGGGCCGACGATCGCCACGTCGGCGCCGGCCTGGCACAGGGCTCGCCGGAGCACGTAGATGCCCCGGCCGTCCGATCCGTCGGGCTTCGCCGCCTGCACCGAATCGTCGTTGACCAGCAGAACCTTCTTGCCCCCCAGCGAAACCGGTTGATCGGGCCGCGGGCTGGCTTGGGCGGGCACGGCCAGCGACAGCGCCACCGCCGCCGCGACCGCGACGCGCAAAGCCTGGTACCGCATCGCCACCTCCTCATTCGTTCGGAATCGGAGGGCCAGGTTAGCGGGAACGGTGGTCGCGGCGTGGTCTTTTCCGTGGTTTCCACGGTGGTGCGCCCGCGGGTGCACCGACGTGACACTCCTTTGTGGACGGTCGGGGCAGGCTGTGCTCTCGCCACGGCCTCGTCGCGGTCGGCCGGCAGCGGGCGCCCGCGCCCCGGCCCGGTCCGCCACCGCGGTGAACCGGGGCGCAGGTGGCGTGCTCGGGCCGGCCGTGGATCGGGGAAGCCGTCGTGGCTGCGCCGCACGGGTTGGATCGCATTTGCATAGGTGGTGGGCCGGAGTGCGGAGTGGCCCGGACTGCCTGCGCGGGACTGCGAAAAGGCCGGGCGGGCGACGGCGCGGGAGCGGTTCCCGGCTCGCCATCGTCCACATCGGACACTGCGCGGCAGGCGGTCCGGCCACCGGCTTTGTCTTCTACCCGCCGGTAAAGGTGCGGGCGACGACCCGCCCGCGGGGCGGCGGGAATCCACTCGGGAACACCCAGGGATGTGACAAGTCAACCGTCCGGTGCTCGCCGTCGGGGGATTCGGAAAGTGCTTTCGGCGCCGCAACCTTGCGCAGGTGTCACTCGTTGCGCGACTATCTCGGGACGTTCTGCACGTGCATGCGCACGGCGAGGGGGTGTGGTGACCGAAGTGGCGCCGGCGGTGGCCGGGACGACGGACGTCCCGAGCGACGCGGCCTTGATCACGGCGGTTCGTGGTGGTGACATCGCGGCCTACGGGGAGCTCTACGACCGGCACCTGGTCGCCGCCCGCCGGGTGGCGGCCGCGATCGCGGCCGACCCGGCCGAGCGCGAGGACCTGATCGCCGAGGGGTTCACCCGCGTCCTGCGGATTCTGCGCAACGGCGAGGGCCCGGACGAGGATTTCCGGCCGTACCTGCTGACGACCATCCGGAACACGATGATCAGCTGGCGCCGTCGCGACGCGGCCGTCTCGCTGGTGGCCGAGGTACCGGACGTCACGCCGGGCGCGGGCAGCGACGAGCCGGTCGGCAACCGGCTGCACGCCACCGTCGCCGCAGACGCCTTCGCGAGCCTGCCCGAGCGGTGGCGGACGGTGCTGTGGCGGACCGAGATCGACGGTGACTCGCCCGCGCGGATCGCCGAGGACCTCGGGCTGACGCCGAACGGCGTGGCCGCCCTGGCCTACCGCGCCCGCGAGGGGCTGCGCCAGGCCTACCTCGACCAGCACGTCCCCGAGGCCCGCCGTCGCACCTGCCGGACCATCTCCGCCCAGCTGGCCCGGTTCGTGCGCGACGGCATCTCCGACCACAAGGCCCACCGGGTCGCCGCCCACCTCGAACGCTGCCCGGACTGCCGGGAGCTGGCCGACGGGCTCCGCCAGCTCAACCAGGAGCTGCCCGCCACCGTCGCCCCGCTCATCCTGGGCATCCCGATCGTCTCGCAGTGGCTGTCCACCAGCGGCTCGCTCGCCGGCACCGGTGCCGCCGCCACGGCCACCGGCACGGGCGCGTCCGCCCTGTCGTGGGCCACCGCGGCGAAGGTGGCCGTGGCCGGCGCGGCGCTGGTCACGACGGTGACGATCGGCGCGAGCAGCTCCGGCGACACCCCACCACCACCGCTGTCCGGCGACGGCTCGACGACCCAGCCGGTGGCGACCGGGCCGCAGCCGGGCACCCGGGCCGGCCTCCCGCCCGGCGGCGTGCCCACCTCGGACGCCGCGGGAACCTCGGACCCCGGCGGAACCGAAGTGGCGCCGACGGGCGTGCAGCCGGCGGGCGAGTCGTCGGGCGCGGTGGCCTCCGGGGATCCGGCGGTCCCGGGGGCCGGAACCGGTTCCGGGAACGGGAACAACGGGAACGGCAACGGGAACAACGGGAACAACGGGAACGGGCTCGGGAACGACCCGGCCGCCAAGGAGTCCAAGAAGGCGGCGAAGGAGTCGTCCAAGGCCGCGAAATCGTCGGCGAAAGAGTCGAAGAAGGCCGAAAAGACGCAGACCCCCGGCGAGTGACCCGGCGCCGCGCGGCGCCGGGTCACTCCGCTCAGCAGGGCTGCAGCAGCCAGCAGAGCCGGTAGTTCGCCTGGTAGGACGCTCCCGTCGGCGGCGCGACGACGTTCTGCGCCCGTGCCCCGCCGTGCGCCCAGCTGCTGAAGGCGTACTTCAGGTTGAGCGGGGGCAGGTTCTGCGGGCTGTCCGCGCTGATCGAGTTGGTCGATCCGGCGATCACCGTCCGCGAGAACGGCGTCCGCTGCTGGGTCCCGCCGACGGTGAGCATCGCCTGGCTCGGGTTGGACGTGAAGTTCAGCGTCACCGTCTTCGGCTGCAGGTCGATCGTCCTGCTCCCGGTGCGGCCGGTCGAGTCCGTCGCGGTGAGCGTCAGCTGCAGGTACGACGGGTATTCGTGGTCCGGCGCGACGAACGACCCGGTGGCGACGCCCGGGAAGTCCTGGACGTTGTGCGTGTGGCAGGTGCCGTTGGCCGCGCAGTGCCGGATGGCCAGCCGCCAGGACAGCGCCGCGGGCGGCAGCTCGCCGTCCTGGGCGTCGACGGCGCGGCCGGAGAACGGCACGGTCTGCCCGACCGACCAGGCCAGCGTGGCGGCCGGGGTGTCGATGACCGGCACCGGGTCCAGCCCGGCCGGGTTCCCGACGGTCACCCGGACCGTCGTGGTCGCCGAGGCACCGTGGGAGTCGGTGACCCGCAAGCCCGCGTCGACCGCCGCCGCGGTGGTGTACGTCCAGGTGGGTTTCGCCGCCGCCGAGTCGTCGTAGGCGCCGTCCGCGTCGAGGTCCCAGGCGTACGAAAGCGTGTCGCCCGCGTCGGGGTCGGTCGAGCCGGTGCCGTCGAACTGGACGGTCAGCGGGGCAGGCCCGCTGGACGGCGTCGCCGTGGCCGCGGCGACCGGCGGCCGGTTGGTGCCGCCCGCGTAGCTCACCCGGCGCAGTTCGCCGGCGCCGAGCGCGACGTAGAAGAGGTCGCCGCCGGGGCCGGTGAGCACCTGCACCGGGGTGTTGACGCCGGTCACGAAGGGCACCAGCTTGGTGGGACTGGGCTGGCCGGAGACGGTCTGCATCGCCCAGATGCAGCCGCGCGAGGAGTCGGCGAAGAACAGCGCGCCGGCGTACTCGGCCGGGTAGTTGCTGCCCGACTCGAAGGCGATGCCGCTGATCGAGGAGCCGCCGGTGGGACACGGGTCGGTCGCCACGACCTTGGCGTTGTGGTTGTAGGCGTAGAACGGCGCGGTCTGCCCGCCCGCCGAGTACAGCGATTCGCAGCGGTCGAGGTTCGCGCCGTCGTACCCGGCCTGGCGGGCGGTGCCCTCGAAGCACGGCCAGCCGAAGTTCTCCGCCACGCCGTCACCGGCGTTCGCGACGCGGTTGATCTCCTCCCAGGTGTTCCAGCCGACGTCACCGGCCCAGAGCTCGGCCGTGCCGGGCCGGAAGCCGAACCGGAACTGGTTGCGCGAGCCGTAGGCGATGACGCGGCGGGCGTTGGCGTCGGCACTGGCCGCGAACGGGTTGCCGGGCAGGCCGTCGCCGGTGTCGGGGTCGATGCGCAGCAGCGCGCCGTTGAGCAGCACCGGCTGCCCGGCCGCGCGGCGCGGGGACTGCGACCGCAGCGCCCCGCCGTCGGCCGAGGGCGGGCTGAGGTTCGTGCCGGCCGGCGACGGCGGGTCGGCGCACGGGTTGCCGACCTGGCCGTAGTCGGCGAAGTTGAAGCTGGCGCCGTCACCGCCGCCCGCGTACAGGGCGCCGTCCGGGCCGAAGGCCAGCGCGCCGACCGAATGGCTGGGGTACTGCTGGCACCAGCCGGTGACCAGCGGTTTCTCGCTGACGGCTGTCCCGGCCGGGCCCATCGTGAGCTGCGAGACGCGGCCGGTCACGACGCAGCCGGCGTCGGTCGCGCCCGGCGGGGTCGGGCACGTGTCGCCCCACCGGGGCGCGGTCCCGCCCGGGAGCGCGTCGAGGGTGTAGGAGACGTAGACGTACGGCCGCGCCGGGAACGCCGGGTCGACCGCCAGCCCGAGCAGGCCGCGGTCCCAGAAGTCCTGGGTCGGCGTGCGCAGGTCGGCGAACACCGTCGGCGTCGGGTCGGCCAGGGTGTCGAACACCTTGACCAGGCCGCTCTTCTCCGCGACGAACACCCGCCCGTCGGGGGCGAACGCGGCGGCGGTCGGCGAGCTGAGGCCCCCGATGGCGACGGTGTCGGTGAAGCCGGCCGGCACGGCGGCGGCGGCCGGTGCCGCAGCGGCGAGGGCCACCGCGAGGGGCACCACCACCCCTGCGGCCAGTGCGCGTCTTGATCTTCGCGGAACCAGGGAACGACGTGGACCCATCACGAACTCCTCCAGCGGCGGGGACCGGACTGGCGCGAACGCCGTCCGGTATGGCGCGTGACGTCCGAAAGTTGTTACGCCGACGCAGGAAAAACGCACGAACAGCTCAATCTTGTTAGGGGCCAACGACTTGCCACCGCTCGCGCGGGTCGCGCGGTGCGGCCATGCTGGGGACCACCCCGAACCGAGGAGGTCGACCGTGGTGCAGTTACCGTCGGCCATGCGCGCCTGGCGCGTCGTGCGACCGGGCCCGATGGCGACCGGGCCGCTGGAGGCGGTGCGGGCGCCGGTGCCGCGGCCCGCCGCCGGCGAGCTGCTGGTGCGGGTGCTCGTGTGCGGGGTGTGCCGGACGGACCTGCACGTCGCCGAGGACGACCTGCCGGTGCACCGGCCGGGGGTGACGCCGGGGCACGAGGTGGTCGGCGAGGTCGTGGCGCTCGGCGCGGACGTCACGGGCTTCGCGGCCGGGGACCGGGTGGGGATCGCGTGGCTGCGCGCGACCTGCGGGCACTGCCGCTACTGCCGGAGCGGCCGGGAGAACCTGTGCCCGGAGTCGCGGTACACCGGCTGGGACGCCGACGGCGGGTACGCGGAGTACGCGGTCGTCACGGCGGCGTACGCGCTGCCGCTGCCCGGCGGCTACCGCGACGACGAACTCGCCCCGCTGCTGTGCGCCGGGCTGATCGGCTACCGCGCGCTCCTGCGGGCGGAGCTGCCCGAAGGCGGCCGCCTCGGCATCTACGGCTTCGGCGGCAGTGCGCACCTGACCGCCCAGGTCGCGCTGGCGCGGGGCGCCGAGGTGCACGTGCTGACCCGCAGCGCGGCGGCCCGCGAGCTGGCGCTGGCCCTCGGTGCGGCGTCGGCGGGCGACGCAGCCGCGCCGCCTCCCGAGCCGCTGGACTCGGCGATCCTCTTCGCGCCGGTCGGCGACCTGGTCCGGCCGGCGCTGGCCGCGCTCGACCGCGGCGGGACGCTGGCCATCGCGGGCATCCACCTGTCCGACGTGCCGCCGCTGAACTACCAGCGGCACCTGTTCCAGGAGCGGCAGATCCGCAGCGTCACGGCGAACACCCGGGCGGACGCGCGGGAGTTCCTGGACTTCGCGGGGCGTCACCACCTGGCGGTCAGCACGGTGCCGTACGCGCTGGACGCGGCGGACCGGGCGTTGACCGACCTGGCCGGGGACCGGGTGACCGGGGCGGCGGTGCTCCGCGTCTGATTTCGTTGGTAACTCTTTCTTGATATCACCGATGCTAACGTGGGTAGTATCAGCGTGAACATCGAGAAGGGGTACGCCATGATCGTCATCACCGGGGGAACCGGGCAGCTCGGGTCGCGGATCGTCGGCCGGCTGCTCGAGCGGGTCCCGGCGGCCGAGGTCGGGGTCAGCGTCCGGGACCCGAGCCGGGCCGCGGAGCTTTCCGCGCGCGGGGTCCGCGTCCGGCGCGGCGACTTCGCCGACCCGTCATCGCTCGCCGAGGCGTTCGAGGGGGCGGCGCAGGTCCTCGTCGTCTCGACGGACTCGGCGGGCGAAGAGGCCGTGGCGCACCACGTCGCGGCGATCGAGGCCGCGCGGGCAGCGGGGGCGAAGCGCGTCCTGTACACCAGCCACCAGGCCGCGGCTGCCGACTCGCGGTTCGCGCCGATGGTGGACCACGCCGCCACGGAACGCCGGCTCGCGGACGGGCCGTTCACCGCGCTCCGCAACGGGTTCTACGCGAGCACGGTGCCGCTGCTGCTGGGCGCGGCGCTGGAGACGGGCGAGCTGACCGCCCCGGCCGACGGCCCGGTGTCCTGGACGGCCCACGCCGACCTCGCCGAGGCGGCGGCGATCATCCTCGCCGACGAGGGCCGCTTCGACGGGCCGACGCCCCCGCTGACCGCCCCGGTGACCCTCGACCTGGCGGAGATCGCGGCCGTGCTGACCGAACTCGCGGGCCGTCCGGTCCGGCGGGTGGTGGTGTCCGACGACGCCTGGGCGGCGGGCCTGGTCGAGCACGGCGTCCCGGCGGCGCGGGCGGAGCTGCTGCTGGGGATGTTCCGCGCGGCCCGGCGGGGCGAGTTCGCGGTGGCCGGGCCGGAGCTGGAGCACCTGCTCGGCCGCCCGGCGACGCCGGTGCGTGAGGTGCTGGCGGAGGCGCTCGGCCGGTAACCGGGCCGGTGGCGGCGCGTGGAGGGTCCACAGTAGACGGAGGGGTACAAGGGGCGTACAAGGCCGGTGTACGGATTTTGGACCGCCGGCAGGCGTACTTGTCCCATGAAAACTCCGAAAGCGATCCTCCTCGCGCTGGCCGTGGCGGCCGGCGTGCTGGCGCTGCCCGGGACGGCGAGCGCCGCCTACAGCGACCCGCTGACGACGACCACCAAGCAGAACCTGGTGTGGCACGCCACGCCGGCCGCCGCGCTGACCGCGCTCGACGGTGCGCTCCCGAACGTCAGCCTCAACACCGTCGTCAACGACACCAGCTACGACATGACCGGCTGCACCACCGCCGAGAAGGCGGCGCTGCCCAAGGCGCCGGTCGCCACCAAGGCGATGTGCTGGGACGCCGACCGCGCCGGGACCACGACGTGGAGCCCCCAGGGCATCACCACCTCCGGTGACGCCGACGACGACGGCAAGTGGGGCGACGACAAGATCATCCTGTCCGGCTGGCACGGCACCGACGCGCTCGGCCGCTACAACGACGCGCGGATCCAGGCGATCAACTACGACGACCCGGCCAAGCCGTCGTACCGGATGCTGTACCTGGCCGTGCCGAACAGCACCGGCACCAGCTTCACCGCCGCGCAGGCGCACATGGGCGGGATGGCCTGGTACGGCGACAAGATCTACGTGACGGCCGAAGGCGGCAGCTCCACCGCCATCCGGGTCTTCAGCACCAAGCACATCCTGCAGATGACCGACACGACGTCCAACGCGATCGGCAAGACCTCCGGCGGGTACGCCGCCTACACCTACAAGTACGCGATGATGCAGGTCGGTTACTACACGTATGCCAACGGCGCCTGCACCATGGAGTCCGACACTGCGGTGCCGTGCTTCTCCTCGATGTCGCTGGACCGCAGCACCTCCCCGGCCAGCATCGTGACGACGGAGTACTTCTCCGACCAGAGCCTCCACGGCCGCCTCTACCGCTACCCGATGGGCACCGACTACCTGCTGACCGGGACCGCGTCGGAGGCGCTGCGCAGCTCGGTGGGCAACATGCAGGGCGTGCTGTCCAACAACGGCAAGTGGTACGTGGCCCACAGCTCGGCGACGATCAACGGCCAGCTCTGGACCCAGACGACGGCGAAGAGCAGCTCGGCCACCTGCGCGTCCGGGACGACGGCCTGCTGGGCGGTGCACCCCGAAGCCCTGACCTACGACTGGTCGACCGGCCTGGTGTGGTCCCAGTCGGAGTGGTCGACGGCCGATTGCACGGCGAAGAGCCAGACCTGCGGCCGAGCGGTGTTCGCGGTGCCGCTGTCCTCACTGCCCGCGTGACCCGCGCGACGGCCGCCCCGGTTTCCGGGGCGGCCGTTTCACGCGCCGGGGTGGCCGCAGGCGTAGACGTTCGCCGACGCCAGCGTCACACAGGCGGGGCAGGTGTTGACCGGCCGCTCCCGGCGGCCGAAGTACGGGTGGCGGGCACCGCACAGCGCCGTGAGCACGTCCCCGGGCCGGGGGTCCGGGTGGCACCGGGGACAGTAGGCGTGCGCGGCGCGTTCGACTTCGGCGCTCATGGCACCCGGGTACCCCGGCGACGGTGCGCCAACCCGCCCGCACGGACCGGCCGCCGGTGAAGCACCAGATCGCGATGACGGGGTCGCAGATGGCGCAGCCGAAGGACGAATCGTGGGCGAACGGCAGGATCGGCTGGCCCTTGAGGTGGTGGACGACGTCCCAGCCGGTGTGCAGCAGCCAGGCGATCCCGATGGACGTCCACGAGTCGAGCCCCCGGAAGGCGAGGCAGGTCAGCACCGCGCAGAACGCGAGCTCCCACGGGCCGAGCGCTCCGCCGGAGAGGTAGGCGGCGCCGGCGCCGCCCACGAACACGGCGTTGAACCGGCGGCGGTGCTGCTCCGGGATCAGCGAGTTGAGCAGGACGAAGGCGAGGCCGATGAGGATCGGCGCCAGGATCTGGATCACGGATCCTGACGTTAGGAAGCGGGCGGTCGGGGAGCCAGTGGCCGGATGGTCAGGGAGCACCGGGATCTCGCCACGGCCTGGTCGTCCGTATGGTGGGTACCGGCAGAGCGGCTGGGCGATGCGGGTGGGTGGATGAACGTCAAGGCGGATCGCGCGAGTGCCACGCGCGAGAGCATCCTGGTGACGGCCGAGCGGTTGTTCGCCGAGCACGGCGTGCACGCGGTGTCCAACCGGCACATCAGCGAGGCGGCGGGCCAGGGCAACAACGCGGCGGTCAACTACCACTTCGGCACCAAGGCGGACCTGGTCCGCGCGATCGCCCGCAAGCACTTCACCCGGATAGACCGCCTGCGCGAGGAACTGGTCGAAGCCATCGAGGGCGACGGCGAGCTGCGTGACTGGGTGGCCTGCCTGGTCCGCCCGTCGACGAGCTACCTGAACGAGCTGGGCGCGCCGACGTGGTTCGCGCGGTTCAGCGCCCAGGTGATGACGGACCCGGCGCTGCGGGCGATCATCGCGGAGGAGTCCCTGTCGTCGCCGGCCCTGGGGCGCGTGGTGGAAGGGCTGAACCGCTGCCTGGAGGGCCTCCCACCGGAGGTCCGCGCCGAGCGCGGCGACATGGCCCGGCAGCTGATGATCCACATGACGGCGGAGCGGGAACGCGCACTGTCCGAGGGGACCGCGACGCCCCGGGCGAGCTGGAACGACGCGGGGACGGGGTTGATCGACGCGATCACCGGGATTTTGCTGGCCCCGGTGACCCCGCCGTCCTGACCCGGACGGACGGCTCGCGTATCTGGGCGGACGGCTCGCGTATCTGGGCGGACGGCTCGCGTACCTGGACGGACGACACACCGCGGTTGCCGCTTCGGGGCGGGGCCATTCTGGTTGATTCGAGGCAGCGGCTGCCGTATTACATGCCACATGAGCCGATCGCGCGAATCGTCGTCAGCAGGCATCGTTTTCCGCAGCGAGAGACCTACCCGCGTCTCTCCCCGATCGTTGCTTTTGCACGTCGCGCTCCTCTTGCTCCTCGCCACCGTCGTCGCCGTCGGGTTCGGCGCGCTGCTGTGGCTCGGGCTCGGCCGTCCGGATGCGCTGACCGCCGGTGAACGGCTGGAAGCTCTGAAGGTCGTTCTCGCCGTGGTGGCCGGAATCGGTGCAGTCGTCGCATTGACTGTCGCCTACCGCAAGCAACGCGACGCGGAGCTCGCTGAGTACCGTGAGGACGCGAAGGCCTATGCGGACCGGTTCGGCAAGGCGGCCGACCAGCTGGGCAATGCGGAACACGTTGTGCGAACCGGAGGCGTCTACGCGCTCGCGGAGCTGGCGGACGAGTGGATCGAAGGCAGGCAGACGTGCATCGATCTCCTCTGCGCCTACCTGCGCATGCCCTACGTCGCCGACACTGCTTCCGCCGACTACTCCCACGGCAACCGCGAAGTCCGTCGCACCATCATCCGCGTGATTCGCAACCACCTCCGTGACGGCTGGAGTGCGGTGTCGTGGCGAGGCTACCGATTCAGCTTCGAAGGCGCGGTGTTCGACTGCGGGGACTTCTCGAAGGCGCATTTCCGAGGCGGGAACGTCACGTTCCACAGGGCGCGGTTCGTGGCGGGACACGTCGAGTTCAACGACGTCGTGTTCGAGGGTACCCCGGTCTGGTTCAGCAAGGCCGAGTTCGCGGGCGCGCACGTCGATTTCCGCCGATCGGTCTTCGAGGGCACCGTGGCTTCGTTCGAAAACGCCGTGTTTTCGGCAGGGCGAGTCGAGTTCGATGGAGTACGTTTCGCCTCTGGAGAAGTCAGCTTCGACAATGCCGTGCACGAGGGATCCGTCGCCACCTTCGACGGGGTCGCGCATACCGGCGGAACCGTCGAGTGGGGTCCGTTCCCGCACCTTCCCGCCTCGACCTCGACGCCCCCTGCTTGACGACACGCGGACCGGGTGGTTCGTCCGCGCGGATGGAAGGCGTCGCCGGAGTTCGTCGTCGGGTACCAACGGCGCTCGGGGAAATCCTCCTACCGTCACCTCGATCGGGTGGTGATGAGGAGGCGGGCGGGTGCGGACACTCTTGCGGGGCGGCCGGGTCATCGATCCGGGAAGCGGGTTCGACGGCGTCGCCGACGTGCTGCTCTCCGATGCCGGAGCCGGGGTCGAGGCCGTCGGCACCGGGCTGACGGCGGATGCCACCGAGGTCGATGTCTCCGGGCTCGTCGTCGGGCCCGGGTTCGTCGATCTGCACAGTCACGTGCACTCCGTCGCCGGGCAGCGGCTGCAGGCCATGGATGGTGTCACCACCGCCCTCGATCTCGAAGCCGGCCTGATGCCCGTCGACCGGGCCTATGCCGAGGCCGCTGCGGCCGGGCGGCCCCTGCACTACGGCTTCTCCGCCTCCTGGGGTGCCGCCCGGGCTCAGGTGCTCGCCGGGATCGCACCCGATGCGAACATCGACAGCGGCCTGGCCGTCCTGGGCAACCCCGCCTGGCAACGGTCTTCCTCGGCCACCGAGCTCGCCGCCTGGCTGTCCCTTTTGGACAAAGAACTCGGCGACGGCGCGCTCGGGATCGGCGTTCTCATGGGCTACGCGCCCCAGACCGCGCCGGGGGAGTTCCTCGCCGTCGCCCAGCTCGCCGCGAAGGCCGGGGTGCCGACCTACACCCACGTGCGCGAGCTCGTCGAGGTCGATCCCGCCATCCCGGTCGACGGCTCGGCGGAAATCGCCGCCGCCGCGGGGGAGACCGGGGCCGCGATGCACCACTGCCACGTCAACAGCACCTCCGGGCACCACCTCGACCGCGTCCTCGCCACCCTCGACGACGCCCGCCGCGCGGGTTCCCGCGTCACCGTCGAGGCCTACCCCTACGGCGCGGGCAGCACGGCCGTCGGGGCCGCCTTCATCGAGCCGGACCGCTTGCGGCTCAAGGGACTCCGACCGTCCAGTGTGGTCATCCTCGACACCGGCGAACGCGTCCGCGACGAAGCCCGCCTCCGGCAGCTGCGGCGGGACGACCCGGGTGCGCCGTGCCTGTTGGAGTTCCTCGACGAGGACAACCCCCGCGAACGCGCGCTGCTGCACCGGGCCCTGGCCTTCCCCGACGCCGTCGTCGCCAGCGACGCGATGCCCGTGTCCTGGCCCGGCGGCCGCTCCGAAAGCACCGAGTGGCCGCTGCCGCCCGGCGGCCGGACGCACCCGCGCACCGCGGGCACCTTCGCCAAGACCCTGCGCCTGATGGTCCGCGAAACCGGCGTCTGGAGCTGGCTCGAGGCGTTCCGGCGCTGCTCCTACCTGCCCGCCCGGCTCCTCGACGACGTCGCGCCCGCCGCCCGCCGCAAGGGCCACCTCGGCACCGGAGCGGACGCCGACGTCGTCGTCCTCGACCCCCGCGGCATCACCGACACCGCCACCTACGCCGACCCCACCCGGCCCTCCCACGGTGTCCGGCACCTCTACGTCGCCGGGGTTCCGGTGGTGGCCGACGGAGTCCTCGACCCGGGAGCGCTGCCCGGCAAGCCGCTGCGGGGTGAGCCGAAGTGAGCGACCTGATCGCCGACATCGAGACGCTCGTCCGCTGCGAATCGCCTTCGGCCGACCACGAAGCCGTCGCCCGCAGCGCCGGAACCGTCGCCGGGATCGGCGGCCGCCTCCTCGGCGTCGAGCCCGAACGGATCGTCACCGACGGCTGCACCCACCTGCGCTGGCGGTTCGGCCGCGGCGAGCCGCGCGTCCTGCTGCTCGGGCACCACGACACCGTGTGGCCGCTGGGTTCCCTGCGCACGCACCCCTGCGAAGTCCGCGACGGGATCCTGCGCGGACCCGGCTGCTTCGACATGAAGGCGGGGGTCGTGATGGCCCTGCACGCCGCCGCCGCGCTGCCCGACCGCGACGGCCTCTCGATCCTCGTCACCGGCGACGAAGAAATCGGCTCGCCGTCGTCCCGCACGTTGATCGAAGAGGAAGCCAAGAGCTGCGACGCGGTCTTCGTGCTCGAAGCCTCGGCCGACGGCGGGGCACTGAAGACGCGCCGCAAAGGCGTGTCCCTCTACCGCGTCGAGGTCGAGGGCCGCGCCGCGCACGCCGGGCTCGAACCGGAAAAGGGCGTCAACGCGGGGATCGAGGTCGCCCACCAGATCCTCGCCCTCGCCGCGCTCGCCGACGCGGAGCGGGGCACCACCGTCGTGCCGACCGCCCTGACGGCCGGGACCACGACGAACACCGTGCCCGCCAAGGCGAGCGTCGCCGTCGACGTGCGGGTGTGGGACGCGGCCGAACAGGAGCGCGTCGACCGCGCCATCCGCAGCCTCGCCCCGGTGCACGAACAGGCCCGGATCCACATCGCCGGCGGCATCAACCGGGCACCGCTGGACGCGCGGGCGTCGGGCGAGCTGTTCGCACTGGCGAACGAACTCGCGGCCGGGACACTCACCGAGGCCGCGGTCGGCGGCGCCTCGGACGGCAACTTCACCGCGGGACTGGGCATTCCGACGCTCGACGGCCTCGGCGCGGTCGGCGGGGGAGCGCACGCCGACGACGAGCACGTCGTCGTCGCCGAGCTGCCCCGGCGGACCGCGCTGCTCGCCGCGCTCACCGAAACCTTGCTGGCGCGGGGAAGTTCGTCCGCCCCGACGAACGTCCCCGGTGAATCCGGTGCGGGACAACGGTGACCGGCGGCGAGCGTCCGGAAAGGATGGTGGGCGTGACAGAAGTCGTGACGAACACAGCCCCGCCGCTTCCGGACGAGGCGGCGACCGCGGCGGCCGGTGCCGCCCTCGCCTCCGGCGTCCGGATCCGGACCCTGGCCGAGGTCGCCGACCTGGGCGCGGTGTCCCGCCTCTTCGAGTCGATCTGGCGGCCCGCGCCGGGAAACCCGCTCGTGACCGCCGAGCTGCTGCGGGCGATGGTCTCGGCGGGCAACTACGTGGCCGGGGCGTTCGACGGACCCGAGCTGCTCGGCGCCTGCTTCGGGTTCTTCGGCGAGCCCGCGAAGGGAGGACTGCACAGCCACATCGCCGGGGTCGCGACGGCCGGGCACGGCCGCGGCATCGGCTTCGCGCTCAAGCTGCACCAGCGCGCCTGGGCGCTGCGACAGGGCGTCACGGAGATCTCCTGGACGTTCGACCCGCTGGTGCGCCGCAACGCCCACTTCAACCTGACCAAGCTCGCCGCCCGCCCGGCGCGCTACCTGCCGGACTTCTACGGCCCGATGCACGACGGCATCAACGGCGCCGGCGACACCGACCGCCTGATGGTCGCCTGGGACCTGGCGAGCCCGCCGGTGCGCACGGCCGCCGCCGGCCACCCGGGCCGGGTGGACGCGGCGGCGCTGCGGGACGGCGGTGCCGCGGTCGCCCTCGCGGCGGGCCCGGACGGCGGGCCGGCCACCGGGGCCGCGGACGCGCCGGTGGTGCTGGTCGCCGTCCCGCCGGACATCGAAGCGCTCCGGCGGACCGAGCCGGAGCTCGGCCGGGCGTGGCGGGTCGCGCTGCGCGAGGTGCTCGGCGGCCTGCTCGAGGGCGGCGCCGCGGTCACCGGCTTCGACCGGGCCGGCTGGTACGTCGTCGCGAAGGAGCACACGTCGTGAAACTCACCGGTGTCGAGATCCGCCGCGTGCGGATGCCCCTGGTGGCCCCGTTCCGCACCTCGTTCGGGACGCAGTCCGCCCGCGAACTGCTGATCCTGCGCGTGGTCACCTCCGACGGCGAAGGCTGGGGCGAGTGCGGGGCGATGGCCGATCCGCTCTACTCGCCGGAGTACATCGACGGCGTCGAGCACGTCCTGCAGGCCTTCCTCGTGCCGGCCCTGCTGGCGGCCGGGGACGTCACGGCGCACCGGGTCGCGCCGCTGCTGGCGAAGTTCAAGGGCCACCGGATGGCCAAGGCCGCGCTGGAGATGGCGGTGCTCGACGCCGAGCTGCGGGCGCACGGCATGTCGTTCGGCACCGCCCTCGGGTCCACCCAGGACACCGTGGCGTGCGGGGTCTCGGTCGGGATCATGGACTCGATCCCGCAGCTGGTGGCCGCGGTCGGTGGCTACCTCGACGCCGGGTACCTCCGGATCAAGCTGAAGATCGAGCCCGGCTGGGACGTCGAGCCGGTCCGCGCGGTCCGCGAGCGCTTCGGCGACGACGTCCTGCTGCAGGTCGACGCGAACACCGCGTACACGCTCTCCGACGTCCCGCAGCTGCAGAAGCTCGACCCGTTCGGGCTGCTGCTGATCGAGCAGCCACTGGAAGAGGAGGACGTGCTCGGGCACGCGGAGCTGGCCCGGCACCTGAAGACGCCGATCTGCCTGGACGAGACCGTCGTCTCGGCGGCGTCGGCGGTGGCGGCGATCCGGCTCGGCGCCTGCCGGATCGTCAACATCAAGCCGAGCCGCGTCGGCGGCTACCTGGAGGCGCGGCGGGTGCACGACGTCTGCGTCGCGCACGGCGTCCCGGTCTGGTGCGGCGGGATGCTCGAAACCGGGCTGGGCCGCGCCGCCAACGTCGCGCTCGCGTCCCTGCCCGGGTTCACCCTGCCCGGTGACACGTCGGCGTCGGACCGGTTCTACCGCACCGACATCACCGACCCGTTCGTGCTCGAGGCCGGGCGGCTGCCGGTGCCGTCCGGGCCCGGGCTCGGCGTCACCCCGATCCCCGAGCGGCTGGCCGAGGTGACCACCGCGAAGTCCTGGCTCGCCTAGCGAAACCGAGAGGTTCCCCATGTCGAAACTCCCCGAACTCGCCGCCTGGCTCGAACACCGCCTCCCCGCACTGCTGGCCGAGCACCACGTGCCCGGCGCGGCCGTCGCCGTGTACGCCGGCGGTGAGGTCGTCGACCACGCCGCCGGGGTGCTCAACACCGCCACCGGCGTCGAAGCCGACGTCGACTCGCTGTTCCAGATCGGCTCGATCACCAAGGTCTGGACGGCCACCCTGGCCATGCAGCTGGTCGACGACGGCCTGCTCGACCTCGACCAGCCGGTCCGGAAGTACCTGCCGGAGTTCGTCCTCGGCGACGAGGACGCGGCCGCGCGGATCACCGTCCGGCAGCTGCTGTGCCACACCGCCGGCTTCGAAGGCGACATCTTCACCGACACCGGCCGCGGCGACGACTGCGTCGAAAAGTACGTCGCCACCCTCGGCGACGTGCCCCAGCTGTTCCCGCCGGGCGAAATGTTCTCCTACAACAACGCCGCGTTCTGCGTGCTCGGCCGGGTCGTCGAAGTGCTGCGGGGCAACAGCTACGGCGACTGCCTGCAGGAGCACCTGTTCACCCCGCTCGGCCTGACGCACGCCGCACCGAGCCCGTACGAGGCGATCCGGTTCCGCGCCGCGCTCGGGCACCTGACGGCCGAGCCCGGCGCCGACCCGGAACCCGCGGGCATGTGGGCGCTGGCGCCGTCCAACGCCCCGGCCGGCGCGATGCTCGCGATGCGCCCGCGTGACCTCGTCACGTTCGCCGCGATGCACCTGCGGGACGGCGAAGCCGCGGACGGCACCCGCGTGCTGAGCGCGCCGAGCGCCCGCGCGATGCGGGAACGCGCGGTCGAGCTGCCGGACCTCGGCCTCTTCGGCGACGCGTGGGGGCTGGGCTGGTCGCTGTTCGACTGGCCGGGCGGGGAGGTCGTCGGCCACGACGGCGGGACGATCGGCCAGTCCGCGTACCTGCGGGTCGCCCCCGAGCACGGCGTCGCGGTGGCCCTGCTGACCAACGGCGGCGACACGATCCCGGTCTACGCCGAGGTTCTCGGGCACGTCCTGCGCGAGCTGACCGGCATCGAGCTGCCCGCGCCGCCGATGCCGGACCCGGCCGCCCCGCGCGTCGACGCTTCGCGGTACGTGGGCGAGTACTCGTCGTCGGTGGCGGACATCGTGGTCAGCCAGGACGACGACGGCCGCGTCTGGGTCGAGCGCGTCCCCAAGGGCATCTTCGCCGAGCTGGCCAAGCCGGAGAAGACCGAGCTGGTCGCGATGAACGGCGACACGCTGATCCTGGCCGAGCCGATGCAGGGCATGTACGTCCCGCACGCGTTCGTCGGGGACGACGGCACCGGGCGCGCGCTGTACCTGCACACCGGCCGCGCCGACCGGCGGGTGACCGCGTGAGCGCGGTCGAAGCGGAGATCGCCGCCGTCTTCGCCGAGGCGGGCGCGCGCGGGTTCCTGCACGCGCGGGAGATCGGCGGCGGCCCGGAGGTGGCCGTCGACGCGGACGACCCGGTGGTGCTGGCGTCGGTGTTCAAGATCCCGGTCGCCGTCGCCTACGCCCGCGAGGTGGCCGCGGGACGGCTGGACGAGACGGCCCGCACCCGCGTCGGCTCGCGCTACCGCATCGGCGGCATCGGCACCGCGGGCTGCGCCGACGACGTGGAGATGAGCTGGCGGGACCTGGCGCTGTTCATGCTGACGATGAGCGACAACGCCGCCACCGACGTCGTCTACCACCGCGTCGGGGCGGCCGCCGTCGACCGCGTGGCCGCCGACCTCGGCCTGCGCCGGACCCGGCTGATCGGCTGCTGCGAGGACCTGTTCGCTTCGGTGCTGGCGGACCTCGGCGCGGCCGGCGACGCCGACCTGGACGAGGTGTTCGCCTCGGCGACACCCGAGCAGACGTGGAAGCTCGCGGTGCTGGACCCCGAGCGCACGACGTCGTCCACGCCCCGCGAGATCACCGAGCTGCTGGACGCGATCTGGACCGATCGCGCCGGCGAACCCGCGGCGTGCGAACGGGTCCGCTCGATGATGGCACGGCAGATCTGGCCGCACCGGTTGTCGTCCGGATTCCCTGCGGACGTCACGATCGCGGCCAAGACCGGCACCCTGCCGGCGGTCCGCAACGAAGCCGGTGTCGTGTCCGGCCCGGACGGCCGCCGGTTCGCCGTCGCGGTCTTCACCCGCGCGCACTCCCTTGCCGAACGGCAACCCGCCGTCGACGCGGCGATCGGCAAGGCCGGTCGCCTCGCCGTGGACCACCTCCGGAAGGAAACACCATGACCCACAAGCGGACGGCGGTGGTCCTGCTCGGCGCGCTCGCCCTCGCGGCGACCGCCTGCGGGGGACCGGGCGGCGGCGCCGACGCGGCCGGCGGCACGCTGGCCGACGGCAAGACGTTCACCCTCGGGCTCGGCTCCGACCCCGGGAACCTCGACCCGCACATGTCGGTGCTGTCGGTGACCAGCCAGGTCGACCGGTTCCTCTACGACTCCCTGCTCGAACTGGGCCCCGACGGCAAGCCGGTGCCTTCGCTCGCCGAGAAGTGGGACGCCACCACGACCACGGCGTCGTTCACCCTGCGCCCCGGCATCACCTGCGCGGACGGCGCCCCGCTGACCGCGGCCGACGTCGCCGCGAACATCGTCTTCGTCGGCGACCCGGCCAACAAGTCGCCCTTCGCCGGTCTCACCATCGCCCCCGGCACCAAGGCCACCGCCGACGAAGCCACCCGGACGATCACCGTCACCAGCGGCGCGCCCGACGCGTTCCTGCTCCGCAACACCGGCAGCCTGCCGATCGTCTGCGGCAAGGGCCTCGCCGACCGGAAGCTGCTGGCCACGGGCGGGGCGGGCACCGGCATGTTCGCCGTCTCCGAGGTCGTCCCGAACGACCACTACACGTTCACCCGGCGCAAGGACTACACGTGGGGACCGGGGGACTGGAAGGCGCAGCAGCCCGGCCTGCCGGACAAGGTCGTCGCGCGGGTCGTCCCGAACACCTCGACGGCGGCGAACCTGCTGCTGTCCGGTGAGCTGAACGCCGGCGCGATCAACGGGCCGGACCGCCAGCGGCTGGAAGGCCGGAAGCTCTTCCACGCCGACTTCCTCGCCCCGCTCGGGGAAATCTTCTACAACCAGGCCGCCGGGCGCCCCGGCCAGGACGAGTCCGTGCGGCGCGCGCTGACCCAGGCCCTCGACCTCGCCCAGCTCGGCAAGGTGCTCACCAACGGCACCGGCAAGCCGTCGCAGAGCCTGGTCACTGCCGACCCGAAGGCGTGCTCGGGCGACACCGTCACCGGGCACCTGCCGAACCACGACCCGGCGGCGGCCGCGGCCGCGCTGGACGCCGCGGGCTGGCAGGCAGGCCCGGACGGCGTGCGCGTCAAGGGCGGCAAGCGGCTCGCGCTCACGGTCCTCTACGGCACCCAGCTCGGCCCGACCATGGCCCCCACCGCCGAACTGGCCCAGCAGACGTGGAAAACCCTCGGTGCCGAGGTCACGCTCAAGGCCGTCGACAGCCCCGGGCTGTCCCAGGTGCTGTTCGGCACCGGCGAGTGGGAGGTCTCGCTCGGGCCGCTCGGGCTGACCCTGCCGAGCCAGCTGGTGCCGTTCGTGTCCGGCCCGGCGGCCCCGGACGGGACCAACTTCGGGCACATCGCCAACCCGGAGTACGAGCAGGGCGTGAAGCAGGCGGCCACGATGAGCGGCGCCGCCAGCTGCCCGTCCTGGGAAGCCGCCGAGACGGCGTTGGTCAAGCGCGTGGACGTGGTGCCCTACGTCGACTCCGTCGTGCCGATCTACGCGAGCGGGGCCCGGTTCGACGTCAGCCAGGGCAGCGTCAGCCCGTCCTCGATCCGGATGTACGCGCGATGACCACCGCGGCGGCGGCGCCCGCGCGGCTGCACGGCGGGGGCTGGCCGGCGTTCGCCGCGCGGCGGCTGGCCCGGTTCGCCGTCTCGCTGTGGGCGCTGGTCACCGCGGCCTTCCTGATGATCCACCTGGTGCCCGGCGACCCGGTGCGCGCCGCGCTCGGGATGACCGCGCCTGCCGACCTGGTGCGGGCCAAGCGGCTGGAGCTCGGCCTGGACGACCCGCTGTGGGTGCAGTACGGCCACTACCTGCGCGGCCTGGTCACCGGCGACTTCGGGACGTCGATGGCGAGCGGCCAGCCGGTCACGCAGGTGATCGGCGACCGGTTGCCGGCGACCCTGCAGCTGGCGGTACTGGCCTTCGCCGTCGTGGTCGCCGTCGCCGTCCCGGTCGGCGTGCTCTTCGCGGTGCTCACCCGCGGCGGACGGCGCCGTGGCGGCGAGCTGGCGTTCACGTCGGTGAGCGTCTTCCTCGCCGCCGTCCCGGAGTTCCTGGTGGCGGTCGCGCTGGTGGCGTTGTTCGCCGTCGGCCTCGGCTGGTTCCCGGTGGCCGGCGGCGACGGCGCGAGCGCCTACGTGCTGCCGGTGGCGGCGCTGGCCGTCGGGCCGGCGGCGGTGCTCGCGCGGATGCTGCGGATCGAGCTGCTCGCGGTGCTGGGCGCCGACTTCGTCCGCACCGCGCGGGCGAAGCGGCTGCCCGCGCGGCTGGTCTACGTCCGGCACGCGCTGCCGAACGCGCTGACCGCGACGCTGACGCTGGGCGGGCTGATGCTGACCGGGCTGGTCGCGGGCACGGTGCTGGTGGAGAACGTGTTCGCCTGGCCCGGCCTCGGCTCGACGATCGTCCAGTCGATCCTGCAGAAGGACTACCCGCTGGTGCAGGGGATCGTGCTCGTCTACGGCGTCGGCGTGCTGCTGGTGAACCTGCTGGTCGACGTCGTGCTCGGGCTGCTCGACCCGCGCTCGGCCATTCGGGAGGCGTGAGATGGCGCGACGCGGAACGTGGACGGCGGCCCTGCGCACGCCGGTGGGGGCGTGCTCGGCACTGCTGCTGGCCCTGGTCGTCGTCGTGGCGGCACTGGCCCCGCTCCTGTGGGGCGACAGCGCGGCCGCGATCGACACCGACGCGATCGGCCAGGGCCCGTCCGGGGCGCACCCGTTCGGCACCGACTCCCTCGGCCGCGACCTGCTGCTGCGCACCCTGGTGGCCACCTGGCTCTCGGTCGGGCTGGCCGTGCTCGCGACCGTGATCGGGGCCGGCACCGGCGTCGTGCTCGGGACGCTGCCCGCGGTGCTGCCGCGCCGGGCGGGCCGGCTGGTCACCGCGGTCGTCGACATCGCCGTCGCGTTCCCCGGCCTGCTGCTGGCCCTGTTCCTCGCGGTGATCTTCGGCGTCGGCACCCAGGGCGCGGTGCTGGCCATCGGGTTCGCGACGGCGCCGGCGTTCGCCCGGCTCGTGCAGACGCTGTCGGCGTCGGTGAGCGGCCGCGACTTCGTCGCCGCGGCCCGGATCGCCGGCGTCGGCCGGATCCGGCTGCTGGCCCGGCACGTGCTGCCGAACATCGGCGAGCCGCTCGTGGTCAACGCGACCATCGGGGCCGGTTCGGCGCTGCTGGCCTTCGCCGGGCTGTCGTTCCTCGGGATCGGCGTGCAGGCGCCGGACTACGACTGGGGACGGCTGCTGCGCGAAGGGCTGGACGGCATCTACGTCAACCCCGCGGCCGCGCTCGGCCCCGCCGCGGCGGTGGTGCTGGCCGGGCTGGCGTTCAACCTGGTCGGCGAGACGGTCGCGGCGGTGGTCGGGGTCCGCACCCGGGTGACGCGGCGCCCGGCACCCACGCCCGCGGCGGCGGCGACCATGGAGGTCGAGCGGCCCGCGGACGCGGTGCTCGTGGTGGAGAACCTCCGGGTGGCGTTCCCCGGCCCGGACGGCTGGACGGTTCCGGTGCGCGGCGTGAGTTTCAGCGTGCGCGCCGGCGAAGCGATCGGCGTGGTCGGCGAGTCCGGTTCCGGCAAGAGCCTGACCGCACTGGCCGTGTCCCGGTTGGTCGAAGCGCCCGGCGTGGTCACCGCCGACCGGCTCGAGTTCGCCGGGAAGCCGCTGGCGGCCGCGTCGGACCGGGAGCTCGGCACCGCGCTGGCGATGGTGTTCCAGGACCCGATGACGTCGTTCAACCCGGCCCGCCGGGTCGGCGGCCAGCTCGCCGAGGTTTCCGAGCAGCACCACGGCCTTTCGCGGCGCCAGGCGTTCGCCCGCGCGGTCGACCGGCTGGCCGCGGTGCGCGTCCCGGCCGCCGAGCGGCGCGCCCGCCAGTACCCGCACGAGTTCTCCGGCGGCATGCGGCAGCGCGCGATGATCGGCATGGGCCTGATGGGACGGCCGAAGCTGATCGTGGCCGACGAGCCGACGACCGCGCTCGACGTCACCGTCCAGCGCCAGGTGCTGCGCCTGCTGGCCCGCACGCGCGAAACCGAGGGCGCGGCGATCCTGCTGATCAGCCACGACATCGCGGTCGTCACCCAGACGTGCGAACGGGTGCTGGTGATGTACGCCGGCCGGATCGTCGAGGACCTGCCGTCCGGCAGCCCGGCCCGCCACCCGTACACCCGGGCGCTGCTGGCCACGACGATCGACCTGGACACCGACCGCGACCGGCCCCTGGACGTGATCCCCGGCCGGCCGCCGGAACCCGACCAGGTGCCCGAAGGGTGCGCGTTCGCCGCCCGGTGCCCGCGCGCCTCGGACCGCTGCCGCACCGAAGACCCGGTGCTGGAAGCCCCGGACCGCGGCGAGCACCGGGTGGCCTGCTGGCACCCGCACGCAACCGTCCTTTCCGGACAGTCTCATGAGGAGGGTGCGGCGTGAGCGCGTTGGAGTTCGAGGACGTCAGCGTCCGTTATGGCCGGCTGACCGCGGTCGACGGTGTCCGCCTGACCGTCCCCTCGGGGCAGGTCGTCGGTTTGGTCGGCGAGTCCGGTTCCGGCAAGTCGACCCTCGCGCGGGCCGCGGCCGGGCTCGCGCCGGTCAGTGCCGGTCGCGTGCTGCTGGGCGGGGTCGACGTGCGGCGGCTGCCGCGGCGGCGTCCGCTCCAGATGGTGTTCCAGGACCCGTACTCGTCGCTGGACCCGCGGATGGCGATCGGCGAGTCCATCACCGAGGCGATGCCGCCCGGGACGTCGCGCGCCGGACGGCGGGCCGAGGTCGCGCGGCTGCTGGAACTGGTGCACCTCGACCCGGACCGCGCGGCGGCGCTGCCCGGGCGGCTCTCCGGCGGGCAACGCCAGCGCGTCGCCCTCGCGCGGGCGCTGGCCGGGCGGCCGAAGGTGCTGATCGCCGACGAGATCACCTCCGCGCTCGACGTCTCGGTGCAGGGCGCCGTGCTCAACCTGGTGCGGGACGTGCAGCGGCAGCTGGCGCTGTCGATGCTGTTCATCTCGCACAACCTCGCCGTCGTGCGGTACGTCAGCGACGTCGTCGCGGTGATGTACCTCGGCCGGATCGTCGAGGCCGGGCCCGCCGCGCAGGTCCTCACCGAGCCGAAGCACCCCTACACGCGGGAACTGCTGGCCGCCGCGCCCTCGGCGCACCGGAGCCTGCTCGACGGCAGCGAGACCGGCAGCGACGCCGGCCCGCTCGCCGACACCGAACCCGCCGACCCGCACCACCCGCCGTCCGGCTGCCGCTACCACCCGCGCTGCCCGATCGGGCCGCTCGTGCACCCCGACCGCACCGTCTGTGTCACCACCGACCCGGCGGGCGACACCGCGGACGGTCCCCACTCCGCGGCGTGCCACTTCGCCGCGAGCCAGCCCACGAGGAGATCCGCATGACCCGACGTCCCGGCATCGACGACCTCGCTGCCTTCGAGTTCCCCGAGCACCCGGCGATTTCGCCCGACGGCAGCCGGATCGCGTACGTGCTGCGCACGGCCGACCGCGAGAAGGACACCGACGTCCGTTCGCTGTGGCTCGTCGGCACCGCCGGTGGCGAGCCGCGCCGGCTCACCCGCGGCCCGGCCGACCTCGAACCGGCGTGGTCCCCGGACGGCACGCGGCTGGCGTTCCTGCGCGCCCAGGACGGCCCGCCGCAGCTGTGGCTGCTTCCCGCCGACGGCGGCGAGCCCGAGCCCGTCACCAGCCTGCCGCTCGGCGCGGGCACCCCGGTCTGGCGGCCGGACGGCACCGCGATCGCCTTCGCCGCGCCGGTCGACCTCGCCGCCGACGAGGGCGAGGACGACGCCGCCCGCGCCCGCCGCGCGGGCGCCCCGGTGGTCGCCGACCGCGTCGACTTCAAGGCCGACGGCGCCGGGCTGCTGCGGACGCTGCGCAAGCACGTCCACGTCCTCGACGTCGCCACCGGCGAAGTCCGGCAGGTCACGGCGGGGGACTGGCACGCAGGCGACCCGGCGTGGTCGCCGGACGGCACGCTGCTGGCCTTCCCCGCCGGGCCCGAGGCCGACGCCGACCTGACCTTCCGCTCCGGCGCCTACGTCGTCGAGCCCGGCGGCGAGCCCCGCCTGGTCGGTTCCGCCGACGGCATGTGCGGCGCGGTCGGCTGGACCGCCGACGGCGCCGCGCTGCTCGTGGTCGGCCGCCGGGACACCGCACCCGGGCACCTCGGGCTGCTGCGGGTTCCCCTCGACGGCGGCGAGACCACCGACCTGGCGGCGCCGCTCGACCGGAACGTCATGCCGGGCGGCCCCGGCTACCCGGGCGCGCTCCCGCAGCTTTCCGGCTCCACCGTGCTGTTCTGCGCCCGCGACCGCGGCTGCACCCACCTGTACGCGGTCGACGCCGAGGGTGGTGAGCCGCGGCTCGTCGCCGGCGGCGACGGCACCGCCGTGACGGGGATGACCGCGGCCGGCGACACGGCCGCGATCGTGCTGGCCACGCCGACGTCCTACGGCCAGGTGGCGACGGTCGCCGTCACCGGGGGAGCGGTCGACGTCCGCACCGCGCACGGGCCCGGCTTCGACCCGTTCGTCTCCGAGGAACGGGAGTTCACCATCTCCGACGGCACGGTGGTGGCCGGCTGGCTGCTGCGCGATCCCGCCCGCACCGGGCCGCGGCCGCTGCTGCTGGACATCCACGGCGGCCCGCACAACGCGTGGAACGGCACCGCCGACGCCGTGCACCTCTACCACCAGGAGCTCGTCGCGCGCGGCTGGGCGGTGCTGCTGCTCAACCCGCGCGGCAGCGACGGCTACGGCGAAGCGTTCTACACCGCGGCGGTCGGCGCCTGGGGCGCGGCCGACGCCCGCGACTTCCTCGAGCCGCTGGACGCCCTCGTCGCCGAGGGCGTGGCCGACGCGCGGCGGCTCGCCGTGGCCGGCTACAGCTACGGCGGCTTCATGACGTGCTACCTCACCAGCCGCGACGGCCGCTTCGCCGCGGCCGTCGCGGGCGGGGTCGTCTCCGACGTGGTCAGCATGGCCGGCACGTCCGACGCCGGCCACTACCTCGGCGTCGCCGAACTCGGCTCGTTGCCGTCGGAGAACCGGGCGCACTACGCGGCGCTTTCCCCGCTGTCCCAGGTGGAGAAGGTGCGCACGCCGACCCTGGTGGTGCACGGCGGCGCCGACGACCGGTGCCCGCCCGGGCAGGCCGAGCAGTGGTTCACCGCGCTGCGCGGGCAGGGCGTGCCCACCCGCATGGTGCTCTACCCCGGCGCGTCGCACCTGTTCATCCTCGACGGGAAGCCCTCGCACCGGCTGGACTTCAACCGCCGGATCGCCGACTGGGTCACGCAGTACGCGGGCGAGCCGGGCAAGCCGGCGCGGGTGCCGCTGGACGCCGCGCACTGGCGGCGGCGCCTGAGCGCGCTCGCCCGCAAGCACCGCGTGCCCGGGGCGTCGCTGGGCATCCTGTCCGGCGACGACCGGGTGATCGCGAGCCACGGCGTGCTGAACACCGCGACCGGGGCCGAGGTCACCGACGACGCGGTGTTCCAGATCGGCTCGATCACCAAGGTGTGGACGGCCACGGTGGCGATGCAGCTGGTCGACGAGGGCCTGGTGCAGCTGGACGCGCCGATCGCCGACGTGCTGCCGGAGCTGCGGCTGGCCGACCCGGACGTCACCAAGAAGGTGACCCTGCGGCACCTGCTCACCCACACGAGTGGCATCGACGGCGACGTCTTCACCGACACCGGCCGCGGCGACGACTGCATCGAGAAGTTCGTCGGCCTGCTGGAAGAGGTCGCCCAGGTGCACCCGCTCGGGGCGACGCTGTCCTACTGCAACTCCGGGTTCGTGCTGCTGGGCCGGGTGATCGAGCAGCTCACCGGCAAGACGTGGGACGCGGCCCTGCGCGAGCGGCTGTTCACCCCGCTGGGGCTCACCCACACGGGGACGTTGCCGGAGGAGGCGTTGCTGCACCGGGCGGCGATGGGCCACGTCGCGGCCGGCGACGGCCCGCCGTCCCCGGCGCCGGTGTGGGGCCTGCCGCGCTCGGCGGGCCCGGCGGGGCTGATCACCGCGTCGGCGGCCGACGTCCTGGCGTTCGCCCGGATGCACCTGGCCGGCGGGGCCGGCGTGCTGTCCGAGGCGTCGGCGGCGGCGATGACCGAGTGGCAGGCGGACATGCCCGACAAGCACACGCTGGGCGACTCGTGGGGCCTCGGCTGGATCCGCTTCGACTGGGACGGCCACCGGGTGATCGGCCACGACGGCAACACGATCGGGCAGTCGGCGTTCCTGCGGGTGCTGCCCTCGCACGGCCTGGCCGTCACGCTGCTCACCAACGGCGGCAACACGCGGGACCTGTACGAGGAGCTCTACCGCGAGATCTTCGCCGAGCTGGCCGGCGTGGCCCTGCCGAGCCCGATCGCGCCGGCCGCGGAGCCGCCGTCGGTCGACTTCGCGGAGTTCACCGGGACCTACGAGCGGGCGTCGATGCGGATCGAGGTGTTCGAGGGGGAGAAGGGCCTGCGCATGCGGCAGACGATCACCGGCCCGATCGCCGCGCTGGTCCCGGAACCGACGACGGAACACGACCTGGTCCCGATGGGCGGAGCGCAGTTCGCCTTCCGCGAGCCGGGCGCGCAGTCGTGGATCTCGGCGACGTTCTACACGCTGCCGACCGGGGAGAGGTACCTGCACAGCGGTGTCCGGGCGACGCCGAAGGTGACGGCATGAGCCGGGTCACGTCGGGGAACACCGGCTGATCCGGGGCGTTGTAACGGGTGTCGGTACGGCGGAGTCCCCGGGCCTCACCCCTTGCCTTGACGGAATACCAGTCCGGCTGGAGCCGTGAAGAGCCTTTCGCCGCGAGGCGACCCCCGTACCGGCCTCGAACTCCCGCTTCCGCTCGCAGGCTTCCCCCCGGCCTTCGCCGAGCGGAAGCGGGACTTTCCCTTCCTCGAGTCCGGCCGGGCCGGACGGACCATCAGTGGTGCGCGCCACCCGCAGCGACCGGCGCCGGCCCGCGCCGGATCAGCCAGCTGCCCGCGAAGGCCACCAGACCGACGATCCCCGCGACGATGAACGCCGCGCGCAGCCCGGCGGCGTCCGGGCTGGCCGCCGTCGTGTCGTGGCTGCCCAGCGTCGCCACGCTCACGAACACCGCCGTGCCCAGCGCGCCGGCCACCTGCTGCAGCGTCGAGAGGATCGCGCTGCCGTGCGAATACAGGTGTTCGGGCAGCACGCCGAGCGACTCGGTGAACAGCGGCGTCATCATCAGGCCCAGCCCGGCCATCATCAGCACGTGGATCCCGATCACCGCGATCAGCGGCGAATCGGGCCCCAGGATCGCGAACAGCCACAGCGAAGCGGCCATCGCCGCCGCGCCCGGGATCACCAGCGGGCGGCCGCCGACCTTGTCGAACAGCGCGCCGACCGGGCGGCCCAGCAGGCCCAGCACCAGCCCGCCGGGGAGCACCGCCAGCCCGCTGACGAAGGTGCTCGTGTGCAGCACCGTCTGCAGGTACAGCGGCAGCAGGATCGCCGCGGCGCCGATCAGGCAGACGAACAGCAGCGCCGTCAGGGCCAGCGCGACGACGAAGCTGCGGTGGGTGAACGGCCGCAAGTCGAGCAGGGCGCGATCCCGGCGCTGCAGCCGCAGCTGCCGCCAGGTGAACACGACCAGCGCGACGGCGCCGACGACGATCGGCACCCACCCCGGCACCGGCGGCTCGGCCCCGGCCTGCTCGCCGCCCGAGGACAGGCCGTACAGCAGGCCGCCGAACCCGATCGCGGACAGCAGCACCGACGGCACGTCCAGCGGCACCCGACGCTGTTCGCTGTCCAGCCGCAGCAGCACCGCCCCGGTCACCAGCGCGGCGACCGCGAGCGGCAGCACGATCCAGAACATCCAGCGCCAGCCCAGCGAAAGCACCGCGCCGCCGATCGTCGGCCCGATCGCCGGCGCCACCGCGATGACGATCGTGATCGTGCCCATCGTGGCGCCCCGCCGCTCCGGCGGCACCAGGCGCATCACCGTCGTCATCAGCAGCGGCAGCATCACCGCGGTGCCGCACGCCTGCACCACGCGCCCGGCCATCAGCACCCCGAACCCGGGCGCGAGCGCGCTCAGCAGCGTGCCGAGGCTGAACGCCGACAGCGAGAACAGGAACACCTGCCGCGGCGAGAACCGCTCCAGCATGAACCCGGTGGTGGGGATGACCACGGCCATCGTCAGCAGGAACCCGCTGGTCAGCCACTGCACGGTGGTCGTCGGCACGTGCAGGTCGACGGTCAGGTCGCGCAGCGCGACGCTCAGGATCGTCTCGTTGAGGATCATCACGAACGCCGAGAGCACGAGAACCCCGATGAGGAGTCCCGAGCGCGCCGGTGCGCGGTTCACGTCGGCGGGCGGGGTGGACACGGTTTCGGTCATCGGGGTGGGACTCTCCTGGTCGGCCGGGGACGGCCGTGCCGAACACGGGCGTCCTTCGCAGTGTGCCTGTTTCCGGGCGTTCCTGTCAGGCTGTTTTCGGTACACCGGACCCCCTGCGAGGCCCGTGAAGGCATCCGATATGCTTCCGCACGTACGAAGTTCCGCAGCGCGCGATTAGCTCAGCGGGAGAGCGCTTCCCTGACACGGAAGAGGTCACTGGTTCAATCCCAGTATCGCGCACCACGAGTCCACCCCCGGATTTCGTGGAAGTTCGTACGACGGGCGATTAGCTCAGGGGGAGAGCGCTTCGTTCACACCGAAGAGGTCACTGGTTCGATCCCAGTATCGCCCACCCGATCACCGAGAAGGCCCCGCCACCGGCGGGGCCTTCTCGGTTTTTGATCCACTTCGGACCGTCCCTACAGCAGGCGGCGCTGGACCACGTCGGCGATGACCGTGTGGACCATCGTCTCCACTTCGCCGTTGCCGGGCAGGGTTTCCCGGCGCCGGCCCGCGAAGAGCAGGTGGCCGCCCCCGATCAACGACAGGGCCAGGGCTCCGGCTTCGGCGTCCGCGGCGATGCGGCCCTGTTCGCGCTCGGCTGACAGGTAGTCCGTGAGCATGTCGCGAGCCTCCGCCAGGATCGGGAGGCCGGTTCGCCTGCGCAGGCGGGCGCGGAGTTCGTCGCGGAAGAAGATCAGGCTCGTCAACGCCACCGAGACCGGGTCGAACAGCTCGACCAGGGCGTCGACGAGGTTTTCCCCGACGGTCCGGGTGCCGGCCGAGGCGTGCAGGAGGGCGGCCTGGTCGGCCAGGCGGGCGAGGCGGTCGCGGACCAGTTCGGCGAGGAAGTCGTCGAAGTCGGTGAAGTGCCGGTGCAGGACGCCCTTGGCGACGTCGGCCTCGGTGGTGACCGCCCGGCTGGTCAGCGCGCCCGGGCCGTCGCGGAGGAGGACCCGCTCGGCCGCGTCGAACAGTTGCTTGCGCACATCGCGCAGGTGGACCCCGGTCGGCATGGAGCCCATTCTCCGGCACGCCCGGTGATTGCCCTAGTGGGCAAGTGCCCATTAAAGTGGGCGCATGCCCACTCAACCCCATGAGGCCCGCGCGATGGCCGAGTCCTTCGGAACCGACGTCGAACGCTACGACCGCGCGAGGCCGCCGTACCCACCCGAACTGGTGAACCGGATCGTCGCCTCGAGCCCGGGAACCGACGTCCTGGACGTCGGCTGCGGAACGGGCATCGAGGCCCGCCAGTTCCGCGCGGCGGGCTGCCGCGTCCTGGGCATCGACCCCGACCCCCGGATGGCGGCGTTCGCCCGGGGCGGGGGAATCGACGTCGAGGTGGCGAAGTTCGAGGACTGGGACCCGTCCGGCCGGACGTTCGACGCCGTGATCGCGGGCCAGGCCTGGCACTGGGTGAACCCCCGAACCGGCCCCCCGAAGGCGGCGCGGGTCCTGCGGCCGGGAGGGCTCCTCGCCGTGTTCGCGCACGTGTTCCAGCCCCCGGCGGAGGTGGCGAAGGCGTTCGCGCAGGCCTGCCGCCGGGTACTGCCCGACATGCCGTTCGCGGCCGAGACGAGAACGGCGGCAGAGATCTACGACGTGATGTTCACCGGTTTCGCCGACGCGATCACCGGGGCGGAGGGTCTGGACGCCCCGGCACGCTGGACGTTCGAGTGGGAGAGGACGTACACGCGCGAAGAGTGGCTCGACTTCCTCCCGACAACGGGCGGCTTGACGCGCTTGCCGCCCCAGGCACTGGCGGAGGTCCTGTCCGAAGTGGGCAAGGCGATCGACGCACTGGGCGGAAGCTTCGTGCTGCCGTACACAACCTTGGCGGTGGCGGCGAAACGCCCTTGACAAAAAAAGTTGTCGGTGAGAGGTTGGAGCCACCCAGGAAGAACGAACCAGGCGGAGGAGCACCATGTCGTTCCAGGCGTACCTCGACAACGCGGAGAAGCAGTCGGGCATCACCCCCAGAGCCTTCATGGAGCTGGCCAAGACCAAGAACCTGACAAAGCCGGCCGAGATAGTGGCTTGGCTGAAGCAGGACCACGCCCTGGGCCACGGCCACGCAACAGCACTGGCCCGCTTGATAACAAAGGGCCCGGAGTTCGTGGCGGAGAAGCACGCAGGGGGAAAACTCCACATCGACGGCCTGGCAGCCCCACGTCCCTGAGAGCGAACCGGCCACACCCCTCCCGCCGACCCGATACAAGGCCGCTGAACAATCCGGTGATCGGGTCGGTGAACGCGACATTCCCTTTGCTGTTCAAGGCATCGAGCGTGCTCGAAGAGGCATCACACGTGATCAGACGGGCATCACACGTGATCAGAGCCCGCCTCGGTCAGCGGCCGGCCGCGAGCGCGGGTTCCGGCGGCGCCGCCGCGGGGGACCGCCGTGGCAGGAACGCGGCGACGGCCAGCGCGAGCAGCGCCGCCGCCGAACCCATCCCGAGCACGAGCCGGAACCCGTTCTGCGACGGCAGGGTTGCCGGGCCGAACGGGATCGTCAGCCGCGCCAGCACGAGCCCCGCCGTGGCGCTGGAGACGGACGTGCCGATCGAGCGCATCAGCGTGTTGAGACTGTTGGCGGCCGCCGTTTCCGACACCGGCACCGCGCCCATGACCAGCGCCGGCATCGCGCCGTAGGCCAGCCCGATCCCGGCGCCGATGATGCTCGAGACCAGCACCAGCTGCCAGGTCGCGCTCATCAGGACGATGCCGAGGGCGTAGCCCGCGGCGACGACCACCGCGCCGAGCATGAGCGTCGTCTTCGGGCCGCGGGTGGCCGAGATCCGGGCGGACACCGGTGCCAGTGCCATCATCACCAGGCCGGACGGCGCCATCACCAGGCCCACCGTGAGCATCGAGCGGCCGAGGCCGTACCCGGTCGCCGCCGGCAGCTGCAGCAGCTGCGGCAGGACCAGGGACATCGCGAACATCGCGAAGCCGAACACCGCGGAGGCGATGTTGGTCAGCAGCACCTGGCGGCGCGCGGTCGTCCGCAGGTCCACCAGCGGCCGCGCGGTCCGCAGCTCCCAGCGGCCCCACAGCAGCAGGACGACGGCGGCGGCCGCGAACAGGGCGAGCGTCGCCGGGCTGCCCCAGCCCCAGTCGGCGCCCTTCGAAATGGCCAGCAGCAGGCACACCAGCGCGATCGACAGCCCGGCCGCGCCCGGCACGTCGAACCGGCCGCCGGTGCGGACCGGCGACTCCGGCACGAGCGCGACGACCAGCGCGGTGACGACCATGCCGAGCCCGGCGGAGGTCCAGAACAGCGCGTGCCAGTCGGCGGTTTCGGCCAGCAGTGCGGCCGCGGGCAGGCCCAGCGCGCCGCCGACGCCGAGCGACGCGCTCATCAGCGCGGTCGCGGAACCGAGCCGCTCGGCCGGCAGTTCGTCCCGCATGATGCTGATCCCGAGCGGGATGACGCCGGCGGCGAGGCCCTGCAGGGTGCGCCCGGCGACCATCGGCACCAGGCTGTCGGAAAGCGCGCCGACGGTCGAGCCGGCGACCAGCGCGCCGAGGCCGACGAGCAGGATCCGCCGTTTGCCGTACATGTCGCCGAGCCTGCCCATGGTCGGCGTGGCCACCGCGCCCGCGAGCAGGGTGGCGGTGATGGCCCAGGTGGCGTCGGCCGCGGAGGCGTGCAGCAGCCCGGGCAGCGCCGGGATCAGCGGGATGACCAGCGTCTGCATCAGCGAGACGGTGATGCCCGCGAGGGCGAGGACCGCGACGACGAGGTTCGCGCGCGGTGCGCTGGATGGCTCGGACACGAACGGCCCTCCGGGGGAGATTAAATCAGTTGCTTGACTCACCGTAGCAGCCTTCGGTTGACTGCTGACGAACCGACGGCCACCGCGGAGGAACGATGACGACCACGGAGATCCCCGAGTTCCCGATGCCCCGGGCCGCGGGCTGCCCGTTCGACCCGCCGCCCGCCGCCCGTGCGCTGCAGGGGGAAACCCCGCTCATCCGGGTCCGGCTGTGGGACGGCAGCACGCCGTGGCTGGTGACCCGCTACGCCGACCAGCGGGCGCTGCTGGTGGATTCCCGGGTCAGCGCCGACGCGACCCGGCCCGGGTACCCGAGCCCCGCGCCGCTGCCGAAGGGCGGCACCGGGTTCGGCTTCATCCTGATGGACGACCCGGAGCACGCGCGGCTGCGCAAGATGGTGACGGCGCCGTTCACGATCCGCCGGGTCGCCGCACTGCGCCCGGCCGTGCAGCGGATCGTCGACGACCTGATCGACGAGCTGCTGGCCGGCCCGAAGCCGGTGGACCTCGTGGAGGCGTTCGCGCTGCCGGTGCCGTCACTGGTGATCTGCGAGCTGCTCGGCGTCCCCTACGCCGACCACGGCTTCTTCCAGGACCACAGCAAGGTCGTCGTCCACCGCGACACGAAGCCCGAGGAACGGGCGGCCGCGCTCCGGGCGCTGGCGGTTTACCTCGACCGGCTGGTGGGGGCGAAGCTCGGCCAGCCCGCCGACGACCTGCTGTCCGGGCTTGCCGCCCGGGTCGCGGCGGGCGAGCTGACCCGGCCCGAAGCCGCGCAGATGGGTGTCCTGCTGCTCGTCGCCGGTCACGAGACGACGGCGAACATGATCGCGCTCGGGACGCTGGCCCTGCTGGAGCACCCGGACCAGCTGGCGCTGCTGCGCGAGGGCGGCGATCCGGCGCTGGTCGCGTCGGCGGTCGAAGAGCTGTTGCGCTACTTGAACATCACGCACAACGGACGCCGGCGCGTCGCGCTGGAGGACATCCGAATCGCCGGGGAGACGATCCGCGCGGGCGAGGGCCTGATCATGGCGAGCGACATCGCCAACCGCGATCCGGCGGCCTTCCCGGACGGTGACCGGCTGGACCTGACCCGCGACGCGCACCGGCACGTGGCCTTCGGCTTCGGCGTCCACCAGTGCCTCGGTCAGCCGCTGGCCCGGCTCGAGCTGCAGGTCGTGTACAGCACGCTGTACCGGCGGATCCCGACCCTGGCGCCGGCCGTCGGGCTCGGGGAGATCCCGTTCAAGCACGACGGATCGGTGTACGGCGTGTACGAACTGCCGGTCACCTGGTGAGTCAGACGCTGCGCAGCACCGACACCACCGCGCCCAGGATCACCGCGCGGTCGCCGTCGATGACGTCGTAGGCCGGGTTGCGGGGCTCGAGGTACACGTGGCCGTCGCGGCGGCGGTAGACCTTGACCGTCGCCTCTTCGTCGATCATCGCTGCCACGATCTGGCCCGAGTGGGCCTCCGACTGCTGCTTGACCACGACGATGTCGCCGTCGCAGATCGCCGCGTCGATCATCGAGTCGCCGCGGACGCGCAGGCCGAAGACCGTGCCGCGGCCGGTGAGGTCGCGGGGCAGCTTGAGGACGTCGTCGGTGTGCTCGACCGCCGAGATCGGCGTGCCCGCCGCGATGTCGCCGACCACCGGCACCGGCACCGAATCGCCGTCTTCGGCGGCGGCCGTCCCGTTGAGGAACGCGCGCACGTCGATCGGGCGCGACACGGTCGCGCCGCGGCGCAGGAAGCCCTTGTCTTCGAGGCTGGCCAGGTGCTTCGACACCGACGACGTCGACTGCAGGCCGACGGCCTCGCCGATCTCGCGCGTGCTGGGGGAGTAGCCGTGCTGGACCACCCAGTCCCGGATCGCGACCAGGATCCGCTGCTGCCGCTCCGGCAGGGCCGAGGGGTCGAGGTGCTCGAACGTGTCGTCGTAGGTGGTCACGGGCGTGATCCTAGAGGCACGCGCCCCGCGCCCCGCCGCCGGTCTCACCACCGCGGTCCCGCTCAACGGAACACCGGGTGACGGTTGGCGCCTTACCAACACCATCCTTTACTTTGCCAGCCGTTGACCTGCGTAACGATCCGAAGTATGGTCTAGACCACAATTTTCCTTCGCTCGTAACCCTTCCCGTCGCGGCGGACCTCCCAGCGAGGCCGGGGCCGCGGCTGCGCCGTGCCCGGCGGCGGGAGGCGAGCCCGTCCCCGAAGGAGCCGGAATGAACCGCAAACTGGTCGCGGCCGCCGTGGGTGCTCTCCTCGCCCCGGTCCTGGTGGTGCTCAACCCCGCCGGGATCGCGAGCGCGCACGGCTACGTCAGCTCGCCCGCCAGCCGGCAGGCGCAGTGCGCCCAGCACACCGTGCAGTGCGGGCAGATCCAGTACGAACCGCAGAGCGTCGAAGGACCCAAGGGCCTGCGCTCGTGCAACGGCGGCGTCTCCCAATTCGCCGAGCTCAACGACAACAACAAGGGCTGGCGCGCCGCGAGCGTCGGCCGCACGGTGACCTTCACCTGGACCTTCACCGCTCGCCACCGCACGTCGAACTACCAGTACTTCATCGGCAGCCAGAAGATCGCGGAGGTCAGCGGCAACAACCAGCAGCCGCCGGCGACGGTCGCGCACCAGGTGAACCTGGGCAGCCACACCGGCCGCCAGACGGTGCTCGCGGTGTGGAACATCGCCGACACGGCGAACGCGTTCTACGCCTGCATCGACCTGCAGGTCAGCTGAACCGTCCACTGTGGCCGGACGGGCCGTGTCACCCCCTCGGCGACACGGTCCGCCCGGCCCGCTTCGCGGCGACGAACCGCTTCCGGAGCTCGACCCCCTCCGTCAGCGCCGCCACGGCTTCCTCCGGCCGCCCGACGGCGCACAGGAGCATGGCGTGGTTGCCGAGGCTGCTCGCCAGCATCCTCAGCGCGGCTCCGGTCGGCAGCAGGTCGTCGTCACGGGGGCGGCGCAGTTCCACCGACTCGGCGCTCGCCCGGACGGCTTCCTCGCCGAAGCCGAGGTCGAGCAGCTGCAGGGACTTCGTCATCAGGCAGTCGGCCAGCGACCCGGCGCGGTAGAACCGCGGGGCCTGCCGGTCGAGCTGCCGGTAGACCGCCTCGGCGTCGGTGAGCGCCGACAGCGCGGCATCCGGCCGGCCCAGGTCGTTGAGCTGGTAGGCCTGGGTCATCAGGGCCGAGCCCAGCTCCATCAGCTCGACATCGGGGTGGTACTCGCCCAGGACCGCGGCGAGCCCGGAGGTCCGGTCGTGCGGCGCCGGCGACGCCGCCGCCAGCTCGCGGAGCTCTCCGGTCACCTCGTGCAGGTCGCGCTCCGGGTGCGCGGCCGCCCGCGCGGCGGCGGCGGAGAGTACCAGCGGCTGGCCGCCGCAGAACTCCAGGAGCTCGTCGGCGCCGTCCCCGGCCGCCCGGTCCGCACCGATGGAGGCGGCCAGCAGCTTCCGGGCCTCGGGCTCCGGCAGCGGCCCGAGCGTCAGTGACCCGGCGCCGGACCCGGCGACCAGGCCGGGGAGCCGGTGCCGGCTGGTGATCAGGACCGCGCTTTCCCGGCTCTCCGGGAGCAGGAGCCGCACCTGGTTGGAGTCCCGGGCGTCGTCGAGCACGACGAGCAGCCGCTTGCCCGCCACCACGGTCCGGTAGAGCGCGGCCCGTTCCTCGGCGCCACCCGGGATTTCTTCCGGGGTGACCCCCAGCTCGAGGAGGAAGTCGTGCAACACCTCCGACGGCCCCCGCGAGGCGAGGTCGGTGCGGGACCCCCACAGGTCGGCGTACAGCCGGCCGCCGGGGAACGCCTCGCGCTGCCGGTCGGCCCAGCGCAGCGCGACGAACGTCTTGCCGATGCCGCGCGGACCGTCCACCACGACGACGTTCCGGCCGGGCGTCCCGGTCAGGTGCGCGGTGAGCGCGTCGAGTTCCGCCGCCCGGCCGACGAACGGCCCGGGCTCGAACGGCCGCAGCCCCGGCGGCGCCACGGCGCGGCCGGCGGTCGGGTCAGCCTCGTCCGCGAGGGCGAGCAGCCGGTCGCGCTCCCCGCCGGTGAGGTCCAGCACCCGCGCGACGCGCCGCACGGACGGCCCGTGCGGATGCCCGCCGTTGCCGGTTTCCCACCGCCGGAGGGTCCGGATCGACACCCCGGCGGCTTCGGCCAGCTGTTCCTGCGTGAGTCCCGCGCGCGTCCGGTACCGGCGCAGCGACGCGCCCCAGCGTTCGGCCAATCGCCCTCCCCTCCCACGGGTTCCATGATGGCCGTGAGGAGGGCCGGAGACCAGGTCGCCGACCGGCCAGGCGTGGCCGGTCGGCCGTATCGTTGCCGGGATGCGGGTCCGGACGGTCAACGGCGCGAAGGAACTCCAGGTCGACAGCGGGCCGTGGACCCGCTCGCTGAGCGACCGCTTCACGGCCGAGGGCTGCACGAGCCTGCTCGTCGGCTCGCCACGCGGACCCGTGCTGCCGGACCTCGGGTTCGTCCGCGACCTGCCCGGGCTGACCCGGATCCGGCTGCTGCGCGGCGTGGCCGACTGTTCGGCGGTGGCCGGCGTGCCCGGCCTGACGGAGCTGACGCTCGCCTCCGACTACCGAGGGCCGCTGAGCCTCGCCGGCTTGACGCGGCTGGAGGTGCTCGGGATGCCGTTCCTCCCGGCGGTCGCGGACCTGACGCCGCTGCGCGCGCTGCGGGAGCTGACCGTGTGGGGCTGGCCGCGGACCGAGCCGTCCCTGCGGCTGCTGGGGGACAAGCCGGCACTGGAGTTCCTGCGGCTGGAGCTGATCCGCACGACGGTACTGACCCCGGCCGGGCTCGCCGCGCCGAACCTGCGGACACTCTGGCTGTACGACGGCCGGGTCCACAAAGGATCGCCGGCGACCGACGGCCTCGCCGCCCTGCACCAGAAGGGCGGCGAGGCCGTCTGCCTAGCGGGTGAAGGTGAACCAGTTGACGTTGACGAAGTCCGACGCGCTCCCGGAGAACGTCAGGTACAAGTCGTGCACCCCGGTGGCCGGCGCGACGATGTTGGCCGGCACCGTCTGCCACTGCTGCCAGCCGCCGTTGTTGGCGAAGTCGATTTCGGCGATCACCGGGCCCGTCACGCTGTCCAGGCGGGCCTTGATCGCGCCGCTCACCCCGGCCGGCGCGCCCGAGGCGAGGCGGGCCACGAACTGGTTCGGGGAGCTCGAGCCGAAGTCGACGCGGGCGTACTTCAGCCAGTCGCCGTTCGCGATCCAGCCGACGTCCACGCCGCCGCCCGTGTCCGCGCACGACTCGTTCTGCGTGCCGCTCTGGGCGTTGTAGGCCTCCGCCTGGATCGTCGAGTACGCGCTCGTGCCGCCGGAGCCCGGCGGGGTCGTGCCGCCGCCCGCGCCCGGGCCGAGCGCGACCGTCCAGGACGTCGGGGCCGGGTCCTGCAGGTGGCCGTCGACGGGCTGGGCGCCGGTCGGGCCGACGTCGTCGTACGGGAACGCGTAGCCGATCGAGGCGTACTGGTGCACCAGGCGCGCGTAGTGGTTGGTGGTGGCGTCCCGGTAATACTGGGACGGCGCCACGCCGTCGGGCTGGTTGTTGCCGCCGGCCACCAGGAGGCTGCTGCGGTTCAGCGCGGCGGCCAGCCGGGCGGCGACCGCGCCGCGGGCGTCGCTGCCGGAGTTGTACAGCGGCCCGCTCGCGCAGCCGAAGATGTCCGCCGCGCTCGGCTTGGTGAACGGCACCCCGTTGGTGTTCAGGCCGGCGAACACGATCGCGTCCCCGCTGACCGTGCCGGTGTAGGAGCCGATGCCGCCCTGCCCGTTGACGGTCAGCGGCGTCGAGCGGTAGTGGTCCCAGACGGCGTTGAGGTAGTTCGTCCAGTAGCCGCCGAAGTCGACGGGGGAGTGGCCGGGCGCGAGCACCCGCACCACCTGGCCGCCCGAGTCGGTGACGACCAGCCGGTCCCACGGCGCGCCGTCGGTGTTGTGCTGCGCGCGCAGCCCGTCGGCGATGCCGGCGAGGGCGCCGTCCGGCAGCGGGCTGACCGACTGCGCGCCCGCCGCGCCGGTGGTGGCCATCGACACCGGCAGCGCCACCATGTCGACGTAGCTGATGTTCGCGTAGAGGTTCGCGCTGTTGTAGGTGAACTCGCAGAAGGTCCAGTTCGTCTGCCAGTTCGGGTCCGCGCTGGCGAACCCGGGCTGCACCAGGCCGGGGCCGGGGTTGACGAAGAACTGGATCTTCTTGCCGACCGAGAACCACACGCGGCCGCCGATGAGGTAGTCGGTCAGCGTCACGGTGACCTGCGCGCCGGCGCCGCTGAGCGGGATCGCGTAGTCCGGGATCGGCGTCACCGGCGCGGACGGGTTGGCCAGCGGCTGGAACCGGCCGTCGGCGGTGACGAAGCCGGGGCGGCCCGCGGTGTCCGCGCCGCTGATGTAGGCGTAGACGGTGCCGCTGCCCGAATTGTTCTTCAGGGTCAACGGCAGCGCCGCGGCGGCGCGGGCTTTCGGCGTCGTGACGGCGGACCACAGCGGCGTGCTCGCCGCGGCGGCGACCAGGCCGGCGGTGACGAAGGTTCGCCTCGACAGCATGGCACCTCCTCGAGGGCGGGCGGTGTCCCCGCGGCCGGACGGCCCCGTGGTCACCGGAAACGGTGAACGGACGGTAGGGACGCGTTCCGGTGGGGGTCAACATCCGGCGGCCCGGCTCGGGTACGCACGGCCCTCGACGGTGCCCTTTCGTAGCCGGACCAGTTCCGGCCGTGGTCCGGTCCCGGTCCGAAGTGGACGGTGGGGGTCAGCGGCGCGGCGCGGGGAGCCCGGCGGCGGCGAGGGCGTCCCAGAGCGGGCGGGCGTCGTACCGCCGGGTGTCCAGGCCCTCGACGAACTGGCAGCCGTACGCGGCCGCGGTGAGATCGGTCGTCTGTCCGCGGGTGTCGACGAACCGGAGCGCGAAGGCCGGGCCCAGTTCGGCGGTGCAGGCCACGTCCGACGGCGGTTCCGGCAGATCGCAGGCCGCGGCGACGACCTTCTTGATGGCGGCGACGTCGGTGGTGCGGGTTTCGCCGCGGCTCTTCCCCGGAGCGGGCAACGGCGGGTACAGCGGCCCGCTTTCGACGAGCTCGCGCGGTTCGTAGGAGGCGGAGCACAGCGGCGACGCCGAGCCGGGCCGGGCGCTGCCGCCGCAGGCCACGGCACTCAGGGCGACCAGGACCACGGTGGGGACAGCGAACGGCCGGCGCATGGGTGCCTCCTTCGTTCCGTTGCCCGGGAGACGGAACGGCCCGGCCGCCGGGTTGCACGGCCGGGCGGTGGACTGGGGCTTGTCCGACAAACACCCCGGCTGGCTGCTGGGATGCCGCCGCTCGTGCCGCGGTGAGGCCGGCCAGTCCCGCGCCGACCACGGACGACGTCAGTGCGGCGCATCGGCGGCCTCCAGCACCGGCGTGGCCGCGGCGAAGGCGTCGGCGGCGGCCAGGTCGAACTCGCCGTGGTCGCTGCCCAGCCCCTGGGCGACCAGTGCCGCGGCGGCCGAACCGAGCACGGCGGCCTCCCGCGGGGACCGGCCGAGGCCGACGCCGCGGAGGAAGCCGGCGGAGAACGCGTCACCGCAGCCGGTGGTGTCGACGACGTCGACCGCGAACGCGGGCACGGCGAACACCTCCTCCGCCGTGACCACCAGGGCACCGCGGGCGTCGCGGGTGACGGCCACGCAGCCGATCCCCCGGGCGATCAGCGCGCGGGCGCCCTCCTCGAGCGTCCCGGCGCCGGTGAGCCCGAGGACCTGCTGCTCGTTCGGCAGCAGGTAGTCGAGGTGGGGCAGGGCGGGGTCGATCCAGGTGAGCACGCCGGGATCGCCGGGGGCGAGCAGGTCGGCCGAGGTGATCACGCCGGCCTCCCGTGCGGGAGCGAGGATCTTCGCCGCGTTCTCCCCGCCCATCAGCTCGGGCGCGCCGAGGTGCAGGTGGGTCGCCCGGGCGACGTCGGCCGCGGGGACGTCGTCCGGCCCGTAGGTGAGGTTCGCGCCGGGGACGTGGAAGGCGGGACGGCTGCCGTCCGGGCGGATGGGCAGCACCGACGCCGAGGTCTGCACGCCCGCGCGGCGAACCACGAGCGACGTGTCGATGCCGTGCTCGCCCAGCATGGCCAGCAGCAGGTCGCCGATCGGGTCGGTGCCGATCGCGCCGGCGGTGCGCACGGCGGCGCCGAGCTTGGCCAGCGTCAGCGCGGTGCCGGCCGCGGTTCCGGCCGGGCCGAACCGGATCTGCTCGACCAGCGCCGCGCCCTGTCCTTCCGGGATGGCCTCGACCGGCCGGACCTGCACGTCGAACACGTGCGCGCCGAGCGTGATCACCGTTTGCGTCACAGATCCTCCTCGATCCGGTGGGTGCGGCCGTAACCGCGTCGCAAGGCCGCTTCCACGACCGCGGCCTGCTGGCCCTCGTCCAGGACCCGCGGGGCGCCGATGGCGGCGGCGTTCCGGTAGAGCTCGCAGGCCCACTCGAGCAGCAGCGCGTTGTCCACCGCCGCGGGCAGCGTCGGGCCGTGCACGACCGCGCCGTGGTTGGCCAGCAGCGCCGCCGACTTGCCGTCCAGCGCCGTCCACACGTGCTCGGCCAGCTCGTCGCTGCCGAAGACGGCGAACGGCGCGACCCGCACCGCCCCGCCGAGCAGCAGCTGCTGGTAGTGCACGCACGGGAGTTCGTCGAGCACGAGTGAGATCGCGGTCGCCTGCGGCGAGTGCGTGTGCACGACCGCGCCGGCGTTCCAGCGGCGGTAGATCCCGAGGTGCAGCTCCAGTTCCGAGGTCGGCGCGAGCTCACCGGCGACGACGCTCCCGGCCAGGTCGACGACGGTGACGTCCGCGGGCGTGACCCGCCCGAGCACGACGCCGGTCGCGGTCACCGCGACGTGCTCGCCGGCGCGCACGCTCACGTTGCCTGCGGTGCCGATCAGCAGTCCTTCTCCGGCCAGGCGGTGACAGGCGTCGACGACGGCCTGCCGTTCGGCCTGCAGGAGCGCGGTGCCGTGGGGCATCGGCTCAGGGTAGGTCAAACATGAATCAAAGTCACGTTCAGGTTTATCCGGGGGTGCGTGGTGAACCGGACCGGCTCGTGACCCGTGTAGGAGACGGGTGTGGAGCGGAAGCACGGGAGAACGTCTGGTGACTGCCATCGAGGGACGCCGCCGGGAGCACGAAAAGCCGGCCGGCTGGAACGTCGATCCCGTGCTGATCCTGGTTCTCGTCCTGCTGGCCGGGTTCCTGGCCCAGGGCCCGGTCCGGCGCCTGCTGTCGGCCCCGGTCATGCAGAGCTGGATGACGGTGTTCGTCGCCGTGGTCGTGCAGGCGCTGCCGTTCCTCGTCCTCGGCGTCCTGCTCTCCGCCGCGCTCGCGGTCTTCGTGCCCCCTTCGTTCTTCACGCGCGCGCTGCCGAAGCGGCCGTCGCTGGCCGTGCCCGTCGCCGGGCTGGCCGGGGCCGTTCTGCCCGGCTGCGAATGCGCCTCGGTGCCCGTTGCCGGCGCGCTGGTGCGCGGCGGGGTGACGCCTTCGGCGGCGGTGGCGTTCCTGCTGTCGGCGCCGGCGATCAACCCGGTGGTGCTGGCCGCGACGGCCGTCGCGTTCCCCGGGCAGCCGCAGATGGTCTTCGCCCGGTTCGCCGCGAGCCTCGCCGCGGCGTGCGTGATGGGCTGGCTGTGGCACCGGCTCGGCCGCCCGGACTGGCTCCGGCCGCGCCCGCACGAGCACGGCGAAGGCGGGACCAAGGGCGCGGTCTTCTGGGGCTCGGTGCGGCACGACGTCCTGCACGCGGGCGGGTTCCTCGTCGGCGGCGCGATGGCCGCCGCGACGCTCAAGGCCGTGGTGCCCGCGAGCTGGCTGCACGCCGCGGCCGGCCACGCGGTGGTCGCGGTGCTGGTACTGGCCGGCCTCGCCGTGCTGCTGTCGATCTGCTCGGAGGCCGACGCGTTCGTCGCTTCCTCGCTGACGCAGTTCTCGCTCACCGCGCGGCTGGCGTTCCTGGTCGTCGGCCCGATGATCGACCTCAAGCTGTTCGGCATGCAGGCCGCCACGTTCGGCCGCGGGTTCGCGCTGCGGTTCGCGCCGGCGACCTTCCTCGTGGCCGTCGCGGCCGCGGTCGTGACCGGGGCGGTGCTGCGGTGAACCGGACCGTGCAGGCGATCCTGCTCTTCCTCGTCGGCGGCGTCCTGCTGCACGCCGGCGTCACCGGGCTGTACCTGCGGTACGTCAAGGCCGGCCTGCGCCCGCTGGTGCTGGCCGCGGGGGTGGTGCTGGTGCTCGCGGCCGTCGCGACCGTCTGGTACGCGCGCCGCCGCCCGGCCGGGCACGCCGCGCCCCGGGTCTCCTGGCTGCTGGTGCTGCCGGTGTTCGCGCTGATCCTCGCCGCGCCGCCGGCCTTGGGCTCCTACAGCGCGATGCGCGCCGGCACGGCGGTGACGGCTCCGCGGATCCTCACCCCGCTCCCGGACGGCAACCCGGTCCGGCTGGCGGTGATCGACTACGCCGACCGCGCGGTCTACGACCACGGCCGGTCGCTGGCCGGGCGGACCGTCACCCTCACCGGGTTCGTGGCCTTCGACGGCAGCGGCACGCCGTACCTGGTGCGCATGCTCCTGAACTGCTGCGCGGCGGACGCCCAGCCGGTGAAGGTCGGCCTGGCCGGCCGGGTGCCGCCGGTGCTGCCACCCGATGCGTGGCTGGAGGTCACCGGCGGCTTCACCGACCGGCAGGCGCAGGATCCGGTCAACGGCGGGACCATCCCGTTTCTCGACGTCGGCGTGGCCCGGCCCGTGGCTCCGCCCGCCGATCCGTACGAAAGCCTCGGCTAGGGCGTGTCTGACAAACATCTCGGCTGGTTGCTGGGATGCTGCTGGTCGTGTCGCGGTTTCAGCTGCTTTCCGATGATCAGTGGGCATTGATTGAGGATCTGCTGCCGGTGCGGACCGGCAAGCGTGGTCGGCCGTTCTCGGATGCGCGGGCAATGGTCGAGGGGATCATCTACCGGTATCGGTGCGGGATCGCGTGGCGGGATGTGCCGGCGGTGTTCGGTCCGTGGCAGACGATCTGGACCTGGCATCGCCGGATGGCCGGCGACGGCACCTGGGACACCGTCCTGCAGCGCCTGCTCGCCGCTGCGGACGCGGCCGGTCTGATCAATTGGTCGGTGTCGGTGGATTCCACGATCGCCCGAGCACATCAGCACGCCACCAACATCACCCGCTCCACAGGGGGCTGGGTCGAACTACACGGATCTGCTGACCGAGCCGCCTGATCACGCGATCGGCCGCTCCCGCGGCGGATGGAGCACCAAAGTGCACCACCTCGTCGACGGGAACGGCCGGCCGCTGATCACGTTGGTCGGTCCTGGACAGGCCGGGGACGCACCGATGTTCCCGCACCTCATGCGCCACCTGCGGATCCCTCGGATGGGACGCGGGCGCGCCCGAACCCGGCCTGACCGGGTCCGCGGCGACAAGGCCTATTCCTCGCGGGCGATTCGCGGGCATCTGCGCGCCCGCGGCATCACCGCGGTGATCCCCGAGCCGGCTGATCAGGCCGGGCACCGCAAACGCCGCGGTTCCCGCGGCGGGCGTCCGCCTGCCTTCGATGCGGCGGACTACCGCGGCCGCAATGTGGTCGAACGCCGGTTCAACCTGCTCAAGCAATGGCGCGGCCTGGCCACTCGCTACGACAAGTTGGCCATCGTCTACCGATCAGCGGTCGTCCTGCACGCCGCGATCACCTGGACCAAAGCATTGTCAGACACGCCCTAGCTGTATGTGGCCATTAGGTTGGTGGCAGTCGGCTGGTGGGTGGGTGGCCTCCGAGTGCGCTGTGGCGGCGTTGAGTGTTGTAGTGCTCGAGCCAGGGTGCAAGGGCTGCGGTGCGTTGGGTGTTGCTGGTGAAGGCTTGGCGGTAGGCCCATTCGGTTTGCAGGGTGCGGTTGAGGCGTTCGACTTTGCCGTTTTGCCAGGGACAGTGGGGTTTGATGAACTTCTGCCGGATGCCGTGCTCGGCGCAGACCGCACGCAGTGACCAGCGGTAGGCCCAGGCGTTGTCGGTCATCAGCCGTTCGATCCGGGTGATGCCGTGGCCGGCGAAGTAGGCGATCGCCCGGGTGAGGAAGCCGGCGCAGGTTGGCCCTTTCTCGTCGGGGTGGATCTCGGAGTAGGCCAGGCGGGAGTGGTCGTCGACCAGGGAGTGAACGTAGTCGTAGCCGATCTTGGTGCTGCGGTCGCGGGTGGCTTCCCGCTGGGCCCGGCCGTGGGCTCGCCAGCCTCCGCCGTCGGGGATGCGGCCGATCTTCTTGACATCCATGTGGACCAGCTCGCCCGGCTGCTCGCGCTCGTAGCGCACTGCCGTGGTCTTGCTGGCCCGGATCACCTGCCCGGTGATCGGGTCCAGCGCGGCCAGCCGCGGGATCTGGTGGCGGGCCAGTACCCGTGACACCGTCCGTGCCGGGACACCCAGTTCGCAGCCCAGCCAGGCCGGTCCGCGGCGTTCACGCTGCCGCAATGCGACGATCCGCGCTTCGAGCTCGTCGCTGGTCCGTCGTGGTGAGGTATGCGGGCGTGAGGATCGGTCCCGCAGACCGGGCTCGCCCTCGGTTGCGTAGCGGTCCAGCCAGGTCTTCACGCATTTGCGGGAGATCCCCATCGCGGTGGCGATGTGTGCTTGCGGCCATCCGGCTTGGTGACGCCGGACGATCAGCAACCGGCCCAGAAAGGCGTGACATCCACGGCCCGCACCCCGATCCGCCGTCGGCCGCCTCTTGCCGGGGACGACGGGCCATCGACGACTTCGACACCGCCGCGACCATTGCCTGCCTTCGCAGACAATCGGCGAATAGCGGCAGCCGGTTCGATTTCGGGGAGCGGCAACTACACCGGGTTCGCCCCCTCCGGATATGACGGCCGGACCGTTGTTTTCCGCTTTGCCGAGGGGCGGCGGGCCACGTTTTTCGCACTACGCCACCGTCAACGGAGAGCCACCCGCCCGCCGACCCGGCGACCAAGAGCGGCCCAAGATCGTCGATCAAGTATTCGTGCCGCCATTCTGGTGAATTCGCTGATCCAGCGGCATCACGCATTGTCAAGGCCAGCCGGGGTCCCTACAGTGGCCCGCCTGACGCCGGGAAGTGAATCACGCACTTTCCTTGGAGCCGGTACATCAACTGTCATCTCCTTCGAGGAGCAGACCTTGTTCGGAATAGTCAGGAGCCGTGGCCGTGTTCGTGCCGCGCTCGCCCTCGCGGTCGTCACGGTCGTAACCGGTTGCGGTGCTCTCGGCGCCACCGGCTCGAGCTCGCTGCCGAAGGGCAGCGGGCTCGAGAAGACGACCCTGAAGGTCTCGATCCTGCCCACCACCGACCTGGCACCGTTCTGGCTCGCCCAGGACGAGGGCTACTTCCAAGCCGAAGGCCTCACCGTCGAGTCCGTGATCGCCGCCAGCGGCCAGGCCTCGCTGACGAAGTCGATCTCGGGTGACGCCGACATCGCGTTCTCGACCTATCCGCCGTTCTTCACCGCGCGCAGCACCGGCGCCGCCGATATGCAGCTGGTCGCCGACGCGACCTCGGTCAACGCGAAGTCCAATGCGATCGTCACGGTCCCGAATTCGCCGGTCAAAACAATCACCGACCTCGCCACCGCGAAGATCGCCATCACGGCCAAGAACACCGCTTCGGATCTCCTCACCCGTTCGGTCATGCAGGACCACAACGTCGATTTCAGCAAGGTGAAATGGGTGCTCATCCCGCTGCCCGGCATCGCGGCGGCGCTGCAGCAGGGGCAGGCCGACGCCGCGTACCTGCCGGAGCCCTACATCACGCAGGCCGCCAAGACGGCCGGCGCGATCCCGATCATCGACATCAACTCCGGCGCCACCCAGGACTTCCCGCTCACCGGCTACGGCGCGACCCGGAAGTGGGTGAAGGAGAACCCCAAGACCCTCGCGGCGTTCCAGCGCGCGATGCAGAAAGCCACCCACGACGCCATCTTCGACCGCGCCAAGGTCGAGCCGCTGCTGGTGCGCTTCGCCAAGATCGACGAGGACACCGCCAAGCTGCTGACCCTGCCGGGTTACGGCTCGGTGCTCGATTCCCGTCGCCTGCAACGGGTTCCCGACCTGCTGCTGCAGCTGGGCGCCATCCCGTCGCCGATCGACGTGAACTCGATGATCGGCCCGCAGGCGGGCCGGTGAACCCCACGGCACGAGGTCGCGAGTGGTGACGCGGCTTCCGGATCGGATTCACCACGCCCGGCCCGCAACGGCTAGGTGTACTTGGCCAGGACGTTGGTGGCGGTGGGTCGTGGTTGACGTGAGGAGAGCCTCCGGTTGAGGTGTGGCTTGTCTAGGACCCACGCCAACCGGAGGCTCTCGTGTCTCACCGTAACGCCCGGACCGCCGGAACCGCTGTCTCGCAACCTGCTTCACCCGTCCGGTGCCGGTCGCGCCCCGGCCTGTCCGGGGCGGCCGGGCCTGCGGCAACGCTTACCGAGGCCTGCGAATGCCGTGCGGGTGAAGCACGCCGAGATCACGAATCGGCGCATTTATCGAATGGCGGGTATCGGGGCGGGGAACGCCGGACTGACGGCCGGTGTTCGGCGCTCGCCAAGTGGACCTCTTGTTGGGAAACAGGTTTTACTTCTAGAATTCGTGGTGTGCGACCGCTTACGGACGGTACCGAGCTGCTGGTCGGCCGGGACAGCGAGCTGTCCCGGCTGGTCGCTTGGATCCGTGACGTCGCCGAAGGCCGCGGCCGGGCCGTGCTGGTGGACGGCGAGCCGGGAATCGGCAAGTCGGCGCTGGTCCGGTCCGCCTGCGCGGCCGCCACCGACGCGGGCTGCCAGGTGTACTGGGGCGCCGGCGACGAGCTCGGGCAGGCGTTGCCGCTGCTGCCGTTGCTGGACGCGCTGGAGATCACGCCGGCCACCCGGGATCCCCGCCGTGACGCCGTTTACGAGCTGCTGGGCGGCGGCGCCGTCGCGGGCAAGGGCGCCGACCTCGCCGCCGCGGCCGCCGAACAGCTGATCGCGCTGGTGGACCAGCTCTGCCAGGACGGCCCGGTGGTGCTGGTCGTCGACGAGCTGCAGTGGGCCGACAGCACGACGGTGGCGGTGTGGAGCCGGCTCACCCGCTCGGTCCGGCAGCTTCCGTTGCTGCTCATCGGCGTGCTGCGGCCGGTGCCGCGCCGCGACGACCTGCGGGCGCTGTTCCGGATCGTCCGGCCGGCCGAGCGGCTGCGGCTGGGCAGGCTCGCGGAACCGGCCGTGCTCGAGCTGGTGGCCGCGCTGGCCGGCGGCAAGCCGGGCACCCGGCTGGAGGAGCTGGCCGCCGGGGCCGCCGGGAATCCGTTGTACCTCACCGAACTCGTCGACGCGCTGACCAGGAGTTCCTGCCTGGAGGTCGATCACGCGGGCATCGCGGAGCTGACCGGTGCGGCGACGCCGGATTCGCTGCCGGAGGCGATCGCGGACCGGCTCGGCTTCCTCACCGAGGCGGCGCGGGAAGTGCTGCGCACGGCGGCGGTGCTCGGCGTCGGCTTCTCGGTCGCGGACCTGGTGACGGTGACGAACTCCTCGCTCGCCGAGCTGCTGCCCGCCCTCGACGAGGCCCGCGCGGCCGGGGTATTGGTGGCGGCGGGCGACGACCTGGAGTTCCGGCACCCGTTGATCCGCACGGCGTTGTACGACGAGATGCCGACCGCGGTCCGGGTCGCCTGGCACCAGTCCGCCGCGTGGGCACTGGCCGAGGCGAGCGCCCCGGTCGAGCGGGTGGCGCGGCAGCTGCTGCCCATGGTGTCCACAACGGACACTCGGATGCCGGTGCCGGACTGGGCCGTGCGGTGGCTGCTGAAGGTGGCCATGCCGCTGATCGGCCAGGCACCCGTGGTCGCCGTCGCCCTGCTGCGCCGCGCGGTCCGGGACGCGCCGCTCGACGACGCCGTGACCGGGGCGCTGGCCTGCCGGCTGGCCGACGCGTACTACCGGGTCGGCAACGTGGCCCAGGCCGAGCGGATCGCGTTGCGCGCACTGGACCGCGTCCGCGACCCCGACGTGCGCGTCGACCTGCACACGACGGTGGTGCAGAGCCGCGGCACGACCGGGCGGGCCGCGGAATCGCTGCCCGCGCTCAACGAGGCGCTGAACCAGCCGGGGCTGCAGGCCCGGCACCGGGCCCGGTTGCTGGTGCTCATCGCGCGGATCCGGCGTGTCCTCGGCGAAGTCGACTCCGCGGGCCGGGCCGCTTCCGCGGCGCTGGCGGAACTCGGCACGGACGAAGACCGCTGGGCGTCGGGGTGGGCGCTGCACGTGCTGAGCCAGTGCGCGATGATGCGCGGCGAGTGGGCGGCCGCGCTGCCGCTGTTCGAGCGGGCGATGGCCATCGTGCGCGGTGACCCGACGCTGATCGACCTCACCCTGCTGCTGCGCATCAACCAGTCGGTCACCTACGGCGCGCTCGACCGCTACGCCGACGCGCTCACCGCGGCCGGGCAGGCCCGCGAGCTGGCCGAGCGCACCGGCAGCGTGGCCCGGCTGACCCAGGTCCAGAGCGCGATCGGGCAGCTGATGCTCGGCGCCGGGCGGTGGGACGACGCGCTGGCCGAGGTCGACGTCGTCCCGGACGACCGCAAGGACCCGGACGTGGTGTGCGGCGACCACGGCGTCGCCGCGATCATCCACTTCCACCGCGACGAGACGGCCGCGGCCCACCGCCACCTCGACGTCGCGGCCCGGCATTCGGAGAGCGCCGGCGACGAGGTCGTCGAGTCCCTGGTCCGCGCGCGCAGCCTGGCCTTCGAGCACGCGGGCGCGCCGGAGCGGGCCCTGGCGGTGCTGACGGCGGTCCCGGCGGGCGAAGACGCGGGGGAGGAGCGCCTCGGCGACGCGGTCCGCCTGGCGATGACGATCGGCGATGTCCGGACGGCGGCGGAGATCGAGGCGAGGGCGCGCGCGATCGCGGCCGAGTCGTCGGTGCCGCACCGCCGTGCGCTGGCGTTGTACTGCCGCGGCCTCCTCGAGCGGGACGGCACGATGCTGCTGCGGGCGGCGGACGGGTACGCCGACGCGGGCCGCCCGCTGTCCCGCGCCAAAGCACTGGAGGCGGCGGCGATCGCGTTCGCCGAAGCCCGGACCGAGGACCGCGGTTCGGCGCGGGCGGCGTTCATCCACGCGATCGACCTCTACGCGGAACTCGACGCGCAGTGGGACGTGGCGAGGCTGCGCGCGCAGTTCCGCGCCTTGGGCATCCGCCGCGGCCCGACGGTCAAGCACCGCGAAGCCACCCACGGCTGGGAGAGCCTCACCCCGACGGAAGGCCGGATCGCAGCGCTGGTGGTCGAAGGGTTGTCGAACCCGCAGATCGCGGCCCGGCTGTACCTGTCACCGCGCACGGTGGGCACGCACGTTTCGCACATCCTGACGAAACTGGGAGTGCATTCGCGCATCGACATCGCCCGCGAGGCGGCCCGGCACCAGTCGGCCTCCGGCTGAGCCACGCCCGGGAAACGCTGTCGCGCCGGTGAGTGGGTGCGGGTGAGTCACACCGCGGCCGTCGGGTAAACGCTCTCGCGCCGGTGGGTGCGTTGCCGGGCCGGTCGCGAAGTGGCGTCCGGCCGAGCCACGCCGAGACCGCCCGGAAAACGCTCTCGCGCCAGGCCGGGCCACGCCGCGGCACCGGTCGTGGGTGGCAAGGCGGGCCCACCACTCACGACCGGCCGCGGGTCAGGCGGCGACCTCCGGTGCGTCGTCCTCCTGGGGGTGCACGGTGAGCGGCGGGGCCACCGCCGGCGCCGGAGCGGGGGCCGGTGCCGGGGCGCGGCGGAACACCGCCAGGTGCCCGCTGACCACCTGGCCGATCAGCACCGCGAGCACCAGCAGCAGCGGCGTTCGCCAGGCCCCCGTCCCGGTGTGCAGCCAGCCGCACACCAGCACGCCGAAGCCCGCGATCACGTACCCCACGCCCTGGACCACCGCCGACAGCGCCACCGAACTGTCCTTGCTGCGCAGCGAAATCGTCGTCAGCGCGAACGCCAGCGACCCCATGCCCGCCCCGGTCGCCGCGGCCCACAGCCAGGGTGCCGCCGCGGGCGCCAGGAGCAGCCCCGCCACGCCGATGACGTTCGGCGTGGCCAACGTGATGACGAGCAGTGTCTGGTTGCGCCAGCGGCGGGTCCAGCCCGGCACCAGCCACATCATCGGCAACCCCATCGCCATCGACAGCGCCAGGCACGCCCCCGCCGTCGTCGAGGGGACGCCCGCGCTGCGCAGGATGCCCGGCAGCCAGCCCATGACCAGGAACGTCACCGTCGAGATGAGTCCGAAGTGGATGGTCAGGGCCGAGGCCCGCCCGGCGCCCGATGACGCCCGCGGCGACACGAACTCGCCGGGCGTGCGCCGCCAGACCTGCTGGGCCAGCAGCGCCGTGGTCGCCCACACGCCGAGGGCGAGCCGCCACGACGACGACATCACCACCGTGGGCGTGACCAGCGCGCCTGCCGTGCTGCCCACCCCGAGCCCGAACGTGAAGGCGGCGGACCCCTGGGCCAGCAACGGCAGCATCGTCCCCAGCACGGCGATGGACAGGCACGCCAGCGCCGTGCCGACCAGCAGTTCCACCGGGCCGCCGAACACCCGTCCGGCCAGTGACAGCACCAGCCCGAGAAGGGCCACGGTGACCGTCCGGTGTGTTCCCACCCTGGCGCAGAGCCACGGCGTCGCCCAGCCACCCAGGCCGATCGCCCACAGGGGCAGGGCCACGAGCACCGCGGCGACCAGCCCGCCGGCGATGGAGATGTCCGGCAGGGCCGCGCCCAGGCTGGTCACCGCGGGCCGCAGGTTGAGCGCGAGAACGAAGATGACCAGAGTGGAGACGGTGGTGGTAGCACGCGACATCGCTCCTCCTCGGGGTCGAGGCCGGAGCGTTCTACTCCGTAGAACAATGTTTCGCGGTCGGCGCGCCACAGACATCCGTCACCTGACGGATGAACGGACTTTTGTTGCCCCTCAACGAATCTGTGCGTTCCGATGCGCTCTGCGGATGGGCGTGCATCGGCACGGCCGGACGCCTCCGGCACCGGATGGCGGGCCGATCCGATCACGGTCCGTGGTGGGCGGGGCCCGGCCGGGGCGGTGGGCCGCCCGGCCGGAGCAACGTCGGCGTGTCATCGTTGCGGATCGTGCCGGGGTCCACAGTGGAAGCGCCCCTCCGCCCGGGTGCGGGCGGAGGGGCCTCGGCGGCGGATCAGCAGGTCAGGTACGGCGACAGCCAGTCGCCCCAGTCGCCGGCCGAGCCGTCACTCGCGTCGTCGACGGCGAGCGCGAGCACCTGCACGCCCGTCACCGGCACGGCGAGGTGCTGCGCGGGATCCCCGTGCCGCATGTCCCCGGTGGCTTCCAGTTCGACGCCGTCGCCGAGCACGCGGAACCCGAGCGTCCCGCCGGGCCCGCGGTCGTCGACGCCGACCGTCGCGGTGAACTGCCGGCACTTGCCGCCCAGGTAGTAGCGCACCACCGAGGGGGCGTGCGCGCCCAGCCCGCCGTGCGCGTCGGTCTTGCCGTTGACCGTGAGCGGGTGGCCGTTGTCGGTGCTGTCCCGCTCCACCGGGCCGAGGCCGTTCTCGCTGGACATCCACGGCTGCGTGTTGAGCAACCCGTTGGTGTAGGGCGGGTTCGGCGCGAGCAGGAGCGGCGCTTCGGCTCGCGCGGACGTGGTCCGGGTGCCCTGGGCGGTCGTGTACGTCACGGTGGCCGGCATCCTGAACGGCTCGGTGGCCGTCGAGACCGGGTGCAGCGTCACCGCGGTCTCCCAGGTGGCCCCGGGGGCGACGGTCGCCGCGTCGGCCTCGGCGGGGGAGTCGAACTGCCACTGCGCGGGCGCGGTGAGCTGCAGGTGCGCTCCGGTGACCGGCGTCGAACCGGCGTTGGCGAACCGCACGGTGGCGGTCACCGGCCGGTCCGGCGGCACGGAGTCGGGCAGTTCGACGGTCAGCGACGTCCGCGGCGCGGCGGTCGTGTTCGCGGGCCACACGCGCAGCACGGTGGCGGCGTGCCGGCCGACGGTCCCGCCGAGCGCGCCCGTCGACTCGGTTTCCTCGCCGGTCCACAGGTCCCGCACGCGGTAGCCGGACGCGGCGGGCAGCCCGGCGTCGGCGACGGAGGTGGTGATCGGCGCGGCCAGTTCGCCGCGGTTGAACAGCACCAGCACGGCCGAGCCGTCGGACATCGGCTTCGTCCAGACCTCGGTCCAGCCGGTGTCGCGGACCTTGTGCCCGGCCACCCCCGCCCAGTCCTGGTCGACGGCGATGATGTCGGGGTTGGCCATGACGTCCGCCGGGAGCGTGGTGTCGGCCGTCAGCGCCATGTCGGCCACCAGAGGCGCGTTGAGCACCGCCCACAGGCCGAGCTTGGCCTGGCGTTCGGCGGTGTCGAGGTAGCTGAAGGTGAAGGAGCCCGGCATGTTCCAGCCGCCCGGGCCGGCGTAGCCCTCCAGGCCGTACTGCTTGTCGAGGCTGCCGGCCGAGTAACCGAAGTCGAAGGTGGCGTTCTTGTAGGTGCGCCAGACCTGGGCGCCCGCGCCACGGGCCCAGAGCCACGGGCTCTGGTTGCGGTCGTAGTCGTCGACCTCCAGGGTGATCGGCCGTCCGGTGCGCTTCAGCGCGTCGGCCATCTTCTTGACCCGCGCGGGTGCGTCGCCGTTGACGCTGTAGCAGGTGTCGTAGCGCAGGTAGTCCGCGCCCCAGCCGGCGAAGGTCTGCGCGTCGAGGTCCTCGTGGTCGAGGGAGCCCGCCGCCTGGCCGCTGCAGGTCTTCGCACCGGTGCCGCTGGAGAAGCCGATCTTGAGGCCGCGTGCGTGCACGTAGTCCACCAGCGCGGGAATGCTCGCGGAGAACGTGGTGCGGGCGGTCAGCTTGCCGTCGGCGTCGCGCTGCGCCGCCTGCCAGCAGTCGCCGAGCATGACGTACTCGTACCCGGCGTCCCGCAGGCCCGAGCCGACCAGCTGGTCGGCCGCGGCTTTCACGACGTCTTCGCCGGAGTTGTAGAGGCAGTAGGGGTCCCCGGTCGCCCAGGTGATCCCCAGCGGAGGTCTTTCGCCCGGAACCGGCTCGGGCGGCGGATCAGCGGCGGCCGGGGTGGCGGTGGCGGTGGCGAGCAGGAAAAGGGCGCAGAGCAGTACGGGAAGTCGTCGCATGGATCCCCCTCCGGAACCGGACAAGACTCCCAGGATCACCGGGCGGTGCGGCGAGGTCAAGGCGGGTAAATGTGCCCTGCCCGGTGCCCTTTCGGGCGGGGAGAGCCTGGCTGCGGTCAGCCCACAAGACGGGGGAACAGCTCCCGCACCCCGCGCCGCAAATCGTCCAGCGCTGTCTCCTCGCCCGCGAGGTGCCGCAGCAGCGCCTGCTGGAACAGCCCGTCGAACAACGCGTACGCGTCCGCCGCCGAGCAGGTCGGCTCGGCGCCCGCGAGCCCGGCGTACGCGCTCACGTTGCGCCAGATCATGTCCTGCAGGCTGGCGTCGATCTCGGCGACGTCGTCGCGGAACGCCGGCTCGAACAGCGACTGCGTGCGCAGGTCGTACCACATCCGGTGCATCAGGGGTGCTTCGCCGAGCGCGGCCGCCAGTCCGTCCGCGCAGGCGGCCGCCAGCTCGGCCGCGGTGGCCGCCTCGCCGACGCCGCCCTCGTAGCGCTGGACGCACGCGGCCTTGTAGCGGCGCACGCAGTAGGTGATCAGCTCGACCTTGTCGGCGAAGTAGTAGTGCAGCAGCCCGTGGGAGAACTTCGTGTGCTCCGCGATCGTGCGCAGGCTGGTGCGGGCGTAGCCGAGGTCCGCCAAGGCCAGGAGCGCCGCGTCGGCCAGTTCCCGGCGGCGGTCCTCGAACTTGTCGGCTGGGGTCCGGCGCCTCACGGCGGGTGCGCTGGTCACCGCCCGAAGATACCACCCGAGGTGTTTCTGACCAATCGTCCAAGAAAATCTTGACATTCGTCCAAATGGCCGTCATGGTCGTCACCAGCCGCCGGCGAAGTCGGGAGGGACGACGATGTCTCTGTTCTTCTACCTGGAGAAAGGCGCCTCCGTGGACCCCGGAGCGCCCTGCTTGACCCTTGACGGGGTGTCCCGTTCCTACGCGGAGGTCGTCGAGCTCGCCGAGGCCGTCGCCCGGGCGTTGCGGCGTTCCGGTGTCGCCCCGGGGGACAAGGTCGGCATCCTCTCGGCCAACGACCCGACCGCGTTCACCTGCGTCTTCGGCATCTCGCGGGCCGGCGCGGTGTGGTGCCCGATCAACCCGCGCAACGCGGCCGCGGAGAACGCCGAGCTCCTCGACCTCTTCGACTGCACCACGCTGGTCTTCCAGCCCGCCTTCGAAGACCTGGTCCGCCGGATCGCCCCGCAGCTGCCGAAGCTGACCACGCTCGTGCGCCTCGGCGACGGCGACGGCTTCGCCCCCGGCTTCGACGACTGGCTCGACGCCGCGAAAGCCGGCCCGCCCGCGGTCGCCGCCCCACCGGACGACGTCGTCGCCCTCGTGGGCACCGGCGGCACAACCGGCCGGCCCAAGGGCGTCATGCTCACCGGTCGCAACCTCGAAGTCATGTCGGCGATCACGCTGATGAGCTACCCGTTCGAGGGGCGCCCGGTCTACCTGGCCCTGGCCCCGCTGACGCACGCGGCCGGCGTCCTCTGCTTCCCGGTGCTGGCCCGCGGCGGCGAGGTGGTGATCATGCCGAAACCCGACGTCGGCCGGTTCCTGGCGCTGATCGAACGCCACCGTGTCACCCACACGTTCCTGCCGCCGACGCTGATCTACCTGGTGCTCGGCCACGAAGCCCTGGACCGCACGGATCTCTCGTCACTGCAGTGCTTCTGGTACGGCGCGGCCCCGATGTCGGTGACCCGGCTGGCCGAAGCCCTCGACCGGATCGGGCCGATGGCCCAGCTGTTCGGCCAGTCCGAGGCCCCGATGATGATCTCGACGATGTCGCCCGCCGAGCACCGCCGTCCCGATGGGACTGTCCACACCGGACGGCTGGCCTCCGCCGGGCGCCCGTCACCGCTGGTCACCGTGGCGATCCTGGACGACGGCGGAAACGCCGTGGCGCAAGGCGAACGCGGCGAAATCTGCGTGCGCGGCTCGCTGGTGATGGCCGGCTACTACCGCAACCCGGAGGCCACCGCGGAAGCCTCCGCCCACGGCTGGCACCACACCGGTGACATCGGCTTCCTCGACGGCGAAGGCTTCCTCCACATCGTCGACCGCGCCAAGGACATGGTCATCACCGGCGGGTTCAACGTCTACTCCGCCGAGGTCGAGCAGGCGGTGCTGGCCCACGACGCGGTCCGCGACTGCGCCGTGGTCGGCCTGCCCGACGAGAAGTGGGGCGAGCGCGTCACCGCCGTCGTCCAGCTCCGCCCCGGCCGGGAGCTGGACAGCGCCGAGCTGATCGCGTTCGTCAAGGACCGCATCGGCAGCGTCAAGGCGCCCAAGCAGATCGAAGTCTGGCCGGACCTGCCCCGCTCGACCGTCGGCAAGGTGCTGAAGGCCGAGATCCGCACGACCCTCACCACCCGCTGAAGGGAAACATCATGAAACTCGCGCTCTACCTCCCGAACTTCCGCGACAAGGTGACCGTGCGGGAGCTCGAGGACCTCACCGCACTGGCCGAGGATCTCGACTTCGACTCGGTCTGGACGCTGGACCGGATCATCGTGCCGGAGACGTCGGACACCCAGGAGATGCAGTACGCCTTCGGCATGATCGACGGGTTCCCCAAGGGCCTGCCGGTCAGCTCGCGCGGCGAGTTCCTCCAGGGCATGCCGCTCATCCCGTGGCTGGCGGCGAAGACGTCGAAGGTGCGGATCGGCATGAGCATCATCGACACGCCCTACCGCGCGCCCGGCGTCCTGGCCGCGGAGCTGGCCACCATCGACCACCTCTGCGGCGGCCGGCTGAACGTGGCCGTCGGCTCCGGCTGGATGCCCGAGGAGTTCGCCGCCGCGAGCGCGTCGCACATCTTCCCCAAGCGGCACAAGCACGTCCGGGAAACCCTGGAGATCATGCAGGGCATCTGGACCAACGACCTGTTCGAGTACCACGGCGAGTTCGCCGACTTCCAGCGCAGCGGGTTCGGCGCCAAGCCGGTGCAGAAGCCGCACCCGCCGATCTTCTTCAGCGGCCTCAAGGACGCCAAGCGCTCGGCCGCCCGGATCGCGAAGTACGGGCTGTCCGGCTGGATCGGCATCCAGGACTCGCCCGAGGACATCCGGCGCTGGCGCACCGAGATCCAGCGCGAGCTGGAGGCCCTCGACACCCCGCGCTCGGTCGACGACCTCGAGATCGCCAGCATGATCTGGTTCGTCATCACCGACGAGGACATGGACCAGAGCCCGCTGGGCAAGGGCACCAACCTGCTCGTGGGGTCGCAGGCGCAGATCACCGACCAGCTCAAGCGCTACCGGGAAGCCGGGCTGACGATGCCATTCCTGTGGCCGCCCTTCCAGGACGTCCCGGTGGCGAAGACGCTGGACGACATGAAGCGGCTCAAGGAAGAGATCCTCCCCAAGATCGAAGCGATGTGAAAGGGACCAGCATGTCCGAACTCGAAGGAAAGCGCGTCTTCGTCACCGGCTCCGGTGCCGGCATCGGCAAGGCGATCGCGGCGCTGTTCACCGAACGCGGCGCCCGGGTCGTCGTGAGCGACCTCGACTCCCTCTCGGCCAAGCAGGCGGCCGACGAGATCGGCGCGGCCGGGGTCGCCAACTGCGACGTCACCGACGAAACCCAGGTCCAGGCGGCCATCCAGCAGACGGTCGACCTCCTCGGCGGCCTCGACGTCCTGGTCAACAACGCCGGCATCGAGGTGTCGTCCCCGCTGCTGCAGCAGCCGACGGAGAGCTTCGACAAGATCTTCGCGGTCAACGTGCGCGGCACCTTCGTGACGATGAAGGCGGCGACGCCGCACCTGGTGGAGTCCAAGGGCAACATCGTCAACATCGCCTCGATCGCGGGCATCGGCGGCAGCCCGCTGCTCGGTTCGTACTGCGCGACGAAGGCCGCGGTCATCCAGCTGACCCGGGTGGCGGCGGTCGAGATGCGCCCGACGGGCGTCCGGGTCAACGCGGTCTGCCCGGGCTTCGCGGACACGGCGATGGTCGAGCGCCTGGTCCCCGACTTCGAGGCGGCGACCCAGGTCCCGTTCGGCGACCTGGTCGCGGCCAAGCAGGGCCGGCTGGGCACGCCGCAGGACATCGCGGAGGTCGCGGCGTTCCTGGCGTCGGACCGGGCGAGCTGGGTCACCGGCAGTCACTACGTCCTCGACGGCGGGCTGACCGCGTCCCTCGTGTGACGGGGCGGGTGGGGCCGCTCCCGGCGGCCCCACCGTTTCCCGCCGGGCCGGATCCCGCATTCCGAATCGCGGGGAAACCGTTTCCGGAAGCGGCGGAAATCAGCCGCCGAACCGGCCGGCCGGAACGCCGCGGAGTTCGAACGCGGCCCGGTGCGCTTCCTGACCGGCCGGCAATCGCACCGAGCGAACGCCCAGATCCTGGACGATGACGGCCGCGACGGCGGAAAGGAATTCTTCTTCGCCGGATTCGCCCGCCCGGAAGCGGTTCGGCTTCAGGTGCACGACGACGCCGCACCCCTCGGCCGTGATGGCCGTCAAGGCCGTGTCCAGCCCGGGACGGCACGCGCAGCGCAGCCAGCCCGGCACGTCCCCGGCCGGGCACTCGCGGTGGACGTACACCGGGACGTCGTCGGCTCCGGCCGGGCTGCCGGTGACCAGGGCGAGGTGCTCCGCGCCGTCGAACGCGCCGGTGTACCCGACCGCGCGCACCAGGTCCGAGACCGCCCCGGTCGTGGCCCGGCGGGTGACCAGCGGGTCGCGGCTCAGCCGGTGGGTGACCAGGTCGCCGACCGACACCGCGGCGAGGCCGTGGTCCTCGGCGAACCGGGCCAGTTCGGGTGGCCCGGCGAGCTCGGTGGGCCGGCTGAGCCCGACCAGGGCGGCGAAGAGGGCTGCCGGCCGCCGCCCGGCCGCGCGGGCCAGGTCCGCCGCCGCCTCGGCCACGCCCCGGCGGTGGAGCACGCCGCCGGCCGCGTGACGCACCGGGATCACGTGCCCCGGACGGGTGAAATCGTGTCCGGTCGAGCCCGCGGCCGCGAGCAGCGCCGCGGTGCGCGCCCGGTCGTGGGCGGAGATCCCGGTGGTGATGCCGGTGGCCGCGTCCACCGTCACGCACGCTTCGAACCGGCTCGCGCCCGGCATCGGGGGCAGGTCGAGGCGGTCGCACTCGGCACCGGGCAGCGAGACGCACAGCAGCCCCGACGAGTGCCGGACCAGGAACGCGGTCACCGCGGTGGTGACGGTTTCCGCGGCGGCCACCAGGAAACCGGCCGGGGCGTGGTCGTCGACGAGCACCACCGGTTCGCCTGCCGCCACGGCGGCGAGCGCCGGGCCGATCGGCGCGGCCGCCGGGCGGGCGGGGGTGAGCCGGACGCTCATGACGCCCCCACGGCGAGCTCGCCGAGTTCCAGGCGGCGGAACCGGCTGCCGTGGAAGACCAGCGGCGGGACGTCGGGGTTCGCGTGCAGCCCGTGGACCTCCAGCAGCACGACCGTGTGGTCGCCGGCAGGCACCTCGGCCCGGACCGAGCAGTCGAACCAGGCCGAGGCACCCAGGACGAAGAGCGCGCCGTCGTCGCTCGCCCACCAGCCCACCCCGGCGAACCGGTCGCCGGTCTTCCCGGCCAGCCGGCGGCCCGCCGCGGCCTGGTGCTCGGCCAGCACGCTGAGGCCGAGCCGCGGGGACGCCCGCAGCTGCGGCCAGGTCGCCGAGGCGTTGCGCACGCAGACCGACAGCAGGGCCGGTTCGAGGGACACCGAGGTGAACGAGCTGACGGCCATGCCGGCCGGTGCGCCGCCGGCCACCGCGCCGAGCGCCGTCACCCCGCTGGGAAAGCAGGCGAAGGCCTGGCGCAGGACCGCCGCGCGGTGGCCGGTGGAAGGGACGGTGGTCACGGTAGCCTCCCCAGGACCCGGCCGGTGAGGACCGGGCACTCGCTGCCGATACGGGTGGAGCTCGCCTCGCCTTCCGGCGACGGCGTCAGGCGTCGATCGCGGCCTCGATCGGGGTCTTCCCGCCGACCACCACGTAGATCCGGCCTGCCGTGGCGGGCCGGTCGAGCAGCCCCACGAGCACGGCGGCGACGTCTTCCCGCGCGACCTGGTCGAACCGGGCGCGCTTCGGGGCGACCCGGTTCCCCGGCGTGAGCTCGACGGTGCCGTCGCCGTCGCCGTCGGTCAGCACGCCGGGCCGCAGCACCGTCCAGTCGAGCTTGTCGCGCTCGAAGATGTGCTGTTCGGCGGCGCGCTTGGCCTGCAGGTAGATGGCGTAGCCCTCGCCGATGCCGCGGTCGTCGGCGCAGCCGACGTTGATCGAGCTGACGTGCACGAACCGGCGCACCCCGGCCTGTTCGGCCGCGTCCATGACCAGCACGACGGCGGCCCGGTCCATCCGGTCCCGGCGGGCGGCGGTGGCGGCGTTGCCCGAGCCCGCCGAGAAGACAGCCGCGTCCGCGCCGACCAGGACCGTGGCCACCTCGTCCACCGTGGCGTGCTCGAGGTCGAGCACCACGGCCTTCCCGCCCGCGCGTTCGACGTCGTCGACGTGGCGGGGGTTGCGGACGATGCCGACGACGGAGTCACCCCGCCGCGCGAGCTGCCGGGTCAGCCGCAAGGCGATCTTGCCGTGGCCGCCGGCGATGACGATCTTCATTCGATTCCCCTTCTCGTGGCGGACTGCCCCGGGTGGCAACGCCACCGGGGAGACCCCTTTTCGCAATTGCTCTGATCGGGTGTTTCTGCGCGGCGGGAAAGCGCTTTCGTGAGCCCAGCACGAAGTGGTCCGAACCGGTTATCGACGGACGAACGCCGCCGGGGGCGAACGCGTCAATCGGACGGACGGGCGATTCTCGGACAACCGAAACAGATCTTCTTCGGTGGCGGACGAAAACAGTCAACCACCGGTCCGGCCGTTCGGTCAATCGGGGTCGGCGCCACCGCTGTCCCGGGGGTCGAGGTCGAGCTGGGCCTGCGCGGCGAGTGACCACAGGTAGCTCAGCGGCTCGCCGTCGGGCTCGTCCTCGAACTCGGCGATCAGCTCGGCGTGGTGGGCGCCGAGCACGGCCAGGTCGACCTGCTGGGCCAGGCCGGCGTCGTCGGGCATGATGGTCAGGCCCCAGGTGCGCGCGGTGGCGCGGTAAGGCCGTTGCAGCGCGCCGTTTTCGCCGGTGCACACCGGCTCGGCGACCAGGAAGTTCGTCTTCACCAGCGCGCGGATGTGGCGCAGCGTGGTCGCAGAACCCGGATCGCCTCGTTCTACGCCGGGGCGATGAGCGAGGCCCGCGACATCGACCTCGCCCGCGTCGCCGCCCACCACGGCGGCCTCGACCTGGTGCTGATCGCCCCCAACGATCCCGACGCCATGCTCCGGCACACCCGCGACTGCCGCGCGCACGGCTACCGCTTTGCCGCCGATCCCTCCCAGCAGCTGGCCCGCCTGACCGGGCCCCAGATCCGCTCCCTGGTCGACGGCACCGACCTGTTGTTCACCAACGAATACGAGCACGACCTGCTGCTGGCGGCCACCGGCTGGACCGGCTGCGACGTCCTGGTGCGGGTCGGGCGCTGGGTCACCACGCTCGGCGAAAACGGCGTCCGGATCGAATCCGCGACCGAACCGCCGTTGACGATCCCCGCCGTGCCGACCGCCGGGGTCGTCGACCCGACGGGCACCGGCGACGCCTTCCGTGCCGGCTTCCTGGCCGGGCTCAGCCGGGGAACCGGTATCGAGCAGGCGGCCCGGATGGGCGCCGCACTGGCCGGCATCGCGCTCGGATCCGCCGGGGGACAGGAGTACGTGTTCGAGCCCGAGGAGTTCCTCGCCCGGCTGCGCGCCACGTACGGCGAGGCCGCGGCGGCCGACGTCGAACAGCGGGTCCTGGCCGGAGGGGTCGGCCCGCGCGCGTGACCCGAATGGCGGAGTTTCGACCTCCGCCGCGGCCGGGTACCCGTCGGCTGGTTCGTCTTCAGCCCCTCCGGACGCGCCGGCCCGTCACACGTGTTGGCGACGGGTCTGCCCGCGCGTGCCGCGCCGCCGTCCGGAGGTACCCCCCGCGATTTCCGGACGCCGGTGCGGGCCGTGCCACCGCCGACCCCGGGCGAACCCGTGCCCGTGACGGCCACCGACCACCCGGGACCGGCGAACTGCCTTGCGCTGGAAGGAAATCCCGTGGCCGATGGAGACGTGCACACCGTGTACGAGGACGGTGTGTGGAAGAACCGGGTCGAAGGCGGCACCCGGGCCTCCAACACCTCCCCGCGCCGCGTCGACGCGGTCGTGGCCGGCCGGCTGGCGGCGCGGAAGCGCCGGGTGGGGCACCTGGTCCACACCCCCGACGGCGACGTCGAAAGCGAACGCGACTACCGGCCGCGTGCCGGACCGGCCTGCTGAGCCTCCCGCTTCCGCTCGCAGGTCGTCCCCCCGGCCTTCGCCGAGCGGAAGCGGGACCCTGCCGAGCGGATCACCCCGGGCTCACTCGGTGAAGCAGCTGAGGAACGGCAAGTCGGCCGGGCCGGACAGTTCCAGGTACCAGACCACCAGGTGGGTGAACACGGCGACCAGATCAGCCGGACGGCCGCGCGTCGCCAGCTCGATGTGGATGTCCCGGCTCGGCTGGTCGTCGTTGAGCGCCGCCAGCAGCGCGCGCAACGCCGCCCGGGGCCCGGGCGGCAGCCGCTCGACCTCGGCAGCCCTCCCCGCGGCGTCTTCGACGACGACCGTGAAGAAGGCGTCGTTCCACCGCGGGCCGATCGCCGCCGCGCACCGGCCGACCAGCTCGTCGGCCACCTCGGCCGCCACCCGCGTCGGACCGGCGCGGGCCAGGACGGCCACCGCCCCCGTGACTTCGTCATGGGCACCGTCCGCCGCGGCGTCGAGCAGGTCGTCGGTGAACTGCCGGACGGTCACGCCCGCCGCGGGATCCCGGTTGTCGGTCATCGGCCCCGCGTACCCCGGGGTGGGCCGGCACAACCGGCCGCGTAAGAGATCGGTAACCGCGCGCGGGAGTCCGGCCGGGCGATTTCTCCGGTTCAATACGGTTCGAACTCGACGACGGAGGAGTACCGGATGAACCGCACGCGGCGCCTGCCGACCCGGCCCTGGTTGGCCGGCGCGCTGGTGGCGGGCCTGATCGCCGTCGCGGCGGGCCTGTACTGGTTCCAGCCGTGGCAGCTGTGGGTGGACGAGACGGTCGAAGAAAGTCTTCCGGTTCCCGCGGTCTCGGCGCCGCCGTCTTCGGCCGCGCCTTCCGCGCCTTCCGCACCTGCCGCGCCGTCCTCGCCGGCCGAGGTGGCGGCCGGTTCGCTGATCAGCCACGAGCACCGGACCGCGGGTACCGTCCGGGTGATCCGCGCCGCCGACGGCTCGCTCGTGCTGCGGTTGGAGAACCTCGCGACGAGCAGCGGCCCCGACGTGCACGTCTGGCTCACCGACGCACCGGTGAAACCGGGCAAGGACGGCTGGGGCGTCTTCGACGACGGGAAGCACCTCGACGCGGGCAAGCTCAAGGGCAACAAGGGGAACCAGAACTACCCGCTGCCCGCGGGCACCGACCTGGCCGGTTACACGAGCGTGAGCCTGTGGTGCGACCGCTTCGACGTGTCGTTCGGCGCGGCGGAGCTGACCCGCACGGCGACCTGACCGTGCGGACGGGAACTGTCCTATATCGCCGTTAGCGTGAGTTTCACCAACGAGCGAGAGGGACTCACGATGACTGCCACCCCCGACGGTTACACCGCGGTCGCCCCCTGGGTCGTCACCCCGGACACCGGTGCGCTGCTGGACTTCGTCACCGCGGCCTTCGGCGGCGTCGAACTGGGCCGGGTGCCGCTGGAGGACGGCAGCATCGGCCACGCCGAGATCCGGGTCGGCGACACCGTCGTGCTCGCGTTCGACCAGCGCGACGACTGGCCGGAGATGCCGTCCCTGCTGCGCGTCTTCGTCCCCGACGCCGACGTCGCGTTCGCCGCCGCCCTGCAGGCGGGCGCCCGCGAGGTGACGGCACTGACCGACAACGCTTTCGGCCAGCGCGGTGGCCGGGTGCGCGACCCGTTCGGCAACATCTGGTGGATCACCGCGGTGGCCGAGGCGGTCGCTCCGGAGGAAGGCATGCGGCGGCTGGCCGAGCCGCGGTACCAGGAGCAGATGCGCTACGCCCAGGAAACCCTCGACGCCGAGCTCAGCGGCCGGGCCCGGGGCCGGGCGAGCGCGGTGATCACCTCGTAGCGACCCGGTTTCGTCCCGCTCCCGGCGGGTATGCCGAATGATCCCACCGAGAGGGCGGCGTCATGGCGGCGAGCGAAGACACCGGAACCGAACCCACGATCACGGTGCGGGTCGACGGCACCGAGCACCGGCTGGCGGTGGATCCGCGGCGCACGTTGCTCGACCTCATCCGCGACCAGCTCGGCGAGCCGGTCGCGAAGAAGGGCTGTGACCACGGCCAGTGCGGCTCCTGCACCGTGCTGGCCGGCGGCCGGCGGGTGCTCGCCTGCCTGACCCTGGCCGTGACCTGCGACGGCGCCGACGTCACGACCGCGGCCGGGCTGGCGCGGGACGGCGGGCTGCACCCGATCCAGCAGGCCTTCCTCGACCACGACGCCTTCCAGTGCGGGTACTGCACGCCCGGCCAGATCTGCTCGGCGGCCGGGTTGCTGGCCGAGTTCGCCGACGGGTTCCCCAGCCACGTCACCTCGCCCGTGAGCGGCGCTCCACAGTGGTCCGACGAGGAGATCGCCGAACGGATGAGCGGCAACCTCTGCCGCTGCGGGGCCTACGCCGGGATCGTCGCCGCGGTCCGGGCGTCGCGATGAAGACCTTCGCCTTCGCCAAGGCCGGCACCGTCGCCGAGGCCGTGCGGGCCGTGGCCGCGGACCCGGACGCGGTGTTCCTCGGCGGTGGCACCAACCTCGTCGACCACCTGAAGCTGTGCGTGGCCCGGCCCGGCCGGGTCGTCGACGTCACCGCCGTGACGTCCGGCGAGATCCGCGAGAACGACGACGGCAGCCTGTACGTCGGGGCCGGCGTCCGCAACAGCGACCTGGCTGCCGACGGCGTGGTCCGCCGCCGGTACCCGGTCCTGGCCGAAGCGCTGCTCGCCGGCGCGTCGGCCCAGCTGCGCAACATGGCCACCACCGGCGGGAACCCGTTGCAGCGCACGCGGTGCCTGTACTTCCAGGACGTCACGACGCCGTGCAACAAGCGCGCACCGGGGACCGGGTGCTCGGCGATCGGCGGCGCCACCCGGCAGCACGCGATCCTCGGCGCGTCCCCGTCGTGCGTGGCCACGCACCCGTCCGACCTGGCCGTCGCCATGGCGGCCCTGGACACGCGCGTCCACGTGACGGGGACGGCCGGCGAGCGGGAAATCGCTTTCACGGACCTGCACCGGCTGCCCGGTGACCACCCCGAACGCGACACCGTCCTCGCCCACGGCGAGCTGATCACCGGCTTCACCCTGCCGGCCGTGCCGTGGGCGCGGCGGTCGGCCTACCGCAAGGTCCGGGACCGGGCGTCGTACGCGTTCGCGCTCGTCTCGGTCGCCGCCGGTGTGTCCCTTGTGGACGGCCGGATCGACGACGTCCGGCTCGCACTCGGCGGTGTCGCGCACAAACCGTGGCGGGCCACCGAGGCGGAAGCCGTGCTGCGCGGAGCGCGGCCGGACGAGGAGGCGTTCGCGGCCGCCGCGGCCGCCGAGCTGGCGGGCGCCCGCGCGCTCGAGGGCGTCGACGGCGGCAACGCCTTCAAGATCCCGCTCGTCCGCCGCACCCTGGCCGCGGTGCTGCGCGAGCTGACCGCAGGGGAGCCGAACCCGTGACCGAGCTGCTCGAACCGCACGCCATCGGAACCGCGACCACCCGCCGCGACGGCCCGGCCAAGGTGACCGGGACCGCGCCGTACGCCTTCGAGGCCCCGGCGGACCGGCCGCTGTACGCCCACCCGGTGCAGGCCACGGTCGGCCGCGGCCGCTGCACCCGGATCGCCACCGTGGCCGCCGAAAGCCTCGACGGCGTGGTGGCGGTGCTCACGCCGTTCACCGCCGAACGCCTGGCCGGCACCGACGACGCCGAGCTGGCCGTGCTGCAGGACACCGCGGTGCCCTTCCGCGGGTCCGCCGTCGCGCTGGTGCTGGCCGAGACCCCGGAAACCGCCCGCCACGCGGCGGAGCTGGTGACGGTCGGCTACGACACCGAGCCGCACGACGTCGAACTCGACGCCGGCCGGTCCGACCTGTACGCGCCGGATTCGGTGAACGCCGGCTTTCCGACCGACACCGGGCAGGGCGACGCCGACGCGGAGCTCGAACGGGCCGAGGTGACCATCGACGAGACGTACACGACGGCGATGCAGCACAACAACCCGCTGGAACCGCACGCGACGACCGCGTTGTGGGCCGACGGGGTGCTGACCGTCTGGGATTCCACCCAGGGCGTCCACTCGGTGCGTTCGGCGCTCGCCGGGGTGTTCGGGCTGCCCGAGGACCGGATCCGGGTGCGCTGCCCGCACGTCGGCGGCGGGTTCGGCTCGAAGGGCACCGCGCACGCGAACGTCGTGCTCGCCGCGCTGGCCGCCCGCGCGGTGCCGGGCCGCCCGGTGAAGCTCGCGCTGACCCGGCAGCAGATGTTCACCCTCACCGGCTACCGCACGCCCACGATCCAGCGCGTCCGGCTCGGCGCCGGCCGCGACGGACGGCTGCGGGCGCTGCGGGTCGACGTCGTCGAGCAGACGTCCCGGATCAAGGAGTACGCCGAGCAGACCGGTGTGCCGGCGCGGATGATGTACGCGGCGCCGAACCGGGCCACCAGCCACCGGCTCGCCGCGCTGGACGTGCCGGTGCCGTCGTGGATGCGGGCGCCGGGGGAGTGCCCGGGGATGTTCGGGCCCGAGGTCGCGATGGACGAGCTCGCGGTGGCCCTCGGCGTGGACCCGGTGGAGCTGCGGGTGCGCAACGAGCCCGAGCGGGACCCGGAGAACGGGCGGCCGTTCTCCAGCCGCAACCTCGTCGCCTGTCTGCGCGCCGGGGCCGAGCGCTTCGGCTGGGGCGAACGGGATCGGCGGCCCGGCGTCCGCCGCGACGGCCGCTGGCTGACCGGGACCGGGGTGGCGGCGTCGGTGTACCCGGCGAAGCGCTCGCCCGGGTCCACGGCGCTGATCCGCTTCGAAGGCGGCCGCTACGCCGTGGAGATCGGTGCCGCCGACCTCGGCACCGGGGCCCGGACGATCCTGCCGCAGATCGCCGCCGACGCCCTCGGCGTGCCCGCGTCGGACGTCGAAGCCCGCATCGGCGACACGGACTACCCGAAGGCGACCGTCGCGGGCGGCTCGTCCGGCACGGCGTCCTGGGGCGCCGCGGTGGTCGCGGCGGCCGGGGCGTTCCGCGAGAAGTTCGGCACCGACCCGGGCGAGGGCGCGGAGGCGAGCGCGGAGACGCCGGAAAACCCGGCCGAGGAGCAGTACTCGATGTACGCCTTCGGCGCGCAGTTCGCCGAGGTGCGGGTGGACGCCGACACCGGCGAGCTCCGCGTTCCCCGGCTGTACGGCATGTTCGCGGCCGGCCGGATCGTCAACCCGGTGACCGCCCGGTCCCAGCTCCTCGGCGGGATGACGATGGGGCTGTCCATGGCGCTGTTCGAGGCCGGCACGATGGACCCGCGCACCGGGCACGTGGTCAACCACGACCTGGCCGAGTACCACATCGCCACCAACGCCGACGTCGCCGACCTGCGCGCCGACTGGATCGACGAGCACGACCCGCACCTCAACCCGATGGGCACCAAGGGCGTCGGCGAGATCGGCATCGTCGGAACGGCGGCGGCGGTCGCGAACGCGGTGTACCACGCGACCGGGGTACGGGTGCGGAAGCTGCCGATCACCCTCGACGCGCTGCTGCCCGCCCTTCCGTGAGGAACACCCGGCCGCTTCAGCGGTGCTGCCGCGCCATCCACTGCCAGACGTGGGTGCCGCCGGCGGCCGGGTCGTTGCGGGCCACGTAGATCCACGACCAGTGGCCCGGGAACCGGTGGCCGTCCCACACGACCTGGTCGTAGAGCGTCACCAGTGAGCGGGGGATGAGCTCGTGGGCGTGGACGGTGTTCGCCTGCGGGTCCACCGTGTCGTCGTCGCGGGAGGCGACCAGCCAGGTGGGTGTGCCGATCGCGGCCAGCTCCGCGTCCGGGATCAGCGGCGGGTCACCCGCCTTCCGGGCGGCGACGACGCCGCAGATCGGCACCGACGCGGCGAACGTCCGGGGGTAGACCGTGGTCATCTTCAGGCTCATGTAACCGCCGTTGCTGCAGCCCGCCACGAGAACCCGCCCGGGATCGACCGGCCGGGTGCGGAGCACCTCGCCGATGATTTCCCGGATGAGCGGCGCGAACCGGGGACCGTCGTCCATCCACGCGGACGTGCTCTGCGGGACGACGACGTAGGCACCGCCGAAGATCGACTGCGCTTCCCGGGTGGCGAAGCCGAGCGCGCCCCGGTTGGCGCGCAGCGTCGTCTCGTTGTCGTAGTAGCCGTCGGGCAGGGAAGCGCCTTCGCCGCCGCCGTGGAGCCAGACGATCAACGGGCGCCTGCCGCGGCCGGAAGCCGGCGAGTACAACCGGTACTTCATCCCCGAACCCGAGGTGTGGTAGCCGAAAGCGTCGGCTTCGGGGTTGCCCAGCCGGCCCTGCGTGAACGAGGTGAAGGTGACCGGGCGGCCGTTGCGCAGGCGCAGAGGGGCGTTCTGCGTGACGGTGTAGACCAGGTCGAGCCGGACGTTGCGGCTCCGGCTGTTCACGTAGCCGAGGGTGTTGCCGCCGGTCGCGCCTTCGGCGTGGCCGAGTTCGAGCACGACGTCGCCGCGGTGGTCGAGCCGGGCGGCGGTCACGGGCCGGTCGAGGTCGTAGCCGACGTCCTGGCCGCCGGTGTCGATCGGGCTGGTGGCCCGCGCGTGCACGCCGAACGTGCCGGTGGTCAGGCTCGCGGGCTCGATCGGCCCGAACCGGGCGGTCCGGAGCGTGAGCGAGGTGATCTGCTCGCCGCCGTCGAGGGTTTCGGCGTCGAGCGTGAAGCCCACGTCGCCGGTTCGACCGGCGTGGGCGACGCCGGGCCACGCGAGACCGGCGGTGAGGCCCGCACCGGCGGCCAGTGCGGTGCGGCGGCTGAACGCTGTCCCCATGCGAACTCCTTTGTCCGGGGCGGGGTGACTTCAGTACGGGTGGCCGGGAACGCCGAGGTGCACCTGGTAGAGGCCGTACCCGCCGCCGGAGACGCTGGAGGTGACGTACAGGGTTCGGCCGTCCGGTCCGCCGAAGGCCGCGTTGGTACTGGTGCGGCCGGCGGAGACGGTGCCGAGCGGGGCGCCCGACGGCGAGAAGACGTGCACGAGCCCTTCGCCGTTGGAGACCCAGTACACGTTGCCTGCGCAGTCGACGGTCGCGCCGTCGGGTGTCCGGATGTTCGCGAACACCGTGCGGTTGCCGGTGCTGCCGTCGGCGTTGACGGTGTACTTCATGATCACGTCGGCACCGGTCGCGCCCACGTAGAGCGTCTTGCCGTCGGGGGAGAGCACGACGCCGTTCGGTTGCGGCAGGGTGTCGTCGACCAGGCCGACCACGCCGTCGCGCACGCGGAAGACGCTGGTCCGCCCGCCCTGCTCGTCGGCGCGGTTGCCGCGCTGGTAGCTGGGATCGGTGAAGTAGGTGGTGCCGTCCTGGCCGGTGGTCAGGTCGTTGGGCGAGTTGAACGCGCGGCCGAGGTAGCCCGCCGCGACGGTCGTCCGGCTGCGGTCGCTCAGACGGTAGGCGGAAACGGTGCGGTTGTCGTGGGTGGCGGCGAGCACCCGCGTGCCGTCGGCGCTGATCGCCAGTCCGTTGCTGCCGGCGTCGGCGATGAACGTCTCGAAGGTGGCCGGCGGGGTGTACCGGAGCATCGTGGACGGCTGCACGCCCTGGGGACCCGTGGGGTTCTTCATGTCCGACAGCAGCAGCGTGCCCGTCCGCCGGTCCCAGGTGGGCCCTTCGAGGAAGGTGAACCCGCCCCGGACGAGCCGGGCGGTTACCGACGGGCCCGGCAGCGGCGAGCCGTAGGTCGCGCCCGGGGTGCACGGGGCGTCCGCGGTGGTGCCTGCCGCCGCGGGGGCCGCCGCGCCCGCGAGCGCGATCGCCGCCGCCGTCACCGTCCACTTGCGACGGTGGAGTGTCCTGCGAGCCATCACGGCTCTCCTTTCGTGAGCCGGGGGTTCAGCGGCCGAGCACGACCTTGAGGATGCTTTCGTTGCTGTTGTAGGGAATGCTGTCCTTGTCGCCGTAGTTGCTGGTGGTCAGCCACAGGCCGCCGTCGGCGGACGGCTCGACGGTGCGCAGCCGCCCGTACGTGCCGGTGAGGTACTGCTGGACGTCGGTCAGGCTGTCGCCCGAGATTTCGGCCCGGTACAGCCGGGTTCCGCGTTCGCAGGCGATGTAGAGGCCGGTGCGGACCACGGCGATGCCGCTGCACGAACCCTCGGCGACGGGGTAGGTGTGCTTGGGGGCGATGAAGCCGGCTTGCCCGCAGCTGCCCGTGGTGCCCTCGCAGGCTGGCCAGCCGTAGTTGCCGCCGCGGACGATCAGGTTGGTCTCGTCCATGACGGAGTTGCCGAACTCCTGCTCCCAGAGGCGGCCCTGGGCGTCGAAGGCCAGGCCCTGCGGGTTGCGGTGGCCGTAGCTCCAGACCGCCGTGCCGAAGGGGTTGTCCGACGGGATGCTGCCGTCGCGGTTGATCCGCAGGACCTTGCCGGCGAGGCTGGTGAGGTCCTGGGCCCAGGCGCCGTTCTGGCCGTCGCCGGTGGAGAGGTAGAGCTTCCCGTCGGGCCCGAAGCGCAGCCGGCCGCCGTTGTGGTACTTGTTGCGCGGGATGCCGGTCAGCAGCACCTGCGGGGTGCCGGTGAGCACGCCGCCGGTGTACCGGACGCGCACCACCCGGTTGTCGGTCGAGCTGGTGTGCATGACGTACAGCCACGGGTCGGCCGCGAAGTCGGTGGCCACGGCGATGCCGAGGACGCCGCCCTCGCCGTCCGTGCCCGCGACGTCCGGGATCTTGCCGACCACGGTTTTCGTGCCGGTGGCGGGGTCGAGCCGGACGATCTCGAAGCTGTCGCGCCGGCTGTAGAGCACCTGCCCGTCGGGCAGGGTGGTCAGGCCCCACGGCAGCTCGGTGTCGGTGGTGACCCGGGTGACCGAGCACAACGCGGTGGCGCACGAAGAACCGGTGGTGACCGCGACCGCGGTGCCCGCGGCCGACCGGTTGCCCTGCGCGTCGCGGGCCCGCACCTGGTACCGGTAGCCGGTGTCCGGGGCCAGGCCGCTGTCGGTGAACGAGGTCGCGCCGCTGGTGGAGCCGGCGACGGTGCCGTCGCGCAGGATCTCGTAGCCGGTGACGCCGACGTTGTCGGTGGCCGGCTCCCAGCGCACGGTGACGGTGGTGCCCGACGCGGTCGCCGTCACGCCGCCGGGGGTGCTGGGCGGCTCGGTGTCGGCCTGGCACTGCGGCACGCTGATGGGGACGGTGGCACTGGCCTGCGAGACGTTGCCGGCGGCGTCACGCGCGTTGACGTACAGGCCCCAGGAAGCCCCGGGCACGACGGTCAGCTCGGCCGAGAGGTCCGTGCCCGGCACGGATTTCATGAGCTGCCCGTCGTGGTAGACGTCGTAGAAGGCGACCCCGACGTCATCGGACGACGCCGACCACGAGAAGACGACTCCGGTGCAGGTCAGGTCCGAGGCCCGCGGGTTCGAGGGCGCGGTCGGCGGCGTCGTGTCGAGCTTGACCAGCTGCCACCGCTGGTCGGCGCCGCCGGAGTCGGGCAGCTGGACGATCCGCGCACCGTCGGCGGAGCTCGACGTGGCGACGGCCTTGCCGCTGGCCCGGTTGAGCAACCGGACGTCACCACCGGCGGAGCCGGCGAGCCGGAACTGCTGCCCGGAGCGGCCGGCGTCGGCGCTCTGCACCAGCCCGGCCCGGTCGGCGGTGGAGGGGAAGGTCAGGACGAGCGCGCTGAGCCGGGACTTGATCCGGTAGAAGCCACCGCCGGAGTCGACGAACTGCCACTGCTGCGGGCCGCGGTCGTCCCGGGTGCGCTGGGTGATCCGGGCGCCGTCGTAGGTGGCGCCGCCGGAGACTTCCAGCGCCTTGCCGCTGCTGCGGTTGACGAGCACGTAGGAAGAACCGGTGTCCACGGTGGCGGCGGATGCGGCCGGGGCGGGGAGCAGGAAGCCCAGGCCCACGAGCAGGGTGGTGGCCAGTGCTCGGCGTTCGGTGGTGCGGAGCGGTGCCGGACCGGACGGTTTTCGCGCACGTAGAGCCATGCGTCGCCTCCTTGCGAGCAGGGGTGCGTACTGGGCGTCGCGGGCTGGTCGACCCACGCGACTGGGAGCGCTCCCAGGTCACCGTAGCGCAAATCTTTGACCGGCGACAGGGGTGGTGAGCGGGTATCCAACCGAGGCGACCGGAGCGGAACGCGCCCCGGCGCGGGCTACGTCGGCCGTTCCACCTGTTCGTCGGCTCGTGTCCTTGCGCCGACGGTGGCCGATTCCGGTTTGTGGTGGGCGTTCTTCACGTCGTGCACGACACGTTGCCAGTGGCGGAGCGAGTTGCCCGGCATGTCGGCTTCCCGCAGGATCTCGACGCGGTCCTGTCCGTTCAGCCAGATGAGGAACGACCGGTCCACCACGTTCAGCCGGCGGGCGCCGAAGTCGTAGTCGAGAACGATGGGGCTGATTTCGAGGTGGTGCATCTGGAACTCGGCGATGTTCGGCAGTTCGGCGAGAAGGTCCCGTTGGCGCGGACCGGCGCCGAGGCCGAAACTGTCGATGAAGTTGACGATCTCCTCCACCTGGAGCCCTCCTTCGAGGCGGGCGACATCGCTGGCGATCACGGCGTACAGAGCCCATCGGTAGATCTCGGCCAGCTCGGCGTTCGGTCCCGCGGAGAAGCCGTCGATGAAGCTGGTCGATCTGCTCGACTGGTCGCGCACGATGTCCTGCATGAGCTTCCTGGCGAGTTCGAGGGACCCCACGGGACGGATTTCGCGTCCGGAGTCGCCGATGATCCCGGCGGCGATGCACGCCTGGTAGCAGACCTGCTGCACGACCCAGACGCTGCCGAGGCAGTTCTCCAGTACGTAGTCGCAGAAGTCGCTTTCGAACTTCAGCCCGATCAGGTTCTCACCCTTCTCTATGACGTCTTCGAGTTCGGTTCTCGACCAGTGATCGGCGTTGACTGTGGCTATCCGGCTGCCCAGATCGCCGTTGAACCTGAGGAGTTTGTTGTCGTCCAGCCAGACGCCGATCATGACGAACCGGTAGGCCGAGTAGTCGAAATAGCCCTTCAGTGCCCGCGAGAAAGACTTTTGCACGACACTCGGCAGGTAGTGAAAATCCTCCAGGATGATCAGGGAGTCGAACTCGATGGACTCGAGCGCCCGGATCATGTCGTTGATGTCCTCGGGATCGAGTTCGAGGGGCTCGGTGGTCTGGATCTGCTCCCGGGAGCGTTCCGATTCTTCGCCCGTCGAGGTGGTCATGTCGAACCCGGGTGCCTTGAAGTGGACGTCGACCTTCGCGTTGATCTTCGACTTCCCGGAAACGCTGGTCGAACTCGACTTTTCGACCCGGTACCCGACCGCCTTCAGGATCGCCGCGTTCAGTTCCGCGAGGCTGGTGATCTCGATGCAGGCCACGACCACGTGCGGCTTGTCCTTGATGTTCCACTTGCGCAAGCAGGTTTTGCCCTGCTTCGACGAGCCGTGGATGACGATGTGGTGGTTCTGGTTCAGTGCCAGGAAGAGCTTGTTGTCGACCTTGTCGCGCTCGACGTAGTTCATGGGCAGTTCGCGAGAGATGCCGAAGACCTCATCGACGAAGGTGAATCGGGGGGCGTTCTCCGGAAAACGCGGGTACTTTCCGGCGAACTTCCCGGGTTCCTCGAAAAGGAACACTGTTCCACCCTCTTGGCTTTCGGTCGTTTCGCGATGAGGTGTGGCAGCGTACTGGAAGATCGATTCTGCTCGTTTCGGCGTGGGAGCCCGATGCACTGCCCGAGCCCGGACGCCTTGAGCGGCCCAGTACTACCAAGTGACAGGCAAGCTGGTGACACCCCGCAGCAACCCGCCCCGACGCCACCCGATCCCTTCGGCCGGAATCGCCAGGCGCAGCCCCGGCAGCCGGCGCACCAGGGTCGACAGCAGGATGCGCAGCTCCAGCCGGGCCAGCGGGGCGCCGAGGCAGTGGTGCACGCCGTAGCCGAACGCGAGGTGGTGGTTGACCGCGCGACTGAAGTCCAGCTCGCCGGCCGAGGGGAACACCTCTTCGTCGCGGTTGGCCGCATCCAGCTGGACCAGGACCGCGTCGCCCGCCCGGATGACCTGGCCGCCGAGCGAGAGGTCCTCCCGGGCGATCCGCGCGAAGTCCGCGACCGTCGACAGCGGGACGTAGCGCAGCAGTTCCTCCACCGCGGCCGGGATCAGCTCGGGCCGGGCGACGAGCGTCGTCCAGCGGTCGCAGTCGGACAGCAGCTCGACCAGGAAGCTGCCGGCCAGGTTCGCCGTGGTCTCGTGGCCGCCGGTCAGCAGGGCCACGCCGAGCATGAGCAGTTCGCGGTCGGTCAAGCGGTCGTCTTCGTCGCGGGCGGCGACGAGTGCGGTCAGCAGGTCGTCGGCCGGGTGCTCCCGGCGCTGTGCGATCAGCGTCCGCAGTGCGCCCGCCAGCTTTCCGCGTGCCTGCGAGACGTCCTCGGGTGTCACGTCCGAGGCGACCAGCGTTTCGGTGCACTCGCGCACCATCCGGCGCTGCTCCGCCGGTACGCCGAGCAGTTCGCAGATCACCAGCACGGGCAGCTCCCACGTCACCGCCGCCGCGAAGTCCGCCGGTGGCGCGACGCCGTCGAGGAGCGTGTCGACGATGGCCTGGATCCGCGGCTGGAGCAGCTCGACCCGGCGGGCGGTGAACGCCGTGCCCACCAGCGCCCGGATCCGGTGGTGCTCCGGCGGATCCATGGCCAGCAGGTTGCCCGCCGGTTCGAGGCCGGGACGGCCGCGCGGCACGTCCGCCCCGGCCGCGGCGGCGCGCGAGAACCGCGGGTCCGACAGCACGAACCGGGTCTGCTCGTAGCCCGTCACCAGCCAGGCGTCGCCGCCGTAGGGCATCGTGACGCGGACCGGTGCGCCGGCCTTCCGCAACCGGGCGAACCGCGGGTGCAGCCGCAGGGCCACGGCGTCCCCGAAGGGGTAGGGGACGGGCTGGACGTCCATCGGCACATCGTGGCGCACCCGGGCAGCGGCGAATACCGCCCAACGGCGGCTCCTCCCCGGGGCCAAAATGTCCACAATGGAGTGATCACGAGCGGAGGACGAACCCGGCGACGTCGTGGCCGAGCTGCCGGCCGGCTTCGTGGTCGAGCCGGGTGTGGACGCCGGCCGTGATCCGGCTGAGGCCGGCTTCGTCGGCGGCGCCCTGGAACGACGTAAACCGCCGGACCACGCCGGGCAGCGCTTCGGAGGTGACGGCCAGTGGCCACCGCGGACCGTACTCCTGGCGCAGGACCAGCGCGCCCGCCTGCGCGATGACGCTGTGCGCGCCGGGGTACGCCGGGTCGGCCGGGGTGGTCGCCAGGCCCGACCAGTCCGGGATGCCGTCGGTGGCCGGGTTGCCGTCCGCGGCGGCGAGCCGGATCGCGGTGATCGGGCGCCAGATCCGGTAGTGGTACTTCGCGTCGTAGAAGGCGATCACGGCGTCGGCGAAGCTCAGGTTGAGCCGCGCGAACACCCGGGCCGCCACGAGCAGGCCGCTGCGCGAGCCGCCGACGACCGACTGGGCGATCTCGTTCCAGTAGTTCCAGATCGGCGCGGCCCAGAACCGCGCCTGCTCGGTCTCGTCGGCGGTGCGGGTCGTGCTGGTGTCGCGGCCGGCCGCGGCCACTTCGGCCAGGGCACGCGCGTAGCGGGCGCTGCCCGGCGAAGGGTACGGACCGGGCCGGAACTGCGCGGCCCGGTCGAGCACGAACGGCGTCACCGCGGCCCAGTGGGTGAACACGGCGGGGGCGAACGCCGGCGGGGTCGGCCGGTACTGCCCGGGTGCGGTGCCCGGCGGCAGCACCGGCGGGACCGCCGCCGACCCGTCGTCGGCCCGCAGGCCCAGCAGCAGCCGGGCGACGAGCCGCCCGGCCCGGGTACCGGCCTCCCGCGCGGCCGGCGGCGTCACGCCGGCCAGCTGCCCGGCCAGCAGGTCCGCCAGCACGCCGGCCCGGGTGGGGTAGAGCGCGGCCAGGACGTCGTGGGCCGCCTGCGCCGCGGCGGCCTCGGGCGCCGCCCGTTCCGGGACGTCGACGGTGAACAGGTAGGGCCGTCCGGTGCCGGTCGTCGCGACGACGGCGTCGTGGATGGCCGCGTGCAGCAGGGCGAAGCTGCGGGTCGGGTGCACGGTGGCCGGCTGCAGGCCCGCCGTGCGCACGATGGCCAGCAGCTGCCGGTTCCAGTCGATGACGACGTCCGCGCCGCCGGCCCGCGCGGGCGCCGCGGTGGCCGGACCGGGCAGGCCGGTGGTGGCGAGCGCGGCGGCGGCCGCGCAGCCGGTCACGAGCAGCGTCCGGCGCGACATCGAGGTGGTGGTCATGGCGCTCCCAGGTCGTCGGAGGGGTCGCTTGCCGATACGGTCACGGGTTACGGCGTAACCCGGGCGCGTATCCCTCGGTGGCGGGAACGGTCGGCGGGGAGAAGGCGGGCGGTGCCGGTGGCACAGCGGTTCCGGCGCAAGCGCGCCGAACAGGACGAAGCGGGCGCGGCGCCCCGTCCGCGGCTGCACGCGGTCGGGCCGGACGTCTACCCGGACTGGGAGGCGGTCTACCGCGACAACGTCGACCGCGTCCACCGGCTGATGTTTGCGAAGGTGGGCAACCGGCCCGACGCCGAGGACCTCACGACGGAGGTCTTCCTGACGGCGTTGCGGCCGCTGCGCGTTTCGGCGAGCGTGGGCGAGGTGCGGGCGTACCTGCTGGCCACCGCGCGGACCGTGCTGGCCGGGCACTGGCGGCGCACGCTCGGCCGGGAGATCACCACCCTGGACGACGAGCACGACGTCGCCGCCTTCGAAGCCGGCGCCGTCGACCCGGGCACCCTCGCCCGTGCCGAGGCGATCCTCGCGCTCCTGCCGGAGCGGCACGCGAAGATCCTGCGGCTGCGTTTCCTGCAGGCGTGTTCGCTCAAGGAAGCGGCGGAGCAGCTCGGCATCACCGTCGGCAACGCGAAGGTGCTGCAGCACCGGGCGTTGCGCCAGGCGGCCCAGCTGGCGGAAGGGATGGAGACGTGAGCACTCGAGGCGTCCGCCGGTTCGTCAAGGACCTCCTGCGGCGGCGACGGCCGCGCCCGTTCGCGGCGGGTCCGGGCGACGAGGCCGAGCTGCGGACCGCGGTGCTGCTGCGCGCCGCCCGCCCCGGCGCCGCGGCGGCGAGCGAGGAGTTCGTGGCCGGGCTGCACCGCCGGCTCGCGCGGGAACTCGGGGAACCGGCGCCGGAGCGGGGCGGCACCCGGCGCCGGTTCATCCAGGTGTCCTCGGCCGCCGCGGTGGCGGCCGCGGCGGGTGCGGGCGTCGAGTACCTGGTGACGTCCGGAGCCGAGCCGCCGGAAGAGGAAACCCTGCGGCCGGAGAACGGGCGGTGGCGGGCCGTGGCCGCGGCCCACGACCTGCCCGAGGGCGGCGTGCTGCCGTTCGACTTCGGCGCCGTGGCCGGCTTCGTGCGCCGCACCGGCGGCGAGGTGCGGGGGGTGTCGGCAACTTGCACCCACCTCGGCTGCCGGCTGAACCTCGACGCCCCGGCCCGGCGGCTGAACTGCCCGTGCCACCGGACGTCGTTCGCCGTCGACGGTGCGGTAGTCCTGCACCAGCTGCCGGTGACGCCGCCACCGCTGCCGCAGCTGGTGGTGCGGGAGGCCGGGGGAGCCGTCGAAGTCCTGGTGCCGCCGGAGGGTGCGTGACCGTCGCGGGGTCCGCGGCACGGGGAAATCCGGGTCGCGGGACTCGGGTCAGCCGGTGAATCACTGTCGGTACCGCTGTTCGAACACTCCGATGGATCCCCGGAAAACGGTTTCCGCGGCGATATTCTGGTGGCATGAGCGACGACAAATGGATCATGGAAATGGAATTCGGCCCGATGAGCCTGCCGAAGCCGGATGTGAGCGAGACCAGGGACAGTCCCGGAATGGGACTCGGCGCCATCGCCGGAGGCGCGGTGGCCACGGCCGCCGCGATCGCCTTCCCACCCGCGATCGCGGTGGCGCCGTTGATCGTCGCCGGCGGAATGGTCGCCGGGATGGCCGTCGAAGGAAAACTCTCCGGCGAATAGCGTTGCCGGCGCATCCGGCTGTGGGGAAAGGAGCCGCGGCTCAGTCTTCGGCGGCGCCGAACTGCGCGCGCTGGTGTTCGGTGATGTCGATCAACCGGCGCTTGAACCGCTCGTAGTCGGCGGCTCCCATCCGTTCGGCGTGGCGACGCTGGATGTCGGCCATGATCGCGTCCGCCGTGCGCATCTGGGCGAGCCCGCGGTCGGTCGGGCAGATCAGCTTCGCCCGGCGGTCTCGCGGGTCCGGGAGCCTGCGGACGTAGCCCAGCGACTCCAGCTCGTCGATGAGGATGCCGATGTTCTGCTTGTGCTGGCCGGAAAGCTTCGACAGGTCGGTCGCCCGGACGCCGTCCGGGTCGAGGTAGGCCAGCACCGCGCCGTGGCGGGGCTTCAGGTCGGCGAAGCCCCGCTCGGCCAGCGTCGAGAACAGCTCGCGCTGCACCGCGAACAGCAACCGGCCCGCGAGCACGCCCAGGTCGGGGTTCGTCGCGTTGCGTTCCGCCCGGGTCACCATCCGCCGCTCCTCGCCGTCGCCTTCCGCGGACAGCCTAACGATCAGCCCGCCCGGTGACGGTTTCCCGGATCCACTCGGCGATCTCCGCCCAGACCGGGTGCCCGGGGTGGACGACGTCGAAGTGGGTGCCGCCCTCGACCTCCAGGTAGCGGGCCGTGCCGCCCTCGGCGGTCACCTTCTCCGCGTAGCGGCGGCTCCACTCGGCGGGCACGGCTTCGTCGGCGGTGCCGTGGACGGCGAGCACCGGGACGCCGGGGCCGGCCAGCTCCAGCGGTGACGTCCAGGCGTGGTGCCCGGCGGCCAGCAGCGGCACGATCCCGCCGCCGACGGCGTCGGCCACCGCGGGCCACACCTCGGGCCGGGCCGGTTCGGGCGCGTCCTTCGGCGGCTCGGCGTCCGGGTCGGCGAGCACCTTCCCGAAGCCCGCCGCGTCCGCGGCACGCAGGTCGAGCGCGCCGGCCAGCTCGACCAGGCCGACCGGGGTGATCTTCGGGTGGGCGCCGGGTGCTTCGGGCGGGAGCGCGCCGCGGTGGGCGGCCCAGGTGGCCAGGTGCCCGCCGGCGGAGTGGCCGAGGAGGACCACGCGGGTGGTGTCGAGGGCGGGGTCCAGGCCGTCGAGGGCGTCGATCGCCGCGGCGACGTCGAGGAAGGTGCCCGGCCAGCCACCACCGGGCTCGCCGATCCGGCGGTACTCGACGTTCCACACCGCGTAGCCGCGCCCGACGAGGTCGTCGACGACGTCGGTGATCTGGCGGCGGTCCCACATGGCGGTCCAGTAGCCGCCGTGGAGGACGGCGACGACGGGGAACGGGCCGTCGCCTTCGGGCAGGTAAAGCTCGCCGACCTGGGACGGCTCGGGGCCGTAGGCGACGGTCCGGACCCGCCGGGTGCCGTCTTCGGCGTCGTCGTACCGCACGCCGCGCTCGGCGCCGACCAGGCCGCCGATGGTGGCGAAGAAAGCCCCGATCGCGGGCAGGTTGGCGCCCTTGGCCTTCGACTCGTCCCAGGCGGCGTCGTCGGTCCACTCGACGAAGTCCAGCCAGGTCCGCTCGTCGAGGCGGACCAGGCGCGCGGCGAGGAAGCCGCGCCGGTCCTCCCGGAACGCGGCCACCATGCCCGGGCGCGCGGCCAGCATCGCCTCGGTGTTCTCCGGTGCCACGGTGAACGTGGTCAGCTCGATGACCGACATCGTCAGCTCCTCGGGTCTCCCTTAGTTGGTCAAGATTCATGATAGTCATAGATCGTGACTAAATGCCACACCCGGGTTCCCGCCGGTGCTGGTGGTGCGTCCACTGTGGACCCGAGTCGACGCGGTTGCGCTCCTGGCAAGGTGATCCGCGGTGCCGCTAAGCTCATCGGGTCGCCGGGCGGTGTGGCGGCCGGCTGGTCTGTTCGGAGCAACGGCGTATCCCCGCGCCGGGCCGGTGCGTCCTGAGCACGGCGGAACGGGGCGGTGCGGAGGGCCGGGATGGCGGATCGGCAGGCGCCGGGCATCGAGCTCCGGGTGCTGGGTCCGTTCGAGGTCGACGCCGGCGACGGCCCGCTCGACGCCGGCGGGCCGCGGTTGCGGGCGATGCTGGCGCTGCTCGCGGCGCACGCCGGCCGCCCGGTGAGCGTGTCGCTGTTCGTCTCCGAGCTCTGGGGCCCCGAACCGCCGCCGGACGCCGAGCGGACCGTCCGGACCTACGTTTCCCGGCTGCGGCGGGCGCTGCCGGCGGCCGCCGGGCTGATCGGCACCCGGGCACCGGGGTACGTCCTGCTCGAACCGGACACCGTGGACGCGGTGCGGTTCCGGAAGCTGGCCAGGGACGGCCGCGCGGCGCTGACCGGCGGCGCGGCCCCGCTCGCCCGCGAACGGCTGACGGCGGCGCTGGACCTGTGGCGCGGCCGGGCCTACGACGAGTTCGACGGGATCGCCGCCCTCGAGGTGGAGCGGACCCGGCTGGTGCGGGAACGCCTCGACGCCGTCCAGGACCGCGTCGACGCCGACCTGTCCGCCGGGGCGGGCGGGGAGCTCGTCGCCGAGCTGACGGACCTGACCGCGGCCCACGCCGGGCACGAGCGGCTGTGGGGCCAGCTGATGACCGCGCTCTACCGCGCGGGCCGGCAGGCGGACGCGCTGGACGCCTTCCGGCGCGCCCGCCACGAGCTGGTCGAACACGCCGGCGTGGAGCCGTCCGCCGAGCTGACCGCCATCCAGCACCGCATCCTCGCGCACGACCCCCGGCTGCAGGCCGCGCCGACGGCGCCCGTGCCCGTGGCGACGCGGCCGGCCCAGCTGCCGCCCGCGGTGGGCGGCTTCACCGGGCGCGCGCCGGAACTCGCCGCCCTCGACGCCGCGGCCGCCGGGATCGACGGCGAGGTCGTCGTCCTCGCGATCTGCGGCACGGCGGGCGTGGGCAAGACGGCGCTGGCCGTGCGCTGGGCCCACCGCGTCGCCGCCCGGTTCCCCGACGGGCAGCTCTACGTCAACCTGCAGGGCTTCGACCCCGGCGGCGTGCTGGCGGCCGGGGAGGCGCTGCGCGGGGTGCTGACCGCGTTCGGCGTCTCCGCCGACCGGCAGCCCGACACGCTGCAGGCCCAGGTCGCGTTGTACCGGAGCCTGACCGCCGGGAAGCGCGTCCTGGTCGTGCTCGACAACGCCCGCGACGCCACGCACGTCCGCCCGCTGCTGCCCGCCGGGCCCGGCTGCGCGGTGGTCGTCACCAGCCGCGACGACCTCGCCGGGCTGGTGGCCCGCGACGGCGCCCGCCGGATCGCGCTGGACGTGCTGGCGCCCGGCGAAGCGGTCGCGCTGCTCCGGCGGCTCGTCGGCGACCGGATCGCCGCGCCCGCGGAGCTCGCGGACCTCGCCGTCCAGTGCGCCCGGCTGCCGCTGGCCTTGCGGGTCGCCGCCGAGCTCGTCGCCCGCCGCGGCCGGGTCGGGCTCGAGGACCTCGCCGACGAGCGGCACCGGCTGGACCTGCTGGACGCCGGGGCGGACGCGGAAACCGCCGTGCGGGCGGTGTTCTCCTGGTCGGAACGGCACCTGCCGCCCGCGGCGAACCGCCTGTTCTGGTTGCTGGGCCTGCACCCCGGCCGCGACACCGACGGCGAAGCGGCCGCTGCGCTGGCCGGTGCCGACGCCCGCGACGGCCGCCGGCTGCTCGGCGTGCTGGAGGGCGCCCACCTCGTGGAGGCGTCGGGCACGGACCGCTGGACGATGCACGACCTGCTGCGCGCCTTCGCCCGCGAACGCGCGCAGCGGCAGCTCGCCGAACCCGAACGGCGCCGTGCGCTGAAGAACCTCTACGAGCACTACCTCGCCCGTGCACTGGCCGCGATGGACGCGCTGTTCCCGGAAACCGTCCGGTGGCGGCGCGACGACGGCGGCCCGGACCGGCCCGGATCGATGTCGGCGGTCGCCGCGAAGACGTGGCTGGACACCGAACGGCTCACCCTCGTGGCGATCACGCGCACCGCGGACGGCGAGCTCGCCGGGTACGCGGTCGAGCTGGCACGGGCGATCGACGAGTACCTGAGCGTCGGCTACCACAACGCCGACGCGTTCTCGGTGCACCAGCGCGCGCTCTGGGCGGCCGAGCGGCTCGGCGACCCGGCCGGGCAGGCGCGCGGCCTGCTGGAACTCGGCCGCTCGCACGCCCGGTCCGGTGCCTACGGGGACGCCGACGACCACTACCGGCGCGCGCTGGGGCTGTTCCGGCAGCTGGGGGACCGCGCCGGGGAGGTGCGGACGCTGATCGCGCTGGGGCACAACGAAGGCCGCGTCCGCCGCCACCACGAGGCTTTGGCCCTCTACGGCCGGGCGCTGGCGATCGGCCGGGAGATCGGCGACCGCGGCCAGGAAGCCGTCGCGCTGGCCAGCATCGGGCAGGTGCAGCACATCCTGGGACGCCACGAGGAGGCGGTGACGTGCTACCGGCAGGCCGCCGCGATCTACGCGGAGACCGGCCAGCGCGTCGGCCAGGGCCGCATCCTCAACGACCTCGGCAACGCCCTGCAGAGCCGCGGCCGGCTGACCGAGGCCCACGACCACCACGAGCGGGCGCTGCGGATCCTGCACGACATCGGCGACCGCGCGGCCGAAGCCGTCGCGCACACCGACCTCGGCCGGATCGCCTCGCGGTGGGGCAGGCACGCCGAAGCGCTCGAACACCACCACGAGGCCCTTGCCGTGTTTTCGGAGATCGGCGACCCGGTCGGCGAAACGGAGGTGCTGGTCAACCTGGGCACGGCGTACGAACGCATGGACCGGTACCCCGAAGCGGGCGACGCGCACCAGCAGGCCCAGACCCTGGCCGCCAAGCTCGGCGACCGGCGGCTCGAATGCACGGCGCTGAACGGGCAGGGCCGGGTCGCGTGCGCGGCCGGCCGGACCACCGAAGCGCTCGGCTACCACCAGCAGGCCCTGACGCACGCCCGGGCCATCGAGGACCGCGAGCAGGAGGCGCACTCGCTCGACGGGATGGCGGCCGCGCACGCGAGGGAGGGCGCGGCCGCCGAGGCCCGCCGGAGGTGGGCGGAGGCCCTCCCGATCTACGAGGCGCTGGGGATGCCGGACGCCGCCGAGGTGCGGGAACGCCTCCGCGAACCAGGGTGAAAGCTCGCTGGCGTCCTCTGTGGACTGGATCTGGTGGTCCACAGAGGACCGCAGCTGGTGCCGATCGAGTTGTCGACCACGCTGGCGCCTTGGGAGTAGCCGGCCGGCACGAAGCGCTGCCGGGGGCAGGCGGCGGCCTGGCTCGTGACGGGGTCGGCCAGGTCGCGGTTGCCCTGCTGGACCGAGGCCGGTTCGCTGAGGTCGGCCGGGTGGTTCACCGCGTAGCTGCTCACCGAGCGTGGCTGCAGCCGGCTCTGCACGGCCGCGTGGACCGCGTCGCCCACGAACAGGCCGAGTGCGCCCGGTTCGAAGGTGCCGCGGGCCACCGACACGTCGACGTCGGTGCAGGCGAGTGCCGCCGGGGAAAGCGACTGTCGCACCCGGGGCCGCGGCCCGGCAAAAGCGGTCCGATCCGGCCGCCGGGCGGCTGTGCCCGGGTGACAGAAAGTCCGATGTGGACACTCGGATCCGACGGCTTCCCGCTGGCGTCGCCGGTCCGCGGCAGCCGGTCGCCCCGCGGCGGTGTCACGCTCTTGATCGGTTGAGAAAAATGCCGCCCCTTGGCGGTGTCGCC